>JACVCK010000012.1 GCA_016742055.1 Phycisphaerales bacterium
GCTCACGCGCGCGCAGTACGAGCGCGGGTTCGCGGAATTCCTCGGGATCCGGCGCACGGTCTGGCTGGGGCGCGGCTGCGCGGGCGACGACACGCACGGGCATATCGACGACATCGCCCGTTTCGCCCCGCCCGCGAACGGCCGGCCGGTGGTGGCGCTGGCGTACGAGGACGATCCCGACGATGAGAACCACGCGAGTTCGGTCGAGAACGAGCGGATCCTCGGCGAGGCGGGGCTGCACGTGGTGACGATCCCGTATCCCGCGCCGGTGGTGTTCGACGGTCAGCGCCTGCCGGCGAGTTATCTCAACTTTTACATCGCCAACAGCGCCGTCATCGTGCCGACGTTCAACGATCCGAACGACCGCGTGGCGCTGGGCACGCTCTCGGGCCTGTTCCCGGACCGGCCGGTGGTGGGCCTGCACGCGCGGGACCTGGTCTGGGGGCTGGGGACGATCCACTGCCTGACGCAGCAGCAGCCGCGCCGCTGAAGGGCGGGACCGAATAGCGCCCGAACGCCCATTTCAGCGCCCAAATGCCGCTTGCCCGGCCCCCGCGCGTATTCGACGTTGATCCTGTCGCCGGCGCGCCCGCGTGAGACGGGGCGCCCCGACGGAGGAGCAATCGGCATGAGCGTGATCATCGACTGAAATACCGCACGCGAGGGCCGGACTTGTCCGCCGCGCGGGGCCACTAAACCTGCCCCGCCCCGCGAACCGGACGACCTTCCGGCGCTTCTTGGCGTGCGTGATGAATGTTCCTCAGCGTGCGCGTCGGCGAAGCCGGACCGGGATGTTCCCGCCGGCTCGCGACGCTTTTGGGGGGTGGGCGTCGGGGGCGATGGAGAGTCTGTTTCGAGCGTTCTCGGACACCCCCGCGGGTGGTTTCGAAGTGGAGTTATTGCGCTCTGTGACGGCGCGCGGGGGAGCGGCAGTGAAGATTTGTGCGGGGAAGCATTGAGCGTTCGGCGCCGCCCCGAAGTTGGGCGCGCTTTATGACGCCGTGTTTGGTCATAAGAAATGGGGAAAGCTAATCCCTTCTCACATGTGGAGCCCGGCGCAGGGCCGCTTTATTAAGCACCCCAAAGCGGACGCACACACAACGCTTAAGGCTGTCGGCATCGTCGGCATGACGGCGGGCGCTATGCTTTCGATTTATACGCTTGAGCATGACCGGATAGAGGACAGAATCGCGCTGCTATTTACACAGTTTCGAAATGCTTCGAGCGAAACCGCCCGCTTACAAATCGCCACCGATCTGCAGATTGAAATTATGGCGCTCACGGCGAGTCTGGGGGTTCAGGGCTCTATGAAAGCCGTCGCCGACACGGCGTTTCTGGTCGCGCTCATGGATGAGTTTGGGTATGATGGCCCTCCGTTCGATGAGGTTCCGCCATGAGTCTAACATCTGAAATTGCTCTGCACACCCAAACCACGAACAGCATCAGCGTTCCGCAAGTTGCCAGTCTGCTCGCCCTCCTCGGCGCCGACCGTGTTCGCTGCGTGATGCGATTCCCATCGCCCGATGACGCTTGGGAGCAGCATCAGCGGTGGCTGCGGAACGGAACGCCTTGGGACGACGAGGAGTATGAGTACATCGCCAAGGAGCAATCCGCGGCCACGGTGGCGAAGAAGATTGATTTTAGACTGAAGCACGCGATATTCGTCAGAGGGCTGCCGCCATGGTTCCGTCCCTTGCGCACCGAGATCGCCTCGATGCCAGAGTGGATACGCGGAGCATTCGACATCAACGGCGTGCATCTTGGACTCGGGTGGCGCGACATCGTGGACACCGATCGTCACACTGAGGGCCGGTTCTTCGCTCGCTCGATCTGCGCCTTATATGTATCGGGCTCCGGCCTCATCGGGGACCGACTCGCGTTCGAGGACGCCATCCTGGACCTCGGCACCTTCAAGGAACTCAAAGCACAGCTGGAGTCCATCGTCGGCCCCTGTGGCGTAGCGACCACTATTTTTTACTGAATGAGTTCCCGAGAAGCGACAATGTATGGATGCGGTCTTGTCATGCACACTTCACGCCTTCGGGTTGATCCGCTCGCTGCGCTGCGCGCTGCGACGGAGGCGGCGGGGACGGATATCGTCTGTGGCGCATCCCTGTCCATTGGACCTGATTTCGGATACGCCGCGGCGCTCCGCTGGGAGACCCCCGACCGCGAGGTCGTCGTCCAGCGTCGCAAGGCCATCGTCGAAGAAGTTGCTGCGAGCTTTGTGCCGGGGCGTTCGCTTGGCGTCAATCTGCTATCATCCCCTGCTTTGGAAGCAACGGTCAACGCGATCCGAAACGCCATCCCTCCCGAGGTTCTGGGAGACCTGGGCTTTGTGGGCTATTACTGCGTCGTCGGCGCCCACGATATCTTCGATCGTGGGCTTGGAGTCGGCCATCCGGTCTGGCTGGCGCGCGCGCAGTGGAGCTTTGGACTGAGTGTGAACTCCACGCCGGCGCACGGCGCCCGCTGCCGTGAGGTGATCCTTGAAGTACCGGCGGTGCGTGCGCTCCGCCGCGGGCTGGAGGGAACGGTCGGACCGCTACAGGTGTCGGTCGCGTGGTGACCCGGGACGTCTGCAAAGCGCCGACTGCGCGCTCAGGAGTCGGGGTATGTATTCGAGGGGTCTTGTGTTCTACACACCACGCTTGGCAGTCCCGCCGCGGACCGCGCTGCTCGCCGCCGCGGATACGGCGGGAACAAGGCGCGTTGCGTGGGCGACACGACTCCTCAGGCCCGATGCGCAGTGGGAGGCCTTGTTGAATCAGGACCGCGACTCTCATTTCGTTCAAGAAGGCGGCTCGATCGAAGATTGCTGCGACGATCACATTCCCGGGCGCCCGCTCGCGGTCGGCTTTGCGGGATCGAGCGCGCTTATGGCGCTTGCCGATGCGATCGCCGCCGCCGTGCCCGCCGAGGTCGTCGGGGACCTTGGGTGGGCCGGTTTCAACGCCGTGGTCGGCCCGCACGACATCATCGACTTCGGGACCGGATTCGAGGACACGAAGCGGATCGCGTTGGCGCAGTTCAGCTTTGGGTTGTCGAGCAACACATCGCCGGCAGACTGGAGCCGCTTCAAGGAGTGTGTGTTCCGCACACCTGAGATCAGGACTCTGCAAGACCAACTTGAACGAACATTTGGCCCGCTGCAGAGGTGGGCGTCGTTCTAGAGCATCCCCACACACACGACTACATCCCATGAGCCTGACCACCGAAGTCTTCATCTACACCAAAGACTCCGCATCCCTGGCGCCAGCCAAGTTCTCGCTGTCCTCCAATTGTGCCGCACAGAGTAGGTTCGCAAAGTCATGCAGGTCCGTGAGCCCGACCGCGGCTGGGAGATGCATCTCCGCGCCCTGAAGCACGGGATCCCCGCCGAAGTCGGCGAGTACTCCTATCCGGCACGCGACGTCCAGCCCACCGACCTCTGGAGCGTGCTCAACCTCGAGGCCCACAACCACGTCTTCCCGCGCTACCCCAGGGACTGGTTCGAAGCGCTTCGGCTCAAAGCCCTCGAACAGATCAACCCTTCCGTCCGCGGCGACTTCAATCCCAACAGCGCCTCCCTCTGCTTCGGATCGCGGGGCATTCTCGACCCTCACCGCGGAGACCTGGGATGGTTCTTTGCGCGAGCCATCTGCTCGCTCACGATCATCGGCTACGGCCTCGTCGCCGAATCGCCGGCGATGGAGAGCCAGATTCTCCAGATCGGTGAAGTTCGGGAACTCCACGCAGGAATGCAGGCCATCTTTGGGGAGGTTGGCGTGGCCGCCGTTCCGAACTTTTGATCCAGATGGGGCCGCGATGTCCTGTCCGCCTTCCCCAACTTCTCATCCCAATCCTCTGACGTAGCGCCGTCACCGGGCCCGTTCATGCTCCGCCGGCGTGGCTGAGGCCACGCGGCGCCGTTGTTGCATTGCGGATGTCGGCGCCGATCGGAGTCGCGGCCTCGAGGCCGCGGGGTGGCGCGGGAGCGTGCGCTGTCGGTGCGCGCCGAAGGGATGCTATCGATGCTGCCGAGGCCTGTTTTCACTGTGTTTCGTGGCGTGGGCGTGTGCGCCGGCGCCGCCCTGCTCTCGCTCGCGCTCTCGGTGGACGGCGCGCCGTCCCCTTATAAGGTGGGGCGCGACGACCTCGCTCCGACGGGCGAATCGGAGGTCTGGATGCGCCCGGCTGGGCCCAACCGGCCGAGCGCGGCGGATCTCAGCCCGCGGCAGGCACTGTCCATCCCGGGATTCACCCCGATCGAGGGGCAGGTGAGGTTTGAGTCCGAAAGCGAACTGCGCCGCTGGGGCGGATCGATGCTGTTCGAGCACGGCGGCGAGCCGGCGATGATCGAGATGCTGGCGGATGGCGCCGCGGCCGTATTCCGTGCGCCGGCCGCGGGAGCGACGTCGGAGCGCGTGTACCGGCTGCGCCACCTTCTGACGGGTCAGAACGACGAGCCGGGCAGTGTGGAAACGAGCGTCGCGGCGCTGAAGGTGCGTGTGATGGCGCGGGTGGAGGCGTCGGGCGGTGGGCACGCGACGGCGTTGCGCCTGCTGAGCGGCGCGTCGGCGCCGGTGACGCTGGGCGTGACCTCGGCGGGCGCGCTGCGCCTGGAGTTGACGGGCGTGGGGGTGTGGGAGTCGTCGCTGACGCTCGACGGCGCGGGCTGGCACGAACTGGAGTTGGATTACGTGGCGTCCGAGGGCGCGGCGGCGCTGGGCGATCTGACCGTGTCTGTGAACGGCGCTGAGGCGCTCGACCTGCGCAAGCAGGGGCACGGGATCCAGGCGCCGATCAGCGGGTTCGCCATCGGGGCTTCGGCGTCGGGCGGGGCCTACGGCGCCGCGGGCGCCGTGCGCTGGGCGCGGTGGAGCCATCGCGGCGCCGGCCCGCTGCGCTACGACCCCGACCTGACGCTCGCGAACGTGCGCGACGTGGGCCGGTCCTCGGCGCGGATCGTGACGATCCAGGACCCGGCGGCGTTCGGCTGGAGCGCGGCGGAGTCGTTCGTGGAGTTTGCGACGGGCGCGTGGCCCGGGGAGGGCTCGCCGATGATCCGCGTGAGCGCGCCGCGACCGCTGCTCGCGGAGGATGGGTTCGCGGCGACGCACGAGTTGGAAGGCCTCGAGCCCGGCGCGCCGTGCGTGTACCGCGTTGTGGTGCGCGAGGCCGGCCGGCCGGAGACGGAGGCCGCGACGGACCTGTACACGTTCCGCACATTGCCGGCGGAGCCGGGCGTGGTCCGCTTCGGCTGGATGTCCTGCCACGAGCAGAACGGCCAGTCGCACCCCTTCGATGTCTACAGCGCCCTCGACAACCTCGGCGTGGACTTCATCGCCAACCTGGGCGACTTCCACTACAACGACTCGCAGCCCGCCGAGCCCTTCCCGTCGAACCGCCACGAGATCATGAACAGCGTCCGCTCGACGCTGCAGGACCTGTCCTACGCCGCTGTGGCGAGGACCACGCCCCAGTTCATCATGCTCGACGACCACGATGTGTGGTCCAACAACGCCACCGATCTCTGGGCCAACTCGCAGGCCACGCTCCCCGAGCACGGCGGCGTCACGCAGTCGTTCCTCTGGCACGAGGGGCTCGCGGCGTGGGAGTCGTACTTCCGGCGCGCCATGCTCAACACCGGGCCCGGCGCGCAGGCGTCCTACCGATCCTGGGAGACGGGCTCCACGCTCTTCGTCATGCTCGACACTCGCTCGCACCAGCGGCGCGGCGCCCAGACCATGCTCGGGCTCACCCAGCGCGCCTGGCTCCTGAACCTCCTCGCCGCCACCGACAAGCCGCTCCTGGTGATCTTCTCCCCCAGCGTCTGGGGCGACGTTCAGGACTTCCGCGACAACTGGGAGGGCGGCGGCGCGCACACCGCGTTCCACGCCGAGCGGGCGATGATCGAGCAGGCCATCGGCGCCTCGGCGGTGGAGAAGGCCATCGTCCTCTCCGGCGACCGCCACTGCTCCCTCGTGCACACGCGGCTCGCGGAGCCCAAGATGCTCTTCGAGGCCTGCGGCGGGCCGGCGAGCAACAACGTCTTCACGCAGTACAACCCGCTGGACGCCGCGCTGCCGGGCGTTCTCTTCTGCTCCACCGACGGCGCCCAGTTCCCTCCCGTGTCGCGCCCGCCGGGCTACGCGCACATGGCGGGTCGCGTGGTGATCGATGAGATCGCGCGCACCTTCACCGTGCAGGTCGTGGACGGCGACGACGGACGCGTGATGTTCGAATACACGCCGGGTCAGCCGATCAACACCGATGTCCCCGGCGACGCCGACGGCGACGGCGATGCGGACTTCGCCGACCTGAACTTCGTGCTCGGTGTATGGCAGACTTCCGGCGAAGACATCCCCGGCGACCTCAACGGCGACGGGCACGTGGACTTCGCGGATCTGAATGTGGTGTTGAGCAACTTCAACAGTTGATCACGAGGCCGCGCCGCCCGCCACATCTCCATTCGGCGGCGGCGCCACACCCTCCGCCTCGCGCAGGCGCGCCAGCGCCTGCTTCGACCAGCGCCCGAACAGCCAGAAGATCGTCAGCGCCGCCGCGATCGACACGCCGATGCTGATCAACTTCCACGGGCCCGCGCCGCCCTTGAGGGCCTTGAGCAGGTCGCCGATCGTCGAGCCGATCCACGCCGCCAGCAGCGTCCGCGGCGCCATGCCAATCGCCGTCCCCACAATGAACGGCACGAACTTCACGTGCGTCGCCGACATCACGAGGTTCGTGATCGCGAAGGGCGAATTGGGCGGCACGCGGAGCAGCGCGACCACGCCGATCGTGCCGATGCGGCCCCGATCGGCGAGCGCGTCGCGCACCGCGCGGGCGCGCCTGTCGCGGTCGATGACCGCCATCGCCTTCTTCCGCGCGAGCGCGGCCGACCAGAGGTAGCCGATCGCGGCGCCGACGGTGACGCCGACGATCGCCGCGCCGCCGCCCACGGTGAACCCGAAGAACACGCCCGAGGCGATGCTCATCGCGTACGTCGGCATCAGCGCCAGGCCGCAGGCCAGCGCGAAAGCGCCCGTGTAGGCGAACGGCCCTGCGCCGCCCATCTCGTCGAACTTCGGCTTGAGCGCGGCCATGGTCCCCAGGAGGAGGAACCCGCCGAGGGCCGGGAGGGTGGCGCAGACGGCCGCGAGGACGCTGACGTGCCCGAGGTCCTTGGCGGCCTGGAGGGCGATGTCGGAGGCGGATCGCGGGGTTTGGTGGCTGATGGGGCCTGCCCCGGGGCTGTGGGCGTCGGACGGCTCGTTGGGGCGCTGGGGCATGGGCTGAAATGTAGCGGGGGCGGCTCGCCGGGCCGGGGGCCGGGGCTTAGGATCGGCCCGTTGACCGAAGCAGAACCGGCCCGGGCGAAAGCCCGTCCTCGGAGGTTGCCCCGATGCTCCCAAAGCCGCCCCCCCGTGAGGGGTCACTGGGCTTCATTTACAGCCCGCCGTTCCGCGTGCAGGGCATGAGCGTCGCGGGCGAGGCCACGTGCGTGCAGGCGCCGGAGTTGGACGTGTGCTTCGACATGGGCGCGTGCCCGCGTCCGATGCTGGCGAGCAAGTTCGCGGCGATCAGCCACGGGCACATGGACCACATCGGGGGCTTGGCGTACTGGTGCTCGCAGCGGGTGTTCCAAGGGATGGGCCCGGGGACGATCGTGTGCGACGCGCGCCTGGAGCGTCCGATCCAACGGATGATGGAGGGCTACGTCGACCTCGAGCAGCAGGTGACGCCGTACAACGTGATCGCGATGGCTCCGGAGCAGGAGATCGACATCAAGAACAACATCGCGATGCGGGCGTTCGAGGTGGAGCACACGTGCCCGGCGTTCGGGTACGTGATCCTCGAGAAGCGGAGCAAACTCAAGCCCGAGTACACCGATCTTCCGCAGGAAAAACTGCGGGAATTGAAGGCGTCCGGGGTGGAGATCACGCGTCGTCTGGAGGCGCCGCTGGTGGCGTATCTGGGGGACACGAGCCCGGGCCCGTGGCTGGTGCGGAACGACGTTCGGACGGCGCAGATCGTGGTGTGCGAGTGCACGTTCGTGGAGCCGGAGCACCGGCAGCGCGCGGGGATCGGCAAGCACCTGCACCTGGACGACATCGTGGAGTGGCTGCGGGTGCTGGAGTGCCGCACGCTGGTGCTGACGCACCTGTCGCGCCGGACGAACATGGCGTACGCGCGGAAGCGCCTGGTGGAGTTGGTGGGGCGTGAGAAGGCGTCGCGCGTGGAGTTCCTGATGGACCACCGCGCGAACAAGATGCGGTACGAGCGTCAGTTGGACGAGGCGGAGCGAGCGGAGGGCCGACGAATCGAGGGAACACGCGCCTCGGCTGTTGACACGGAGGGGGACGAGACGTAACTTTGGCCCGCTGCATTTTGCGAGCGCCCAGGCGGGTGTCCCGTCGCCGCAAACCCTGTGTTTTCAGGGGACAACGGCCGGGAACGACAAGGGTGTAGGGGCGCCGATGAACGACTCCCAAAGGCCGGTGTGGCCGGCAGAGATTTCGCCGATGAGCGCTCCCGATCGCGCGATCTGGGATGATATTCTCGCCGACGTGCGTCGCCGCCACATCGGGCTGAGCCGGC
The DNA here is from genome assembly GCA_016742055.1 of Phycisphaerales bacterium. Lineage (GTDB taxonomy): Bacteria > Planctomycetota > Phycisphaerae > Phycisphaerales > UBA1924 > JACVCK01. Next base: position 8,581 of record JACVCK010000012.1, read on the forward strand.
GCTGGTTCGACGAGATCGAATGTCTCGGCGTGGAGGCCGGGGCGCTCTGGCTGCGCGTGCCGCAGAACGTCCGCAGGCAATATCTGGAGCGTGAGTGCGCCGGCGCGTTCGCGGAGGCGGCGCAGAACGTCAGCGGGCTGCTGCTGTCCGTCCGCTTCGTCGGCGACGAGGCCGAGCGCCCCAGCGCCCAGCGTCCGGCGGCGCGCGCCGGCGCAACCGAACGACGACCGACCGGCCCCGGCCCGGCGCCGATCCCCGCCGCGCCATCCGCCGCCCACAACGGCGAGGGCGCCGCCCTCGCCGAGCCCAAGCCGATGCCTCGGGCCCCGGCCGCGTCCGTCCTGCCGCCCCAGCGACGCGCCGACGACACCCTCGTCATCAGCCCCGACTTCACGTTCGACAACTTCATCACGGGCCCGGAAAACCGTCTGGCCCACGCCGCGGCGTTCGCCGTCTCCGAGAACCCGGGGCGCGCGTACAACCCCGTCTTCCTGCACGGGGGCGTGGGGCTGGGCAAGACGCACCTGCTGCAGGCGATCTGCTCGCGAGTGCTCGAACGCCAACCGAGCGCGGCGATCCACTACGTCTCCTGCGAGGCGTTCATCACGCAGTACATCGACGCCGTGCAGAGCGGCGAAATGGCCTCCTTCCGCCACCGCTTCCGCGACGTGGACGTCCTCGTGATCGACGACATCCACTTCCTCGCGCAGCGCGAGCGGACGCAGGAGGAGTTCTTCCACACGTTCAATTCCCTCTTCCAGTCGCACAAGCAGATCGTGCTGTCGTCCGATGCGCCGCCCGATCAGATCCCGGACCTCGAAGAGCGCCTGGTCTCCCGGTTCAAGTGGGGCCTCGTCGCCGAACTCGAAAAGCCGGGCTACGAGACGCGCGTGGCGATCGTCAAGAACAAGGCGGCGCTCCGCGGCGTGGACATGCCCGCCAGCGTCGCCGAGATGATCGCCCAGCGGATCGACACGAACATCCGCGAACTCGAGGGCGCGATCGTCCGCGCGCAGATGCTCAGCCAGGTGGAGTCGGCCCCGATCTCGCGCGAGATGGCGGAGCGGATCCTGCGGGACGCGCCCGTCCGCTCGGCGCCGCAGATGACCATCTCGGGCATCATGGAGACGGTCGCGGACTTCTATTCGCTCAAACTGTCCGATCTCCAAGGCAAGCGGCGGCAGAAATCGGTCGCCCAGCCCCGGCAGGTCTGCATGTTCTTCGGACGCAAGTACACCTCCCTCTCGCTCGAGGAGATCGGCGGCTACTTCGGCGGGCGCGACCACACCACCGTCATGCACGCGGTGCGGACCATCGAAAAGCGCGTGCGGGCCAACCCCCAACTGGCCGAGCAGATCCGCACCCTCGAGGACCGGCTTCTGCGGCCTTCCGCGGCGGGCTGACCCCTTTCCGGGTCATCGCTCCGGCGCCCCCAACAGAAGGCGATCGAGGAAACGTAAAGCGCTGTCGTGCCGCGCGTTCCGGGTGTGCGTCGGCCGTGGACAACCCGGCGCACCGCTGGCGCATCGCGCCGCTCAAACCGGGCCCCACCCCGGGGGGCGACGGAGCGCCGAAGGATCCACCGACCACCAGCGGCGCGAGGCGACGATTCACGACCTTCCGCCGACAGGTTGTTCGATGGGGCGCCGCTCCGCAAGGTGTTGCCTGGTGGGCGCTTAGAACAGTCGATCGCCGTTGTCCCCAATGCGCCAGGCCTTACGGCTATGACGATGAGAGATCTCTTCTATTACCTATGAGTCAGAGACCCGGCCACTTCGTTCACCCTGGGCAGCCCAAGGTCGGGACGGATCACCACGCCCAGTTCACCCCCCACAGTGAACGGCCGGTGGATAACGGGTTTGGATGATCGCCGGGACGGCTGGCACGTAGGGCAGTACACCGTCGTGCGGCCCCCGATGGTCACGGAGCGCAGCCGGCCAGAGCAGGCCAGGCAGGGCTCGGCACCTCGCCCGTAGACGAGCCGGCGGGCCTGGTAGCCCCCTCCGCGGCCCTCGCCGTCCACGAAGTCCCGGAACGTCGTCCCGCCCTGCTGGATGGACGCCAGCAGCACGCCGCGGAGCGCGTCGGACAGCCGGGCCCACTCGTCGGCCCTGAGCGTCCTGCAGCGCCGGGCGGGGTGGATGCCCGCGAGGAAGAGGGCCTCATCGGCGTAGATGTTGCCCACGCCTGCGACGGCCCGCTGGTCGAGGAGCGCGGCCTTGACGGGCCGCTTGGACGGTCCGAGCGCGTTGACCAGGTCGGGCCCGGTGATGTCGAGCCCGTCGGGGCCGAGGTCTTTCCAGCGCTGTTCGAGCGCGCCCGGGGAGCGCAGGGTCCAGAGCCCGCCGAAGCGGCGCGGGTCGCGGAAGCGCATCCACACGGCGGCGCCGGAGGTGGTTCGGAGTTTCCAGACGGCGTGGACGTGCGGGTCGTCGGCGGGCGGCTCGGCGTCGGAGGCCACGAGCGAGCCGGTCATGCCCAGGTGGACGAGCGCGACGCGCCCTGAGGATCCGAGGATGGCCAGTTGCTTGCCGCGCCGGCGGAGCGAGGCGACCTCATCGCCCTCGAGCAGCGCGCGGGCGGTGGCGGGGCCCTCGATGACGTCGCGTCGGCGCACGGCGGCGCGATCGACTCGAGCGCCGAGGATGCGCGACTCGAGGGTGCGGCGAACTGTTTCCACCTCCGGGAGTTCGGGCATAGGCCGCGATCCTAAGCGCGCCGGCGCCCCCCGAGGCGCGGGAAAGTGATGGTGAATCGGAAAGGAACCGATCGGAACCTGTCAGCGTCCGGTCCCTACCATTGGCCGCGGCTGTTTCGCGTCGCCGCACGGAGGCATGCATGTCCGACCCCCGGAACGACCCCCGGCCCGAGCCCCGCCCCGATCCCCGCCAGCAGACGCACCACGGGATTTCCCCGTCGTCATCGGCGGCGCCGATGAGCCCGGAGGAGGCGGCGCGTGCGGTGGCGGAGTTCCGGCAGGCGTACGAGCGTCTGCAGCGGAGCGTGCACCGGGTGATCGTGGGCCAGGACGAGGTGGTGGACCAACTCCTGACGTGCCTGCTGTGCAACGGGCACGCGCTGGTGGTTGGAGTTCCGGGGCTGGCGAAGACGCTGCTGATCTCGACGCTGGCGCGTTCGCTGAGTCTGGGGTTCAGCCGCATCCAGTTCACGCCGGACCTGATGCCCTCGGACATCACGGGGACGGAGGTGATCGAGCAGGACCGTTCGACGGGCCAGCGGGAGTTGCGGTTCGTGCGCGGGCCGATCTTCGCGAACGTGATCCTGGCGGACGAGATCAACCGCACGCCGCCCAAGACGCAGGCGGCGCTGCTGGAGGCGATGCAGGAGCGCCAGGTGACGGCCGGCGGCGTGCAGCACCGGCTGCCCGAGCCGTTCTTTGTTCTGGCGACGCAGAACCCGATCGAGCAGGAGGGCACGTACCCCCTGCCGGAGGCGCAGTTGGACCGCTTCATGTTCAACATCCTGATCTCGTACCCCACGCTCGACGAGGAGGCGGAGATCGTGAGGCGGACGACGGCGCGCCGAACCGATGAGCCGGACGTGGCGCTGGACGGCGGCGACGTGATGCGCTTGCAGGCGCTGGTGCGGGACGTGCCGGTGGCCGACCACGTGATCCACTACGCGCTGCGCCTGGTCCGGGCCACGCGGGTCAAGGACGCCGCGACCGAGGAGGTGCGCCCCAAGATGGTGCGCGACTACATCGGCTGGGGCGCGGGCCCGCGCGCGAGCCAGTTCCTGATCCTGGCGGCCAAGGCGCGTGCGGCGCTGCAGGGCTCGCTGCATGTCACGCCCGACCACGTGCGGGAAGTGGCCAAGCCCGTGCTGCGCCACCGCATCATCACCAACTTCAACGCCGAGGCCGACGGCGTGACGACCGACGACGTGGTGGACGCTCTGCTGAAAGAGACGAGCGTCGAGGGCGCGGGCGGGGCGGATCGCAAGCGCATGGACTCGGTGATGCGCTAAGCGGCGCGGGTCAGCGCACCCCCCCCTGCGCAGTGTGTAACAGAACATGAACTTCGCTCCGAATCTCCGCTTGCACGGGGGATTCGGCGTGAGGGGCAACACCCACTGCGCAGGGGGTCATGTTTGTGAAGTTTCTCTCGATTTGTCTTGAATGTGCTTGCCCCCGCGCCGGTCGAACGTTATGAACACATCGCGGGGGACCATTGTGGGAGTTCTCAAATGACAACGTTCGATGTGCTTCGGATCGTCTGTGGGGCCGGGCTTGCGGCGACGCTGGCGGGATGCGACGGCACGAAGCCTTCGATTGGGATTTCGGATGCACGGGTCGTCGAGACCGACCACCTGCGCGAGGTTCAGCGCGACATCGCCCTTCGTGCCGACTTGGTTTCAAGCGACTTGAAGTTGAGGGAACGAGCAGAAAGCGCGCTCAAGTGCCCCGGTTGTCTGGAGAGGTGGTACGGACAGCGGCGATTCGTCGCGGAAAGCGTCTCGCGACTCTGGATGAACCCCAAAGCCGGAGCTGAGAACGACCCATTCCTGCAGTTCCTCGCCATGGAACGTCAGCGGATCGCCATCGCCGCGTCTGTGAGTCAGATGAATATTCGACTCGAAGCGTTGAAAGCGCTGCAAGGCTCCAGCGGCTCGCACCCGCCCCCCAATGCTGAGCGCGCCGCGTTCACCAAACTGGCGGAGAACTTCGTCACAACCGCTCGTAAGCTGGGAGACACAGCGCCCGCGGACAGTCCGACGGACGCGCTTGATCGCTGGCATCAGATATCGATGTGGTACTTCATTCGCCATCTGGCTGCGCATCACGACATGCGGCGCTCCAATCCCACAAATCCGGCGCGGGCGCTTTGCGAGGGATGCCAGTCGAATTCGGGCGCCGTGGCGCAGATCAGTGCACCGTCAGCGCACGACGCCGCGCCTCCGGCGGGCTGGCACTATGTCGTGCTGGTCTTCGAAGTGCACGTGAACCCCGGATCGATGCCGAACACGGCGGTGGGCGTTCGCCTCAGGCCCGTAAGCAGCTACGCCAGCGAGAACGAAGGCTGGAGCGACCTGCAGGAGGCCAGAGCGTGCGCGGCGCGTGGCGGTGAATGGACGAGGCCCAAGCCCGAGCCTGATTCCGGCGCCAAAGCGCTCCCACCCAAACTGCTCATCACAGAGCTGTTTCCGACGCGCGTCTATGACCTCGAGGAGGCCGCAGCGCTTGACGAGCGATCTGCGAACGCTGGCGTCAGCGCGGAATCGGGGGACGCCTCGCTCAGCGCCTCCGCGCAGCGGGACCGGCACGAGCAGCGGCGGTTCCTGACTCGCACTGGCAAGCAGGCGAGCTTTGCAGACGCAACGACCGGGGCTTTCGGTTGGGACTTCTACCCGTCGAACTTCCAGCGATTTGATAAAGGCCTCCCCGAGGCGCTCGGGTCAGTCGTCTGGGGCCAGCACCCCGGTGGGATGGAGGCGTACTTGGAGGCGGGTGGGCGGACTTGCGTCGCTTTTGCCCTCGTGCACTCAGACGTGGAGGCGGTGATCTTCGAGGTGTCTGAGGTTGTGATGGACGCGCCGCCCCGCACCGTGTTGAAGATGCCATACAAGAATCTTCTGGGATACGTTTTGCTGCCGCTCAACAAAGCGGGGCCGGGGTCTCCGCGGAGGGACGGTTCAACCGCTCTGGCTCCCTGACGCGTCGGGGCTCACACGGAAGGACGTCAGAAGCGCAGGTTCGGGCCTCCCGCCTGCATCCCCAGCCCCCGACGTCCGATATGCTTGGGCGTGCCCGACCCTTCCAAAGCCGCCGCAGCGCCGAATCCCCCGGGCGTCGCCCACGTGGACGCCACGCTGTACCTGCATCCCCAGACGCTGGCGCGCCTGGGCTCCTTCGAACTCCGGGCCAAGCACATCGTCGAGGGCGTCACCAGCGGCATGCACCGCTCGCCCTACCAGGGGTTCTCCGTCGAGTTCGCCCAGCACCGGCCCTACGCCGCGGGCGACGACATCCGGCGGCTGGACTGGAAGGTCTACGGCCGTTCGGACAAGTTGTACGTCAAGCAGCACCAGCAGGAGACGAACCTCGACCTGGTGGTGATGGTGGACGGTTCGGGGTCGATGAACTTCGGCTCGCGTCTGTTCGCCGAGGCCTCCGGCACGGGGCGGAAGACCAGCGTGCAGGGCGGGGAGAACTGGACCAAGTTCGACCACGCGACGGCGGTGGCGGCGGCGATGTCGTACATCGCGTTGCGCCAGGGCGACCGCGCGGGGTTGATGATCTACGCGGACCAGGCGCTCTCGGTGATCCGCCAGTCGGGCGCGCAGGGCCAGTGGCGGCAGATCGTCAGCGCGCTGGCGACGCACCCGGTGGACAAGCCGACCGACCTCGCGCGCGCGATGGACCAGTTGCTGGCCAAGGTCACCAACCGCTGCCTGCTCGTCATCATCAGCGATTTCTACACCGACCCGCAGGCGATCCGCACGGCGCTCGCCCGCGCCAAGCACAAGCGCCACGACGCGATCCTCTTCCAGGTCGTGGACCGGCGCGAGGCGACGTTCGACTTCGGCGACGAACTGCCGTTCGTGGGCCTCGAGGGCGAGCCGCGGGTGCGCCTGGACCCGCGCTCGATCCGCAAGGCCTACCTCGAGGCGTTCCAGAGCCACCAGTCGGAGGTGCAGCGGATCGCGCGCTCGTTCGGGTTCGATTTCCAGGTGGTCGGGACGCACGACTGGCTCGGCCCGCCGCTCGCGGCGTTCATCGCCCGGCGCAACGCCCAGATCAAGAAACTCAAGGTCGGTTAGCGCGTCAGGAACTTCCACCGATGCACGGTCACGGGCACATCTCGGACACGGCGGGGGCTGAAGGTTGAACTTCACCCATCCGGCGCTGTTCGCCGCGGGCGCGGCGTGCGTGGCGATCCCCATCATCGTCCACCTGCTGCTGCGTCGTCGCCGCAAGCCGGTGCTGTGGGGCGCGATGCGGTTCATCCTCGAGGCGCACAAGCGCACGCGCCGGCGGCTTCGGCTTGAGCGCTGGCTGCTGCTGGCGGCGCGGTGCCTGCTCGTGCTGCTGGTGGGGGCGGCGCTGGCGCGGCCCCTGCTCAGCGGCGCCGCCGGGTCGCTGGGCGCGCCGGGCTCGCGGACGGTGTACATCCTCATCGACAACGCCCTTGCTTCGGGCGCGCTCGACGCCGGCGCCGGCGGAGACGACGCCACGGCGCTGGCCCGCCACAAGCGGAGCGCGGCCCGTGTGCTCGACGCGCTCACTCCGGCCGACCGCGCGGCGCTGATCGCGCTGGGCGCGCCGGCGCTGCCGCTGGTGGCGCCGCCATCGGCCGATCGGGCCGCGGTGCGGACGATGCTCGAGGGCCTGCAGCCCACCGACGGCGGGGCGGACTTCGCCGGCGCGCTGGACGTGGTGGCGCGGGAGTTGGCTGGGGCCTCGGGCGCGGGGGTGGGCAGCGTGAGCGTGGTGATCCTGAGCGACTTCCTGCTGGGCAGCGCCGACCTGGTGCGCGCCCTGCCGCGGGTGGAGGCGCCGCGGGGCGCGCCGCCGGTGCGGGCGCTGGCCTCGCGCCCCGTGGAGTCGGCGCCGGGGAACGTGCAGGTGTTGTCGGTGGACCCGCTGCGCGCGGTGTCGCTGACGGGCGCGGACGCGCCGCTGGCGGGCGAGCAGGTGCGAGTGCAGTTGCGGCGCACCGGCGCCGCGGCCGGGGAGGCGGCGACGACGACGGTCCGGCTGAGCGTGATGGGCGCCTCGACGGGCGCGCCGGTCCCGGCGGGCACGGCGATGGTCCGCTGGACGCCGGGCCAGACCGAGGCGGTCGCGACGGCGACGATCGATCCGGCGAGCGCGGGGCCCTTGGGTGAGTTCGCGGCGGTGATCGCGGAGATCGACGCCGACGCCATCGGCGCCGACAACCTCTTCCGCAGGCCCGTGGGCGTGCGGGAGTCGCTGCGCGTGGCGGTGGTGGACCGTCGCCGCTTCGGCGGCGGCTCGCGCCTGGACCGCATGACCCCCGGTGAGTGGATGCGCCTGGCGCTGCGCCCGAACGACGCGTCGCCGATCGAGGTGACGGACGTGCCGCCCGCGGCGATCGACGCGGCGGCGCTGGCGGCGGTGGACGTGGTGTACGTGCCGCGCCCCGACCTGGTGGACGAAGCGGCGTGGGCGCGGCTGCGCGCGTTCGCGTTCGGCGGCGGCCTGGTGATCGTGACGCCGCCGACGGAGGGGAGCGTGCATTTGTGGTCGGACGGGATGGCGCGGGCGCTGGGTCTGGACTGGCGCTTGGCGCGGGAGTCGGTGGAGGTCGCCGGCGGTCGGCGGCTGTCGGAGACGCAGCCGTCGAACCTGTTCGCGCTGCTGGGCAGCGAGTGGTCGGAGTTGTCGCGGACGGTGGAGGTGGCGCGGGTTCTTCCGGTGGAGGAGTCGGGCCCCGAGACGCGGACGATGCTGGCGCTCGATGATGGTTCGGCGTGGATGATCGCGGCGCGCCCGGGCTCGGGCGGCGCGGGCGACGCGGTGGAGGACGCCCAGGGCGCGGGCCTGGTGGTGTACCTCGCGTCGGCGCCGACGCTGACGTGGACGAGTCTACCCGCCAAGCCGCTGATGCTCCCGTTGATGCAGGAGTTGGTGCGCCAGGGCGCGGGCCAGTCGGTGGGGGCGCTCGCGCACGTGGCGGGCGGGCGGCTGATCGCGCCGCCCCGCGCGACGGAACTCACGCCCCTGAGCGAGACGCGCCGGCAGACCACCGGCGCCGAGCGCGCGCCGGCGATGGTGGATTCGACGGGGCGCGTCACCGAGCCGGTGCGCTTCGCGGGGCTGTTCCGCGCGACGGACGATCGCGGCGCCACGCGCGGGCTGGTGGCGGTCAACGCCGACGCCGGCGCCGGACGCACCGAGACGCAGTCGGGCGCGTCCGTGCAGCAGTGGCTCGCGCAGGCGCTGCCCTCGGACTCCGGCGCCCCGGCGGACCCCTCGCGCGTGCAGTGGATCGATGAGCAGTCCCTCGCGGGCGCGCTGCAGACGACGGAGGAGGGCTCGCCCTTCTCGCTGCCGCTCTTGATCGCCGCCGCGTGCGTGGCGTTGCTCGAAACGGTGATGGCGCGGGCGTTCTCGCACGCGCGGGCGGAGGCGCCGGCGCCGGCGGGGCGGACGGTGGCCGAGGCGCTGGAGGCCGCGGCATGACGCGCGTGCTCGTGGATCTCCTGGACCTCGACACGCTGCGTTTCGGCGCGGAGGGCGTGGCGTTCGGCTTCGAGCGCCCGTTCCCGGCGTGGGCGTGGGTGACGATCCTGGTGGCGGCGGCGGTGATCGCGGGCGCTTCGTACCGGCGTCTGGACGGCCCGACGTGGGCGCGGGGGTGCCTGGCGGGTCTGCGCGCGGCGCTGCTGGCCCTGGTGGCGCTGCTGATCAGCGGGCCGCGCCTCGTGGAGCGGTCGGAGTCGCTGGAGCGGGACTGGGCGCTCGTGCTGGTGGACCGTTCGGCGTCGATGACGATTGCGGACGCGCCGCCGGCCGCGCCCGGCGGGCCGCGGCGCTCACGTGAGGCGCAGTTGCGGGACGCGGTCGCGTCGTCCTGGCCGATGTGGGAGGAACTCTCGCGGGAGCGCGAGGTGGTGTGGCTGGGCTTCGACGCGGGGGCGTTCGACCTGGCGATGGAGCCGGCGGACGATGCCGGCGCGCGCCGCAAGCCGGCGCTCGGCGAACCGGAGGGCAAGCGGACGTCTCTGGCCTCGGCGATGTCGCAGGCGCTGCGCCGCTCCGCGGCGCGCCCGCTGTCGGCGGTGGTGGTGATCAGCGACGGGCGGTCGCTGGACGAGCCCTCGCGCTCGGCGCTGCGCCAGTTGCAGGCCGAGCGCATCCCCGTGCATACGGTGGCGCTGGGCAGCGAGCGGCCCGTGGGCGACCTGGCGATCCTGCGGGTGGAGGCGCCCGAGGTGGCGTTCGTGAACGACGTGGCGCCGGTGACGGTGGAACTGGTCCGGACGGGCGCGGCGGACGTGGAGGCGGCGACCGTGCGCCTCATTGACAAGGAGTCGGGGCGCACGCTGGCGGAGCGCGAGGCGCTCGTGGGGCCCGAGGCGACGGAGGTCACGCTCTCGCACACGCCCGACGCGCCGGGCGAGAGCGCGTGGATCGTGGAGATCGAGCCGCGCGGGCAGGACGACCTGATCGAGGCCAACAACCGCGTGGAGTCGCGCATCCGCCTGGTGGATCGGCCGATGCGCGTGCTGTACATCGACGGCTACCCGCGTTGGGAGCAGCGGTACCTCAAAAACCTGCTGATCCGAGAGAAGTCGATCGTGTCGTCGAACCTGCTGCTGGCGCCGAACCGGCGCTACCTGCAGGAGGGCGACGTGGAGTTGGACGCGCTGCCCGACTCGCCCGAGCGGTGGGCGGAGTTCGACGCGATCATCATCGGCGACGTGGAGCCGGGCGTGTTCACCTCGGCGCAACTCGAGCAGATCCGCGAGCACGTGGCCTCGCGCGGCGCCGGGCTCATCTGGATCGGCGGCGCCGGCGCCACGCCCAATCGCTGGTTCGGCACGGCGCTGGCGGACTTGCTGCCGATGTCCGCGCCCGGCGGCGCCGGCGGGTTCGGCGGCGGCGGCACGATCGGGCCCATCGGCGAGTCCGTCGTGGCGCGCCCCACGCCCATCGCCGAGCGGCTGGGCATCCTGCGCCTGGGCGCGAACCCTGAAGACCCCTGGCCCGCGGACCTGTCCGACGCGACGGCCGGATGGTCGCTCATCCGCTGGGCCCAGCGCATCCCCGCCGACTCGGTCAAGCCCGCGGCGGAGACGCTGGCGCTCGCGTCGGTCGTGGGCAATCCCGCCGAGACGCACCCGCTGGCGCTTTCGATGCGCTTCGGCGCGGGGCGCGCGCTCTACGTGGCGACGGACGAGATCTGGCGCTGGCGGTACGCGCGGGGCGAGGCCCTGCCCGAGCGCTTCTGGGTGCAGATGCTGCGGTTCATCGGGCGCGAGTCGCTGGCCCGCTCGGGCCGGAGCGCGGCGCTGGCGGTGTCGCCCCGCGCCGCGGTCGTCGAGCAGCCCGTGCGCGTCAGCGTCGAACTGCTCGATCAGTCGCTCATCGACGCCGGTCTGGCGTCCGTCGCGGTGCGCCTCGAGCGGCGCGCCGAGCCCGGCGAGGAACTGCCCGCCTCGCCCGTGGAGGTCGTGCTCCGCCCGGAGGATGCGCGGTTCACGTCCGTCGGCCCGCGGGCGCGGCGGTTCGCGGCGACGTGGCTTCCGTCGGAGGCGGGCGTGTGGACGGCCCGCGCGGTCGAGCCCGCGCTGGCGGGCCTTGCGATGCAGGCCGAGGTCCAGGTGGCGCTGCCCAACGACGAGATGCGCCGCCCGGAGGCCGACTTTGCGCTGCTCGCCCGGCTCAGCGCCGAAACGGGCGGGGCCTCGTTCACCGAGGCGACGCTCTCCACCCTGCCCGAGCACATCCCGAACCGGCAACTGCGCATCCTCCGCGAGCGCAGCGAACCCCTGTGGGACACGCCGCTGGCCCTCATCCTGGTCGTGACGCTGCTCACCCTGGAATGGGTCGGGCGGCGGCTGGTCCGATTGATCTAGAACTTTCCGCGCGGGCGCCGGCGCCGAGCCGTCCGCCTGTGCGTCCAACGACGGCGCACCCGACATGAACCCCTCGCCGAACATCCAGAGCGTGATCCGGGCCCTGCAAAGGACGCGCGCCCGCGCTCGCCTGATGCTGCTGGGCCAGCGGGCGCTGTTCATCGCGGCGGCGGCCCTCGGGGCGCTGTTCGTCTTCGGAGCGATCGACTTCTTCCTCCGCCTGCCGGAGTGGATCCGCGTGGTGAACCTCGGCCTCGGCGGCGCGGCGCTCCTGGCGCTGCTGGCGCTCGTGCTCCGCCCGGCGTGGCGGTTCCGGCCCTCATTGACCGAAGTCGCCCTCCGCGTCGAGCGCAGCCGCCCGGAACTGCGCGGCGTGCTCGCCAGCGCGGTGGAGTTCCATCAGAGCGGGGGCGCCGGCCAGCCGCTGGAAAGCGCGCTGGAGAGGGCCGTGGTGCAATCGGCGGCAAACCGATGGTCGGGCGCGGACGTGGCGATCCTCAAGCCGCGCCGGCTGCTCAACAGCGCGGCGCGGTTCGTCGTCGTCGTCGCGGCCGTGGCGGTGGCGGCGCTGGTCCGCCCGGACCTGGCCTCCATCGGCGTGTCTCGCGCTCTCGCGCCGTGGGCGGGCGCGGAGTGGCCCAAGCGCACGGGCGTCGTGGACGTGACCGAGGCGCAGGTTCACCCCTTGGGCGCGGCGCTGCCGCTGCGGGCGGCGGTGACGCGCACGCCCCGCGACCCCGATTCGACCTACCTGGCGGCGCAGTACCGGCTGATCGACGACTCCGGACGCGCCGGCCCGACGCGCACCGCCCTGATGACCCACCAGCGGCGCATGGTCGACATCCCCACGGGCGCGGCGCGATCCGGCCCGCAGCGCGGCGCGCTCTTCGAGCGCCTGGTGGAGGCCGACGCTTCGGCCGTGGAGTACCGCTTCCGCACAACCGACGACGAAACGGCCTGGCGGCGCGTGCGGATCGTGCCCCCGCCTGCGGTGGTCGCGGCCCGCGCGTTGATCACCCCGCCGGAGTACGCGGCGCGCCTGGCGATCCAGACCGACCGGCCCGGCGCGCTCGCCGCGCCCGTCGAACTGGATATGGGCGCAGGTCTCGATGAGCGGGCGACGGCTCCCGCGGCGCTGGCGGGCTCGCGCGTGGTGTTCACGCTGGACCTCAATAAGCCGCTCCCGTCGCCGGGGCCCGACAGCGGCGCGCTCGGGGCGGCGCTCGGGCCGGACGCGCCCGGCGCCGGGCTGAGCATCTCAGCGGACGGGACGCGCTGGACCATTGAGTGGACGCTGTCGGAGACGGTGCGTTTCCCAGTGGCGCTGCGGGACGAGTTCGGCATCGAATCGATCGATGAGCCGGTGTTCCGCTTCGAGGCGGCGCTGGACGCGCCGGCGTCGGCGACGGTCGTGGAGCCGGGGACCGATGAATCGGTCCTGGCGACGGCGGTGATCGACGTGCTGGGCGAGGGGCGCGACGACGTGGGTCTTGAGGCGGTTTGGCTGGAGCGCCAGGTGGCCAAGCGGGCCGGCGCGGGCGAGCCGAGCGTGCCCGGCGGCGCGCTGGAGCCCACCGGCGAGCCGGAGGTCGTGGCCCGCGCCGAGGCCGCGGGACAGCGCCTAGTGCGCGTCGAGCATCGGCTCGACCTTTCGACGCTGGGCGTGACGCCGGGGGACGAGGTGTGGATCGCGGCGGCGGCGCTGGACATCCTGGCGTCGGAGACCGGCGCGCGTGCGGCGAGCCGTTCGGCGCTGCGTCGGCTTCGGATCATCAGCGAGGCGGAACTCATCGAGGACATCCGCTCGGAGTTGAGCGCGGTGCGGCAGGCGGCGATCCGCGCCGACGAGCAGCAGGCCGAGGCGCTGCAGCGCACGGCCGATCGGCGGGCGGACCGCCCCACGCGCACGTCGCAGACGCAGATCGGCGAACGCCTGGCGCGCCAGGCCGAGACGCTGGACCGGCTCCGCGAGGTCGTCCGGCGCAACGCGCTGAGCGACGCCCCGCTGGCCGACCTGCTCGACGAGGCGCGGCAGGCGATGCGCGAGGCCGGGGCGTCGTCGGACCGCGCGGCGCGGGCGCTCGACGAGGCCGCGGCCCGGGCGCGCGAGGAGAACCCCGGCGCCGACGAATCGCTGACGGACGAGCAGTCGCGCGCCGTCCGGGCGGATCAGGAGCGCGTCCGGGACGAACTGGCGCGTCTGATCGAGGCGCTGGACGCGGGCCAGGACACGTGGGTGTCTCGCCGGGAGATCGAGGCCCTGCTGGACGCCCAGCGCGCCCTGCGCCAGCAGACCGAGCAGGTCGGCGCGCGGACGGCGGGCCAGGAGGCGTCGGAGGTCTCCGCGCAGGACCGCACGGATCTGGAGCGGATCGTCGAAGCGCAGCAGGAACTGGCCGAGCGCGCGCGCCGGTTGGCGGAGGAACTGCCGGAGCGCGCGGAGCAGATCCAGCAGCAGGACCCCGGCGCCGCGGCCGGTTTGCAGAAGGCGGGCCAGCGGGCGCGCCAGGAGCAGTTGTCGGAGCGTCAGCAGCAGGCGGCGCGGGACGCGCAGCAGAACCGCACATCGGACGCCTCGCGGGCCCAGCGCCAGGCGGAGCAGACGCTCGAGCAGATGCTCGAGGAGATCCAGCGCGACGAGCGGGCCCGACAGGAGCAACTGCGCCGGGCGCTGGCGAGTCTGATGGACGCGATCGACGGCCTGATCGTCGCGCAGGAAGCGGAACTGACGAACCTCGACTTCGCCGAGCGCAACGGCGACCCGCTCGGCCCGCTCGATCAGGCGATGATCCGGCTGAACCGCAACTCCCTGGGCGTGGCGGACGACGCCCGCGCCGCCGGGCGCGAACTGGTGGGCGTGGCGCGCCTGGTCGGGCGCGCCGCCGACGCGCAGGGGCGCGCCATCGGCGCGCTCCGCGCCGTGCCCGCTTCGGCCGACGCCGTGCGCCCCGAGGAGCAGGAGTCGCTCGACCGGCTCCGCGACGCGCGCCAGCAGGCCGAGGAACTCGACCGTCAGCAGCAGCAGGCCGAGCAGCAGCGCCGGAAACTCGAACTCCGCGCCGCCTACCGCGCCATGCTCGAGCGCCAGACCGCCGTGCGCGACGGCGTCCGGCCCCTGACCCGCATCGCGGAACTGGACCGGCGCGAGCGCGCCGCGGCCCGCGAACTGGCGGCCGATCAGACCTCCGTGCGCAAAGACCTGGCCGACCTCACGGCCCAACTGGACGAACTCGAAGAGGCGCGGGTGATCGAGTACACGCACCGCGCCCTCGACGAAGCCGCCGGACGCGCCGCCGAGGCGCTCACCGACGGCCGGCCCGTGCCGGCGCTGCCCGAGACGGAGCGCGCCGTCGTGCTCATCCAGGCCCTCATCGACGTCCTTCGAGAGGATCAGGGCGAAGAGGACCCCTTCGGCGAGCCGGGCGGCGGCGGCGGCCAGGGCGGATCCGGACAGGGCGGGCAACAGCCCCTGCTCCCGCCCATCGCGGAACTCAAAATGCTCCGGTTCCTGCAGGCGCAGATCATGGCCGAAACCCGCATCGCGGCCGAGGCCGGGGCCAACGACCCCCGATCGCTGGACCGGCTCGGGCGGTCCCAGCGGGAACTGGTGGAACTGGGCGAGGGCCTGATCCGGCGCCTGAATCCCAACGCCGATCCGGGCGTCCAACCCGTTCCTGAGCCCCAGAACGGCCCCGAACCGGGCGGCGCCCCCGAAAATCCGAACCCGGACGGGGATCAGACCGAACAGTCCTCTGGAGGGGCGTGAAAATGTCCGCGAAGACCCGCCTCGCAGCGATGGGCATTCTGTTGATCGGCGGCCTGACCGCCGCGGCGGTCGGCCATCCCGGGCACGAGCCCGACCAGCAGGCGACGCCGCCGGTCGCGGTCCCGCCCACGCCCGATCCGATCCCCGACCTGGACGACCTCCTGGGCCTGCCCAAGGCGCCGCGACCCTCGCCCGAGACGCCCAAGTCCGCCGATCCGGCGCGCACCGCGCTGGACCGCGAGTTGGCGGGCCAGAGGATCGACGATCAGTTCAAGGAAGCGATCGTGCTCATGGGGGACACGGCGGTGCGCCTGGAGCGCGGACGGGACCCGGGCGTCGAGACGCAGCGCCTGCAGGAAGAGGCGCTCAAGCGGCTGGATGCGCTGATCGCCGCGGCCCGCCGCCAGCAGCAGCAACAACAGCAGCAACAGCAGCAGCAGTCGGAGCAGCAGCAACAGCAGCAGGCGCGCCAGCGGCAGGAGGCCGGCGCGGTGGCCCAGGGCGCCGGCGAGGAGCCCGACGAGCAGGGCCGACGCCCGGGCGGCAAGACCGAGCCGCTGCGCGAGATGCTCGACGCGGCGTCGGCGGCGTGGGGCGCGCTGCCCCCCCGCATCCGCGACGCGCTGATCCAGGGCGGCGACGAGCGCTTCTCCTCGCTGTACGAATCCATGACCGAGCAGTACTACCGGCGGCTCGCCGAGCAGAGGCCCGAAGAATGAGACGCATCCGCTCCCGCACAATCCTGATGAGCGCCGCGGCGCTGGCGATGGCCTCGGGCGCGTCGGGGCAGGAGGCCGACGCGCCCGCGCCCTCGTCGAGGCCGGGGGAGATTTCGGCGGAGAACGCGGCGCTGGCGAACGAGATCACGCCGGCGCTGGACGACGCCGTGGCCCGCGGGCTGCGCTGGCTGGCCTCGGCGCAGGCGGCGGACGGCTCGTTCGGCTCAGGCAACTACCAGCGCCACGTCGCGCTGACCTCGCTGGCGTGCCTGGCGTTCATGGCCGACGGCCACCTGCCCGGGCGCGGGCAGTACGGGCACGTGGTCGAAAAGGGGCTGGACTTCATCCTCGCCAACTGCGCCGAGACGGGCCTGATCGCCGCGGACACCGCGCACGGGCCGATGTACGGGCACGGGTTCGCGGCGCTGTTCCTGGGTGAGGTGTACGGCATGACCGCCGGCGGCGCGGACACCGCCCGTGCGGCGCGGTTGCACGAGGCGCTGGTCAAGTCGGTGCGTCTGATCGTGCAGTCTCAGAACGAGGAGGGCGGCTGGCGCTACAACCCCGTGCCCTACGACGCCGACGTCTCGGTGACCATCTGCCAGATCATGGCGCTGCGCTCGGCGCGCAATGCGGGCATAGAGGCGCCCAAGGAGACCATCGACCGCGCCGTTGAGTACGTCCGCAAGTGCCAGAACGAGACGGACGGGGGGTTCAAGTACCAACTGACCAGCGGCCGGTCCGCGTGGCCAAGGTCCGCCGCGGGCGTGGCGTCGCTGTTCTACGCCGGCGTCTACGAGGACCAGGCGATCGATCGCGGGCTGGCGTACCTCTTCAATACGGCGCTGCCCTCGCCCGAGTCGCGCAACCAGGCGCACTACTACTACGGGCACTACTACGCCGTGCAGGCGATGTACCTGGCCGGCGGCGAGCGCTGGGCGTCGTGGTGGCCCAAGATCCGCGACACACTCGTGACCATCCAGGCGCCCGAGGGCTCCTGGTCCGACAGCCAGGCGGGCGACTCCTACGGCACGGCCATGGCGCTCATCATCCTCCAGATGCCCAAGCGGTACCTCCCCATCTTCCAGAAATGAAACGGCGGCAGTGAAACGGGCGAGCGGGACAGTTCGAGTTCTTCTGGCCGCGGCCTTGGGCGCGGGGATGTGCGCCGCCGCGCCCGCGCAGCCGGTGGACGTGTCGGCCCCGGCGCCGGCCCGGCAGCGCCCCAAGCGCGTCCTGCTGGACATGGAACTGCGCGCCTCGGTGATCGAGCCGCTGTCGATCGACCAGCGCGCGGTGGTGTACCAGGACGAATCGGGGCGCGCACGCGAGGTCCGAACGTCGCAGGTCGCCGCGATCATCCCGTACCTCGCCGAATCCGGCGCGACGGCCGTCCTGGGCAGCGAGGCCGAGGGCCTGCTCATCCTCGCCGACGGCCAGCGCTTCCCCGGCCGACGCTCGGGCGCGCCCGCGGAGCAGGACGTGCTGGCGTGGGAGCACCCCACGCTCGGTTCGGTCGCGGCGCCCTTGGACCTCGTGAGCGAGGTGCGGTACATGCTCTTCCTGCCCAGCGGAGACCCCGTCTTCCTCGAGCCCGCGCCCCGCGACCGCGCGCTCCTGGTCAACGGCGACCGGCTGGAAGGTTTCATCGAGTCGCTCGGCGACCCCGTCCGGATCGAAACCTCCTCGGGCGACGTCGAACTGCCGGCGGCGCGCGTCGCCGGCGCGCGCCTGGCCAACCCCCGGCAGGAGCAGCGCGGCCTGGCGCTGTGGCTCGAAGACGGAACCGTCGCCCGCGTGCGCTCCCTCGAGACCGACGGACGTGGCGGCGCGTCGGCGACGCTCGCCGACGCGCAGTCCGCGCGACTGTCGCTCGATCAGATCATCGGCGTGGTGTTCGACGGCTCGCGCCTCCGCTCCCTGGCTCGGATCGCGCCGCAGGAGCAGTCCGCGGCCGAGGGCCGACCGCTGCTCGACCCCATGCGCATCGCCGACGACTTCTGGGCGCCCGCCGTGCTGGACGCGCCGAGCATCGAACTGCCCGGCCCGATGCAGGTGATGTGGACGCTGCCCGAGGGCGCGACGCGCCTGGGCGGCGTGGGGCGCCTGCCCCGCTCGTCGTGGGTGTGGGGCGACTGCGAACTGGTGATCGAGGTGGACGAGCAGGAAGTCCTGCGCGAGCGCCTGCACCGCGGGCGACCGACCATCGAGTTCTCGGTCCCCGTGCGCGGACGCGAACTGACCATCCGCGTCGAGCCCGGCGCCTACGGCCCGATCCAGGACCGCGTGATTCTCGAGCGCGCGCTGATCCTGCTGGCGCCGGGCGAGGGCTGAGCGCTCGAGCAGCGCCCGTCGTCAGCGCGGCGTTGGCCGCTTTCCTTCAGGGTTTGGGGCGTGTGGCCCAGCGTTCCACGCCGCCGATGAGATCCGACCAAACCCCCTCCACGTCCTTGGACGCATCGACGACGAGGTGGCGTTCGGGCCAGCGCCGGGTCTGCGCGAGGTATCCCGCGCGCACCTTGCGGTGGAACGCCGCGCCCTTGGCCTCCATGCGGTCGAGCAGCATCCCGAGCCGGCGGGCCGCGGCGGCTTCGTCCACGTCGAGGATCACCGTCAGGTCGGGCCAGGTTCCGGCGCAGGCGACCTCGGCGGCGTGGAGTATGTCGGCCTCGGGCATGCCGCCGGCGGCGCCCTGATAGGCGAGGGTGCTGGAGACGAAGCGGTCGCCCAGGACCAGTTCGCCGCGGGCGAGCGCGGGGCGGATCATCTCGTCCACGAGTTGCGCGCGGCTGGCCATGTACAGCAGCATTTCGGTGCGGACGGTCATCTCGGCGTGGATGGGGTCGAGCAGGATCTCGCGGATGCGCTCGCCCACGGGCGTGCCGCCGGGGTCGCGCGCCTCGGTGACGGTGAGCCCCGCGGCGCGGGCGAGGGCGCCGAAGCGCTTGAGCGCGGTGGACTTGCCCGAGCCGTCGGGCCCGTCGAACACGAGGAAGCGCCCGCGCAGGCGCAGCAGCCAGGATGAGTCGCCGGAGGAGACGTCCATCGCGCGGGCAGTGTATGGTCGGCGGCGTCGTCCGCCGAGCCGCGGACTCCGGCTCGGCTTACACCGTCCCGTACATCCGATCCCCCGCGTCGCCGAGGCCGGGGAGGATGTACCCGCGCTCGTTCAGCCGCCGGTCCAGCGCCGCGGCGTAGATGCGCACGTCGGGGTGTTCGCGCCGCATCCGCTCCACGCCCTCGGGGGAGGCGACCAGGCAGATCATGCGGAGGTCCGAGGCGCCGGAGCCGCGGAGGATCGCGAGCGCGGCGACCGCGCTGCCGCCGGTGGCGAGCATGGGGTCCACGAGGATGACGGGCCCTGCTCCCAGGTCGCGGGGCAGGCGCTTGAGGTAGGTGACGGGCTCAAGGGTGCCCTCGTCGCGGTAGATGCCCAGGTGGCCGACGCGCGCTTCGGGCATGACCTCGAGGATGCCCTCAGCCATGCCCAGCCCGGCGCGGAGGATGGGCACGACGGTGATGAGCGCGTCGATGCGCCGGCAGCGGGTCCGCTCCAGGGGCGTGGCGACCTCGACGTCCACGCTGGGGAACGAGCGCGTCACCTCGAACACCATCAGGCCGGCGATCTGCGACAGCAGCGCGCGGAACGGACGGAAACTCGTGTCGCGGTCGCGGATGTACGAGAGTTTGTGCTCGATCAGCGGGTGCTCGAACACCATCAAGTTCGAATGGTCCGGGTGCGCCGAGAACATCGCCCCAAGGTACTGTCCGGCGCGGGCGGGGGAAGCGGAGCAACCGGCGCGGGCCGCGGCCCTATCCTCATCGGGGGCCGCAAGCGCCGCCGAATCCCGGCCGGCACGCCCCCCCACACGGAGACCCCGCATGACCCTTCAGCACCGCATCCTCAGCGCCGCGCTCGGCGCGGCGGGCGGCTAT
>JACVCK010000215.1 GCA_016742055.1 Phycisphaerales bacterium
ACTCCGCCGTGATCGACCTCGATGTCGACGGATCCCTACCCACCCCGCTGCTCGACGCCTTCGCGGGCACCGACGGCCGCCTCACCGACCTGCTCGGCGCCGCCGTCCGCGCCAACCTGAGCGCGCGGTCCTTCTCCAGCCAGGGCGGAACGCTCACCGCCAAGGCCGAAGCGCCCCGCGCCGACGCCTTCATGCGCGGACGCGTCGAAGACGGCCACTTCATCGCCAGCGAGCCCGTCACCGCGCGCCTCAACGAGATCAGCCAGGAACTCAGCGCCGGAGTCCTCGAGCCCATCATGCCCTTCTTCGCACGCTTCGAGAAGCGGCGGGAAGACGGCCCCGCCATGGTCACCGTCACCGACCTCCGAGCGCCGCTCGAAAAATCCATCGACACCAACCGCGACGGAACGCCCGACAAGATCAGTCTCCGCGGCCTCAACGCCGACCTCCGCATCGACCTCGGCAGCGTCCGCTACGACACCAACGACCTCTTCGGCGCCATCCTCAAGTTCACCAAGAACGACGCGCGCGGGCGCCTCTTCCACAACTTCCCACCCATCATCGCCCGCATCCGCGACGGCGTCGCCACCTACGACCGCACACGCTTCCCCATCGGCGAGTTCGCCATCGAAACCTCCGGATCCATCGACCTCGCCGCCCAGACCATGGACCTCATCGTCCATGTCCCGCTCGCCGCGCTCGTCACCGAGGTCGCCGGCGTCTTCCAGAAGGTCCCCGGCCTCGACGTCATGACCATGACGCCCTTCCGCTTGAAAGGCCCCATCGGCAAGGCCAAGCCCGAACCCGCCGTGGACATCCTCCTGAAGGAAATCACCACCGAGGCCCCCCAGCGCTTCATCGAACAGGGCATCGGCGGCGTCCTCGACAAACTCCTCGGCGGCGACAAGAGCAAGGAAAAGCCAAAGTAAAAAGGGCCGAGCGCGAGCGCCCAGCCCTGGTCTTATCGATCCGCACGCCGACGCGCTGATCATTCCTCCGGCTTCGGCGCCGAACGCGCCGAACGGGACGTCTTCACGCGCCCGCCCAGCGTGCGGGGCGGCAACTTCGTCGGCACTAAGCCGCCAGGGAAACGGCTCGCGTCCACCGCCGCCGCCGGCTTCGGCGGCGCCGCCGCCAGCGTGCGTGCGGGCGGCTTGGGCGGCTCGGCCGGCGCGTCCGACTGCGGACGAGGCCCGCCGCGCCCCCGACCGCCGTCGCGACCCTCGCGCGGAGGCGAGGGCTCGAAGTCCGGGTACTCGAGACGCGGGATCTCGATGTTCGCCAGTTTCTCAACCGCCGTCAGCAGCGGGCCCTGCTCGGGCGTGACGAACGACCACGCGATGCCGTGCCGCCCCGCCCGCGCCGTGCGCCCGATCCGGTGCACGTACACCTCGGGGTCCTCCGGCAGGTCGTAGTTGATCACGTGCGTGATGCCCTCGACGTCGATCCCGCGAGCCGCCAGGTCCGAAGCCACCAGCACCGACAGCGAGCCGGCGTGCATCATCTTCATGACCTGGTTCCGCTTGCCCTGACGCATGTCGCCGTGGATCGCCTGCACGTCGATGCCGTGGCGGTGCAGGTGCTCGGCCACGTCGTCCACGCCCCGCTTCGTGCGGCAGAACACGATCGTCAGGGCCGGCTCCTCGTGCGTCAGCAGGTGCAGCAGCAGCCGCCGCTTGTCCCACGGCTGCACCGGCAGGTACCGCTGCTCCACCAGCGAGACCGTCAGCGAGCCCGCGTGCGCCACGATCTTCACCGGGTCGCGCATGAACGAACGCGCCAGGCGCTCGATCTCCTCGCTGATCGTCGCCGAAACGAAGATCGTCCGATGCTCCGAACGGATGCGGCTGAGGATCCGCCGGATGTCGTCGCGGAACCCGATGTCCAGCATCCGGTCCACCTCGTCCAGCACCACGAACTTCACGTTGTTCAGGTGCATCAGACCGCGGTCGAGCATGTCGATCAGCCGGCCCGGCGTCGCCACGATGATCTCCGGGCCCCGCTCCAACTCCCGCGCCTGCCCACGGATCGACTCGCCCCCCATCACCGCCGAAACGCGGATCGGCGTGAACTTGCCCAGGTCCGCCATCTCGTTGGCCACCTGCACCGCCAACTCGCGCGTCGGCACCATGATGATCGTCTGGAACGCCAACTCCCGCGTCGCCATGTGAAACAGCGGAAGCCCGAACGCCGCCGTCTTGCCCGAGCCGGTCTTCGCCTGCCCCAGCACGTCGCGGTTCGACAGCACCGCCGGGATCAGGTCCGCCTGGATCTTCGTCGGCGACGAGAACCCGCACGCCGCAACGCCCTTGAGCACGCTGTTGCGAAGCCCCAGAGAAGCGAAGTCCTGCGTCGAGAAAATGTCGCTCGTCTTCGCGCCCGGCGCCGGCTCCGCCGCGGGCGCGAACACCACCGGCTCCGCGTCGTGATCGACGTCCTCGCCCCCGTCGGCCTCGCCCTGCGCGTCCGCCGGCCCGTCCTCCCCGCCGCCGCCCGACTTCGAGCGCCGACGCCGGCGACGGCGCTTCTTCTTCGGGGCCTCCCCGTCCGCCGTGGGCGTCGTCGCGCCCGATTCCTCAGAATCGAGCGGGCCGGGGGTCGTGCTGGTTTCGTCGGTGGGGCTGGGCGCTTGTTCTGTGTGAGTCATATCGAACCGTGAGCATGAAGCCCGGTCCGGCGCGCTGCCCCAAGGGATGACTGACGTGCGGCGTGTCGTTCCGAGACGCCGGGCGTGAACCATCCTGGGGGGCGCGACGGCTCCTACGGGCCCGTCGGTGAACCTCGGGGCCGGCCGCAGACCCCGACAAAGGCGAAACAATGCGGCCTGAACCCGGACAGACACGGTCCGTCCGGTCCGATGATGGTAGGGCCGCCGGGGCGTCGATACAAGGAGTCCCCAGCGGGCCTGTCCACAGCCCCGCCAACGGCGAACAATCAGCGCGTGCACGCGGACCCTTACGCGTCCACGCAGGCCCGGACGGACCCGGGCCGGGAGCGAGCGTGCGGCCCAGCAGTTGGATCGAAATCGACCTCTCCGCCGTCGAGGCCAACGTCCTCACGCTCCGCCGCGCCTGCGCCGGCGCGCGGCTCTGCGCCGTCCTCAAGGCCGACGGCTACGCCATGGGCTCCGTCGAACTCGCGCGAACCCTCGAACGCGCCGGCGCCGACATGATGGCCGTCTACACCACCGCGGACGCGCGCCCCCTGCTCGCCGCCGGCGTCGCCGCCCCCATCCTCGTCCTCGGGCCCATGTGGCTCGAAGACCTCGCCGGCGACCCCATCGTCGCCGACGCCGCACGCCGGGGCCGCCTCCACCTCACCGCCCACAGCGTCGAACAGACCGCATCCCTCGAAACCTGGGCGCGCGACCGAGACGCCACGCTCCCCGTGCACGTCGAAGTCGACACCGGCATGAGCCGGGGCGGCGCCTCCCCCGACGACGCCGAGGCCATCGTTCGGCTCGTCGCCGCCAGCGACCGGCTCCGCCTCGCCGGCGCGATGTCCCACTTCGCCAGCGCCGACCGCGATGCCGACGCTACCCCGGACAGGGCGCCTCGCTTCACGCGCGGGTTGTCCCCGGCCCGCGA
>JACVCK010000013.1 GCA_016742055.1 Phycisphaerales bacterium
GGGGGGGGGGGGGGGGGGGGCGGGGGGGTGGGGGGGGGGGGGGGGGTTGGGGGCGGGGGGGGGGTTGGGGGGGGGGGGGGGGGCGGGGGGGGGCTTGGGGGGGTCGGGCGTGGCCGGGGGGGCGGCGGGCTTGGCGGCGCCGGCGGCGCCTTCTTCGATGAGTCCGACGATGGACCCGACGTTGACGGTGTCGCCCTCGGCGGCCTTGTGCCGGAGGAGCCCTGCGGCGGGGCTGGGCAGTTCGAGGGTGACCTTGTCGGTCTCGAGTTCCAGCACCGTTTCGTCGCGCTGGACGGGGTCTCCGTCCTTCTTGCGCCAGGTGGCGATGACGCCGGAGGTGATCGATTCACCGAGAGCGGGGATGACGATGTCGGTGGGCATGGCTGCTCAGGGTGGGGCCGTGGCGCCTCGGGCGACGGGCCCCGGCGCGCGGATGCATGAGGATCAAGTCTAGCGGGTGACGGAGGCCTTCGGGCGTGACGGCGCGGCGCGATCGGGCGGGGGGGAGCCGATCACCGCGACGGCGGAGGCGTCTTCGGGCGAGCCGTCGGGGCCCACGCCCACCGCCAGCGAGATCACCGCCTCCTGCTCGTCCTTGTGGGCGCTCTTGGAGCCGACCGCCGGGGAGGAACTGACCTCGCGCCCGATGTAGCCGACCTTCGCCACGCCCAGTTGCTCTCGGAGCGCCGCCTCCATGAAGCGGAACCCGCCGCCGTTCTGCGGCTCTTCCTGCACCCACACCAGTTCCACGCCCTTGGGGTACCCCTCCAGCGTGGAGCGGAGCAGGTCGGTGTGCAGCGGGTACCACTGCTCCACGCGCACCAGCGCGATGTCGTCGCGCGTCAGCGCGGCGCGCCGCTCGGCCAGTTCGTGGTAGATCTTGCCCGAGCAGAGGATGACGCGCCGCACGCCCGCGCGGTCCGCGGCGCCGGCGACGAACATCGGGTCGTCGATGATCTCCATGAACCGCCCGCGGACCAGGTCGCGCACGCGGCTGGTGGGCGTGCGGAGCATGCTCTTGGGCGTCATGACGATCAGCGGCTTGCGGAAGGGGCGGCGCACCTGGCGGCGGAGCAGGTGGAAGACCTGCGCCGCGGTGGAGGGGTAGACGACCTGCATGTTGTCGTCGCCGCAGAGTTGCAGGAAGCGCTCTGGGCGGGCGGAGGAGTGCTCCGGGCCTGCGCCCTCGTAGCCGTGCGGGAGCAGGAGCGTCAGGCCGTTCCAGCGCTGCCACTTGAGTTCGGCGGAGGCGAGGAACTGATCGAAGTACACCTGGGCGCCGTTGGCGAAGTCGCCGAACTGCGCCTCCCACAGCACCAGGATGTTGGGATCGGAGAGCGAGTAGCCGTAGTCGAACCCGACCACGGCGGCCTCGGACAGGGGCGAGTCGTACACGCACAGGCGCGCCTGTCGCGGGCGTCCGTCGGCGCCGGGGGAGCCCGCGGGGGCCTCGCCTGGCTCGCCGACCTCTCGGATGTTGTTGAGGGGGATGTACGGCGCGCCGGACTCGGCGTCGCGGAGCGCGGCGTGTCGGTGGCTGAACGTGCCGCGGCGCGAGTCCTGGCCGCTGATCCGCACGGGCGTGGCCTCGACCAGCAGGGCGCCGATGGCGAGCGACTCGGCGGTGGCGTAGTCGATTTCGTTGTCTTCGGAGTCGCAGGACGCGGCGCGGGCCTTGAGCAGCGCGACGAGTTTCCGATTCAGGCGGAAGTCGTTCGGCGTGCGCCCCATCGCGCGGGCCACTTCCTGCAGCGTCTCGATCTTCACGCCCGTCTCGGTCGGCGCGAAGGAGTAGGCCTTGCCGAAGCCCTGCCATTTGCGGCTGCCGGGGTCGATGGTGGGGTCGAAGGGGTTGACCTTGCTGGCGGCCTGGGCCTTGTCGAACGCCGCGTCGAGTTTGGCCTTGATGTCCTCGACGTCGGCCTGGGTGATGACGCCCTCGGCGAGCAGGCGCTCGGCGTAGCGCTGCAGGACGCTCTGCTTGTCCTTGATGAGCGCGTACATCACGGGCTGGGTGAACGAGGGCTCGTCGCTCTCGTTGTGGCCCCAGCGCCGGTAGCACCACAGGTCGATCACCACGTCCTTGCGGAACTTCTGGCGGTACTCCATCGCGAGTTGCGCCACGTGGACGCACGCTTCGGGGTCCTCGCCGTTGACGTGGAAGATCGGCGCCTCGATCATCTTGGCGATGTCGGTGCAGTAGCGCGTGGAGCGCGCGTCCTCGGGGCCCGTCGTGAAGCCGATCTGGTTGTTCACCACGACGTGGATCGTGCCGCCGGTGGTGTAGCCCTCGAGTTGCGAGAGGTTGAACACCTCCGCCACCACGCCCTGGCCGATCACCGCGCCGTCGCCGTGGATCAGCATGGGGATCACGCGCCGACGGTCCTTGTCGGCGCGGATGCGCTGCTTGCCGCGGCAGCGGCCCTCGACCACGGCGCCCACGAACTCCAGGTGGCTCGGATTGCTCGCCATGGCGAGCCACACCTTCTTGCCGCCCTGGGTCGCGCGCTCGCCCGAGTAGCCCCGGTGGTACTTCACGTCGCCGCCGCCGTCGACAAAGTCCTCTTCCCAGTTGTCCTCGAACTCCGTGAAGATCTGCTCCTCGGTCTTGCCGAGGATGTTGTTCAGGACGTTCAACCGCCCGCGGTGGGCCATCCCCAGCACGATCTCTTCGACGCCCAGGTTGGACCCCGCCTCGATCAGGCGGTCCAGCATCGGGATGAGCGACTCCGCGCCCTCCAGCGAGAAGCGCTTCTCGCCCGGGTACCGCGTGTGCAGGAACTTCTCGAAGGACTCGGCCTTGAACAACTGCCACATCACGTGGACGCGCTCGCCGCGCGACAACTCCAGGCGGTTGCGGCAGGACTCCATCCGCTCCGCGAGCCACGTCCGCTCCGCCGCGTCCTGCACCTGCATGAACTCGACGCCCACCGTGCGGCAGTAGGTGTCATCCAGCGCGCGGATGATCTCGCGCAGCGGCGCCGGGCCGCTCATCGGGATCGGCGACGCGTCGAACACCAGGTCCAGGTCCGCCTCGGCCAGGCCGTGCGCCTGGGGGCTGAGTTCCTCCGGCAGCGGGCGCTCGCGCCCGAAGGGGTCCACGTCGGCGCAGAGGTGGCCCGCGTCCCGGTAGTGGAACATCAGGCGCGCCACGGCCGCGGACTTGGGCAGCGCGGGCAGGTCGCGCTCATCGAGCCGGGCCAGCCCCAGCGGCGCGACGCGCGTGACCGTGCCGGGGACGCCGGAGGGCGTCGGGCCCGGTGCGGGCATCGCCGCCGTGGGGATCGCGGCCGCCTGACCGTTGGCCTTGGCGAGTTCAAAGCCGAGGAAGAACGAGCGCAGGTCCTCGGCGACCGACTCGGGGTCGAGACGCCACCGCTCGTACTGCTCTTCGAGGTACTGGGCGTTCCAGCCGTTGACGGAGGGGCGTGCGGCCCTGATTTGGGAACTCATGGCGGGTGGATCGAGGCGCCGGCGAGGAGGTTCGGGGCGGCCAAGGCCGCGGCCCGGCCGGCTGGGACGGGACTGGCGGAAAGGGGGTTACTCTAGAAGGGATATCGGCGTCGGGGCAGCGAAAGCGGCGCTGAGCGGGCAGGGAACATCACCCTGACAACGTCCGAACTATTCCTTCAGGGCCGCCGGCCTCGGCCGGCGCGCGGGGGGCATGCTCGTGCCTCATCCCGTGAGCGCATCCCATCCGCCTCTTCGCAGAGCCTCAGAGACGGCTTCGGGGACATCGCTCACCCAAACCGCCCCGTCACGTACTGCTCGGTCTCGGGGAGCCGCGGGTTCTGGAAGATCTCGGCGGTCGGGCCGTATTCCACCAGGCGCCCCAGGTACATGAACGCGGTGTAGTCCGACACACGGGCGGCCTGCTGCATGTTGTGCGTGACGATGAGCACCGTGAAGCGCTTGCTGATCTCGTTGATCAGTTCCTCGATGCGGAGGGTGGCGATGGGGTCGAGGGCGGAGCAGGGCTCGTCCATGAGGAGGACTTCGGGCTCGGCCGCGATGGCCCGCGCGATGCACAGGCGCTGCTGCTGACCGCCCGAGAGCGACAGGCCGGATTCGTTCAGTCGGTCCTTGACCTCTTCCCACAGGGCCGAGCCGCGCAGGGCCCGCTCGCAGGCGTCCTTGAGGACGCTCTTGCGCTTCTCGCCGTCGATCCGCAGCGGGTACACCACGTTCTCGAAGATGGACATCGGGAACGGGTTGGATTTCTGGAAGACCATGCCCGTGTGCTTGCGGAGTTCGATGACGTCCACGTTGGGCGCGTAGACGGGGGACTTCTCGAGGAGGATCTCGCCGGTGACGCGGACGCTGTCGATGAGGTCGTTGAGCCGGTTGACCGAGCGGAGGAGCGTGGACTTGCCGCAGCCCGATGGGCCGATGAGCGCCGTGACCTTGCCCCGGGGCACGGGCATGCTGATGTTGTGGAGGGCCTTGGAGGGGCCGTAGTGGAGGGAGAAGTCCTTGACCTCGACGATGGCGTCCTGCTCGAGGATGGTCTCGTGGACGGCGGGCGTGAAGGGGCGGTTGTTGCGGATGGCGTCGATGACGGTGAACTGCACGCCGGTCGCGGCGAGCGACTCGAGCCCGGTCTCGACGGACGCGCCCTGGGGCGGGACGGAGGGCGTGGGCGCGGAGTGCGTGGTCATCGGCTTGATTGTTGACCGGGTGACGGCCATGGTGCGAGCCCTGCCTTGAAAAGAATTCGTTTCAGAAGGCCCCGGTGACGAACCTGCGGCGGAGCCGGGCGCGGAGCGAGATGGCGGTGAGGTTGAGTACGGCGATGATCACGATGAGCAGGAGCGTGGTGGTCCATGCCAGGGGTCGGGAGGCCTCGGAGTCGGGGCTCTGGAAGCCCACGTCGTAGATGTGGAAGCCCAGGTGCATGAACGAGCGCTCGACGTGGATGAAGGGGAAGCGGCTTGAGAAGGGCAGTTCGGGGGCGAGTTTGACGGCGCCCACGAGCATGAGCGGGGCGACCTCGCCGGCGCCCCGGGCCATGGCCAGGATGGCGCCGGTCATGATGCCCGGCGCGGCGCGGGGCAGGACGATGCGCTGGA
The DNA here is from genome assembly GCA_016742055.1 of Phycisphaerales bacterium. Lineage (GTDB taxonomy): Bacteria > Planctomycetota > Phycisphaerae > Phycisphaerales > UBA1924 > JACVCK01. The sequence goes on from JACVCK010000013.1 coordinate 5,070, forward strand.
TGGTCTGCCACTTCGAGGCGCCGCAGCCGTAGGAGCCCTCGCGCAGGGTGCGCGGCACGGCGGAGATGGCTTCTTCGGTGGCGACGATCACGACGGGGAGCGTGAGCAGCGCGAGCGTGAGCGCGGACCAGAGCAGGCCCTTGGCGCCGAAGGTCGGGCTGGGCAGCCGGGCGCGGTAGAAGCCGTGGAAGAAGGGGCTGCGGGCGAAGAGCGCGACCAGGAGCGCGACGGCGCCGAGCCACAGCAGGCCGCCGCTCCAGGCCAGGATCCTGGCGCGGCGAGCGACCGGCTGGCCCGGCACGGGTCGGGCAAGGAAGCCGGCGACGACGGCGCCGGCGGTGAGCACGAGCAGGCCGACGACGCCCAGGAGCCAGTTGCTCTTGGGCCAGACGACGGTGGGCCCGGCGTCGATGTAGCGGCCGAGCGTGTAGCAGAAGAAGCCCAGGCCGAACACCCCGTAGACGATCGACGGCACGCCGGCGAGGTTGTTCACGGCGACGCGGACGGCGGAGACGATCAGGCCCTGCTTGGCGTACTCGCGGAGGTACAGCGCCGCGATCACGCCCAGCGGGACGACGACGATGCTGAGCAGGATGGTCAGGAGGACGGTGCAGAAGATGACGGGGAAGACGCCGCCGGCGGTGTTGGCCTCGCGGGGCTGGCCGCCGAGAAACTCGCCCCATCGCGAGAAGTAGACGCCCAGGCGTCCGGCAAGGTCGAGGTCGTTGGCGGGCACGGCGCGGACGATCTGCGAGAGGCGCATGAACTCGTCGGGCTCGGTCTGCCGCACGGGGGCGAAGCGCCCGTGGGTGGGCTCGACGATGACGAAGCGCCAGCGGGCGTCCTCGCGGTCGATCTCCGCGACCTCGGCCTCGACGTGCCGGTACTCCTCGCGGAGTTCGGCGAGTCGCGCGTCGCGGCGAGCGAGCGAGGCGCCGAGCGCGGCGTCGGTCACGCGCCCCTCGGCGTGGCGCAGTTCCACCTCGCGGTGGCGCAGGCGCTCGCGCTCGAGTTCGTGGTTGATTTCGCCGATGGCGGCCTGGTTGAGGTGATGGATCCGCCGCCAGCGCTCGAGGGCCTGTGGCAGGAGGCGCTGGAGCGCGCTGAGCGCGGCGTCCGGGCCCTCGGCGATGAACACCCGCTCGCGCAGCCGGGGCCCATCCGGGGTCTGCACGACGGCGCGCTCCACGCGCCGTGCCCCGCCCTCGCCCTCGATCGTGGCGAACCCCTCGGCCTCGAACGCTTCGCCCTCGGCGGGCGCGGGGCGCAGGTCCTCGCGGACGACGGACTGCGGCATGCCGACCCACACGCCCCACTCGCGCCGCTCAAGCAGCGTGGCGCGGGCGGGAGTCTCGAAGTTCTGGATCGTGTACAGCGACACCCAGCGGAACGGCTCGCCGTAGACCTCGCGGTTGCCCACGCGGTAGAGCCGGCGGATCGGCCGGCCGTCGGCGTGGAGCGAGCCATCGGGCAGCGCTCCGGCGTCGCGTGCGGCGTGGATGGCGGCGAGTTCCTCGCCGACGGCGTCGTAGGCCTCTTCGCGGACGGGCACGCCCATGACCACGGAACCGTCGGCGACGGTGAACTGATGGATGCGGGGCTGCCAGAACGTGACCGAGCCCTGCACGAGCACGGCCGCGAGCAGGCCGGCGATCATGAGCAGGCACACGCTCAGGCACGCGCCGGTGAGCCAGACCATGGGCTCCCCGCGGGCCGCGAGGGGCGTGCGGCGCGGGCGCTTCTGCGGCTGGTTGTGCGGGTCGGCGTGGGTCATGGAGCGGGGGTCAGAGACTGGCGGAACGTTTTCGGAAGCGCTGGCGGACGAGTTCGGCGAGGGTGTTGACGGCGAAGGTCATGGCGAAGAGCGTCAGGCCGCAGAGGAACAGCACGCGGTAGTGGGTGGAGTGGTTGGGGGCCTCGGGCAGTTCGACGGCGATGTTGGCGGACAGGGCGCGGAAACCGGAGAAGATGTTCCACTTCATCTCGGGGGTGTTTCCGGTGGCCATGAGGACGATCATGGTTTCGCCGACGGCGCGTCCGAGTCCGATCATGAGGGCGGAGAAGATGCCGGACATGGCCACGGGCACGACGACGCGGATGGCGGTCTGCCAGCGTGTGGCGCCGGAGCCGAGCGAGGCGGAGCGGAGCGAGTCGGGGACGCTGGAGAGGGCGTCCTCGCTGATGGTGTAGATGATGGGGATGACGGCGAAGCCCATGGCGACGCCGACGATGAGGGAGTTGCGGGGCGTGAAGGCGCCCATGACCGAGTCGCGCGCGTCCAGGCCCAGGCCGGTCATGACGCCGGCCAGCACGAACGCGAGCGCCCCGGCGCCGGCGATCACGGCGAAGAACTTGGCCAGTTCGAACGCGCCGGCGCCGGCGCGGGAAAGGCCGGCGGTGAACGATCGCAGCCAAGGGTCGATCAGCGCCGTGCGGACGATCACCAGCGCGATCACCGACAGAGGGAACCCCAGCACGATCCAGCCCGGCAGCGGCGAGCCGATGACGCCGTTGAGCCACTGCGTGATGCTGGCGCGGTCGAGGTTGTCGCGGGCGATGCGGGCGGCGATCTGGGGGTCCGCCACGTCGCCGACCGGGCGCACGACCTGTCCGTTCTGGAAGTAGAGCCCAACGTTCTTCAGCCGGCGCGCGTCGTCGGGGCCGAGGGTCTGGCGATGCCGGCCGACCCATTCGGGCCATTCCTCGCGCGCCACGGGCTCGACCGAGCCGGCCAGCGCGAGCATGTCGGCGTGGCTGGGGCGGAACAGGGCGCGTTCGACGATGGGCCCGGCGGCGGACGCGGCGCCGATCGAACCCGCGACGATCGCCAGCAGCGCCGAGAGGCGCGCCCCGGTCGAGAGGCGCGTCGCCACGCGCACGGGCGTGCACTGCCAGATCAGCCCGGCCAGGAGCGCGCCCACGGGCACAGTGACGAAGGCGAGCAGGAACCCGGGCACCCGCTCGGCCACCCACGGCGCGATCACCAGCGCCGCGACAAAGCCCAGCACCACCGACGGCAGCGACGCCATCACTTCCACGACCGGCTTGACGAAGGTGCGGACGCGCGGGTGGAGGAACTCGCTGGTGAAAATCGCCGCGAGCACGGCCAGCGGCGCCGCGAACAGCATCGCGTACACGGTGGACTTGAGCGACCCGAAGATCAGCGGGGTGATGTTGTACTTGACCTCGGCGGCGTCGTCGCCCGAGGAGGACTGGTACACAAACGCGGGCTCCGGCTCGCCCTCGTACCAGATGCGCCCAAAGAGCGAGCGGAAGGTCGCCTCGGGATGGCCGACGTCCATGCTCCAGGTCTTCCAGCGCCCATCGGCGCCCAGCGCCAGGATGCCGTCCATCTTGGGGGTGATGAGCGACCCGACGATCGGCCCGCCGAAGCCCGTGTCGATCTCCGCCACGTGCTTGTGGCTGGTGACGTGCCGCACGTGCAGGCCCCCCGCCTCGTCGCCCACCACGATCAGGCGGTCGCGGTCGCTCACGCCGATGGCGCTGATCGCGGCGCCGGTCGCGTTCGCCGGGCCCAGGTCGTGCCCCATCGACCACGTGCGCAGGTCGGGCGACTCCGAGAGGTTGTCCCGCGCCGCGAACCAGGCCGTCACGTTGCCCCGTTCATCGCCCACCACCAGCGTCAGCGACCCGAGGATCAGCCGGCACGAGGCGATCCCCACGCCCTCGGGCGTGAGCCGCAGCGTCTCGGCCAGGAAGATGTTGTCCCGATCCACCGATGCGTACCGCTGGCACGTGCCGTCGCGCCACACCGCCAGCACGCTCGCCGAGTCCACCGTCACGAACAGCCAGTCGGGCGGGCCCGCGCCGGGGCGCGGCTCGGCGAAGGGGATGGGGAAGTCGGTCAGCGAGACCCGCGGCGCTCCGCCGCCGAGCGGGCGGATGATCCGCACCGCCTCAAACACCGCCGTGCCGTCTTCCCGCACCACCACCAGCAGTTCGCCGCTGGGGTTCACCGTGTAGTCCAGCGCGCGGATCGGGCCTTCACCGGACTTCACCGGCGCCGGCGTCGAGAGTTGCACCACCGGCGCGACCACGCGGACGTTCATTTCGTCCACGCGCTCGGCGACGCCCCCGTCATACACCTTCCGCTCGCCCACGCCGAGCGCCGCGAGCGCCGGATCGCTCGCGGCCTGCTCGAAGCGCGACTCGAAGCCCACCTTGCCGAACTGAACGGAGCCGTCGTCGAAGCCGAACGCCGTCTGCCCGTAGCGCGGGCCGCGGCTGAAGGCGGTGATCGTCCGGCCCTCGGGCACGATGCGCCGGTCGGCGACGACGGCGTCGGAGCCGTCGAGGGCGACGACGGTCATCCGCCCGTCGGGCGTGACGGCGAAGAACTGCGCGCCGTATTCGTCGGTGTCGATGAACAGCGGCGCCTGGGTGATCGGCGAGCGTCCCTCGCGCTGCGGCGCCGTGGACGCCGGCTCGAACAGGGGGACCACCACCGCCCCGAGATAGATGAGGATGCCCAGCACGGCGAAGATCACGCCGATGCCCCCAACCCGGACGACCGACCCCGAGACCTTGTCGGCCAGGTGGACGCGCCAGTGCGTGCGGCGCGTCTTGGATCGGGGCTGGGCGGAAGGGCTCGACATGCGTTCGCGCGGAGGCGGAGAGGAAGCGGGCCGGACGACTTTCGGCGTCCGGCCCGTGATGTTCGTCGCCGTGCGGCGCCGGGTCGGCGCCGTTGCGGATCAGATTACCGCAGGCCGAGGGCCTTGAGGTCCTCGAGGGCGATCGCCGCGGGGACGGGGATGTAGCCGTCCTTCACGGTGACTTCCTGGCCGGCCTTGGAGTAGATGAGTTTGATGAACTCGGCGCGGAGGGGGTCCATCGCGCTGCCGGGGGCGTGGTTGATATAGACGTAGAGGTAGCGGGCGAGGGGGTAGTCGCCGGAGTAGCAGTTCGCGGCGTCAGCGGAGAACGCGGGGCCGCCGGCGGAGAGTTTGATGGCCTTGACGTCGGCGGTCTTGTAGCCGATGCCGGAGTAGCCCATCGAGAACAGATCCTTGGCCACGCCCTGCACGACGGCGGACGAGCCGGGCTGCTCCTTGACGCTGGGCTTGTAGTCCTTGTTGCCCAGGGCGACTTCCTTGAAGAAGCCGTAGGTGCCGGAGGCGGAGTTGCGTCCGTAGAGGGAGATGGGCTTGGAGGCGAAGCGGGCGTCGGTGACGCCGATGTCGCCCCAGGTCATCTCCGGGCCGTCCACGGAGAAGATCTTGCGGACCTGATCGAGCGAGAGGGACTCGAGCGGGCAGTCTTTATGGACGTAGACCGCCAGCGCGTCCACGGCGGTGCGGAGGGCGAAGGGCTTGTGGCCGAACGCCGCCTCGAACTTGTCCACTTCGGAGGACTTCATGGGCCGGCTCATCGGGCCCATCTGCGCCTGGCCCTCGATCAGCGCCGGGGGCGCGGTCGAAGAACCCTTGCCCTCGATCTCGATCTTGGTGTTCGGATAGAACTTCCGGAACTCCTCGCCCCAGAGGGTCATGAGGTTGTTCATCGTGTCCGAGCCGATGCTCTTGATCGTGCCCGAGACGCCCTGCGTGGGGGTGTAGGTCGGCAGGGCCGGATCGACCGTGACCGACTGAGCGACGGCCGCGGACACCAGGGCGGTGGCCATCGCGCCGAGCGAGAAAAGACTCTTCATGGGACTCATCTCCTGAGGGGGTTGGAACAGACCTCTTGTGTTAAGACAGTTTCCCCGGCAGGCCCCCGATCGGACACCCGCGCGACGCCAAGATTGCGCAAAGAATCCCCCGGGGGCCCGGAAGCGGCGGTCCGGCCGTCGGTTGGCCCCCGGGAGCCAACCTGCGGGCCCATCGGACCGATAGGTATGCTGCCCTCGCCGCGGCCCCGAGGAGCGGCGCCAGAAACCACATGATTACCGGACGCTTGCCCGGGCTCGGGCGCCCCGGACGCCAGCCGAACCCCGACCGGAACCCACCAAGATGCGTCACTTCGACCTTTGCGTGATCGGCAGCGGGCCGGCTGGCCAGAAGGCCGCGATCCAGGCGGCCAAGTTGGGCAAGAAGGTCTGCGTGGTGGAGAAGAAGTCGGTCGTCGGCGGCGCCGCGATCAACACGGGCACCATTCCCAGCAAGTCCCTGCGTGAGGCGATCCTGCACATGGTTTCTGGGCGCCGCCTGGGCCCGTACACCGATCCGTACTCGGGGGTGGGCGAGGGCGGCGGGCCGGCGGGTCGGGACTCGCGCATCCAGGACCTGATCACCTGGTGCAGCCGGGTGATCAGCGCGGAGGTGGAGGTCGCCACGCGGGCGCTGCTGAACAACGAGATCGCGCTCCTGCGGGGCCGGGCCACGTTCGAAGACGCCAAGACGGTGCGCGTGGAGGACGAGGGCGGGCGGACGGAGATCCTCTCGGCGGACCACTTCGTCGTGGCGGTGGGCACGACGCCGGCGCGCCCTTCGTTCGTGCCGTTCGACGGCGTGAACGTGGTGGACTCCGACGCGCTCCTGAAGATGCCGCGCCTGCCGCGCTCGATCATCGTGGTCGGCGGCGGCGTGATCGGCACGGAGTACGCCTCGATGCTCCAGGCGCTGGGCGTCCGCACGACGCTCATCGAGGGCAAGACGCGACTCCTGGACTTCCTCGACAGCGAGATCTCCGAGGCGCTGCAGTACCACCTCCGGCAGGCGGGCATGACGCTCCGCATGGGCGAGAAGGTCGTGAAGATCGAGGTCATCGACACGCCCGAGGGCGCGCGCTCGAGCGACGACAAGATGGCCCAGGCCACGCTGGAATCGGGCAAGACGCTGGTGGCCGACTGCCTGCTGTTCTGCATCGGCCGTCAGGGGGCCACGGAAGGGCTGAACCTTGAAAAGGCCGGGCTCCACGCCGACGACCGCGGGCGCATCCAGGTCAACGAGCGCTACCAGACCGACGTCGCGCACATCTACGCCGCCGGCGACGTGATCGGATTCCCGGCCCTGGCCAGCACGAGCATGGAGCAGGGGCGGGTCGCGGCGTGCCACATGTTCGGCGAGCGCGTCGAGAGCGTGCCCAACCTCTTCCCCTACGGCATCTACGCCATCCCCGAGATCAGCATGGTCGGCTGGACGGAGGACCAACTCACCAAGGAGGGCATCCCCTTCGAGGCGGGCATCGCCCAGTACAAGGAGATCGCCCGCAGCCAACTCATGGGCGACGAGACCGGCATGCTCAAGATCCTCATCCACACCGAGAGCCGCGTCATCCTCGGCGTCCACGTCATCGGCGCCGGCGCCACCGAACTCATCCACATCGGACAGGCCGTCATGGCCTTCAAGGGCACCGTCGACTACTTCATCAACGCCGTCTTCAACTACCCCACGCTCGCCGAGTGCTACAAGGTCGCGGCCTTCAACGGCGCCAACAAACTCCGCCACGTGTGACTCCGCCGCGGCCCCGCACGGGCGCCATGGCCTCGCCAACCGGATCGCAAGGCCATGCCACCCGAACCGGCCCGCGCCGGTACGCTTTCCCTATGAACACCCGCCGCTTCGCCGCCCTGTTCGCCGGCGCCTCGCTGCTGCTCGGCGCCGCCCCGTCCTTCGCCGCCCCGACCATCGAACAGCTCCTGACCGAAGACCTCGAGGCGCTCTCGCGGCGCGACCCGATCGACGCCTCCCGTCGCGGCGACCGGCGCTTCGACCACCTGCTGCCCGACGAGTCGCCCCAAGCCCGGGCCGCGTGGGCCGCCGACGCCCGCGCGCGGCTCGAAGCCCTCCGCTCGCTCGACCGGTCCGCGATGACCGACGCCGCCCGCCTTGACGCGGCGCTTCTGGAGCACGAACTGACCCAGCGCCTGGAGGCCGACCGCTTCCAGACCTGGCAGTTCGCCGTCGGCCCTCTGCACGGCGCGCACATGACGCTCACGCAGTTGCCCGAGAGCGTCGCGTTCACCTCGCGTGCGCAGTTGGAGGCCTACCTCCAGCGCCTCGAGGCGGCGCCGGCGTACCTCAGCCAGAGCATCGACGCCCTCCGCGCCGGCATGGCCTCGGGGCGCACGCCGCCCCGCGCGATCATGTCGCGCATCCCCCAGCAGGCGATGGCGCTCGGCGGCGAGGACTACGCCCGCGACCCCGCGTCGCACCCCATGTTCGCGCCGTTCCGATCGCTCTCGACCGACGACGCCCTCTCCATCCGCGCCCGCGACGTGGTCAAGCGCGACGTGCTGCCGGCGTTCACCGCCTTCGGCAAGTTCCTGCGCGACGAGTATGTCCCCGCCTGCCGACAGACCATCGGCGCCAGCGAACTGCCCGACGGCGCCGCGATGTACGAGTGGATGCTGCGCGGGCACACCACCACCGACCTGACCGCCGAAGAGGTCCACCAGATCGGCCTGAGCGAGGTCGCCCGCATCCGCGCCGAGATGAGCGAGGTCATCGCCCGCTCCGACTGGGTCGGGCGCAACAACGCCGACCCCGAGGCCCGGTTCCGCGGCTTCCTCGACTACCTCCGCAAGGACGACCGATTCTACTTCGATCGGCCCCACGAACTGCTCGAGGCCTACCGCAACATCGCCAAGATCGTCGATCAGCACATGCCCGAACTCTTCGGCCACCTGCCCCGTCTGCCCTACGGCGTGCGCGAGATGAACCCGCTGATCGCGCCCTCCCAGACGACGGCGTACTACCAGTCCGGCTCGCTCAAGAGCGGCGCCGCGGGCTTCTTCGTGGCCAACACCTACGCCCTCGACCAGCGCCCGAAGTACGAGATGATCCCGCTGACGATGCACGAGGCGGTCCCCGGGCACCATCACCAGGTCGCCATCGCCCAGGAACTCGACGGCGCGCACGAGTGGCGCTCCACCCAGTGGTTCACCGCCTTCGGCGAGGGCTGGGCCCTCTACTCCGAACGCCTGGGCCTCGAGGTCGGCGAGAGCCCCAACCCGAAGATCGAGAAGGTCGCCCCAGGCTCGCCCGAATACCGCGGCCTCTATCAGGACCCCTACGACGACTTCGGGCGCCTCACCTACGAGATGTGGCGCGCCATGCGCCTGGTCGTGGACACCGGCCTGCACGCCAAGGGCTGGACCCGCCAGCAGGCCATCGACTACATGCTCGCCAACTCCGGCCTCACCAAGGAGAACGTCGAGCGCGAAGTGGACCGCTACATCGCATGGCCCGGCCAGGCCACGGCGTACAAGATCGGTGAAATCCGCATCCGCGAACTCCGCGCGTACGCGGAGCGTGAACTGGGCGAGAAATTCGACCGGCGTGCGTTCCATGATGTGGTGCTGGGGCACGGGCATATCCCGCTCACGGTTCTGGAGGAGAATGTGAGGGGGTGGGTGGAGAGAACACGGCGCTAGCTGTCCCGAGATGAGCAGCCCCACCACACCATCTCAACGGCCTGGCCGCGCTCTAAGCGCCTGGGAACGGCTGGCGCTGTGCATCGGGGCGCTCCTGTCCGCCTCGGTCCCGATGGTCGCGATGTCCCCGCTGTACGCCAATCCCGCTTCGCTCGCGCTCTGCGCGATCGTGTCTGTGGGCGCGCTCATCGCGATCGTCCTGGCGGTCGGACGCCGAGGAGGGGCGCCGACCGGCAGGACCATGCTGGCGCTCGCCACGCTCGGGGGCGCGTTCATCCTCACCGCGACCCTCATGGCGCTGACGTCGTTCCGTACGCTGCACCTACAACTCGTCTTCGGTTTCGCGGGCCTCGCCGGTGTGACCGCCGCGTTGTGGCTCGGCGTCCGCCAATATCAACGCCAACGCCGCATCCGGCGCGACATGCTCTGCGTGAAGTGCGAGTACCCCATGCGGGATGTCCTCACCGAGACCTGCCCGGAGTGCGGCCACCTGAACGCTTGGCTACACGCGCACGAAGAACCACGCTCCGATCCATCCCAAGCATCGCGCCCTCCTTCGGAAATCGCGTGACCACGAGCCACCGATCTATCCCGCGCTTCATTCGCTTCGGCCTTTTTCTCGTCCTGCTCGGAGCGCCGCTGGGCGCCATCATCGGCGGGCTGTATAGCCGGGTCTCCGCTTTCGCGGGCATGCCCAAGGCGTACTGCGAAGCCAGCGGCGTGCTTCTCTTTCTTGCCCTCGCGCTGTGGATCGCCCGGACCGGAACGCGGGAGACCGACGCGGACCGGAGCCAGGAGGGCCTAGTCGTCGCCGACCGCGTCATCCCGATGACGCCGAAGCGATTTGCGCTCTATCTCCTCATCGCGGCCGTTGTCTTGGTTCCTCTGCTCGGGTATGCGCCGACCGCACCACTGGGCTTCGTCCTCGCCAGCGTCGCCATCGGGGCGCCGCTGGTCGGACTGCTTCTGCTGATGGGCCGTCAGCACCTGCGCAGCGTCCGCCGGATGGATGGGCGATGCCAGTCGTGTGGGTATAACCTGTCCAACTCGCCGTTCCTTTGTCCGGAATGCCGCGATCCAAACAACTGGCGCGTGGCGCCGCGCCCTTCGAACGATGCGCCACCGCCGCCCGCCGCCGAGCTTCCACCGCTGGAGAGCCGAAAGGAGGCATGGGAGCAGACGATCAGGCCCGAGCCGAGGAAGCGCCGCATCGAAGCAGGTGGCTTCGATGTGCGGCGCCAGCGACGGATTCACATGTGGCTGATACTCGGATCCATCCCCTTCGCGATCGGCGCCACGGTCGTCTACTCTCGCCTTCCCAACTTTGGGTCGAGGGGGCGTTTTCCGTTGCAACCAATATTTCTTCCCATCGGCGCGTGGGGCGCTGTGCTGGCCCTTGTGCTCAGGCTGATCGACCTGCATCGTTCTCGTTCGATCGAACCAGAGGCGCCGCGCTCGATGTGGCCTTGGTCCCTGCCCGCCTTACTCTTCCTTGACAGCTCCGACAGGCTCTGGCGGGCCTATCCCTGGTGCGCCGGCGTGATCGGCGGCCTCGGACTCGTAGCTCTCACGGCCGTCGCGCCGATCGGCTGGCTCGGCGTCGTGGCGGGCGCGGCGGCGGTGGCTGCGGCGGCGGTCGTACCCCCGATCGAGCGGCGAGGAACGCGCCTCCGACGTCGCCTCTTCCACCGCTGCGAGCGCTGCACCTTTCAACTCAGCGGCGACTCGAATGTCTGCCAGCTCTGCGGCCGGTTGAACGACTGGCGACGGGGAGGTTCGAATCCGTCATGATCTCCTTCTGCATCCCCGCCCACAACGAGGCCGCGATGATCGGCGCCACCGTGCGCGCAATCCGCGCCGCCGCGGACGCCGTTGGCCAGCCCTACGAGATCGTCGTCGCCGACGACGGCTCCACCGACAACACCGGCGCCATCGCCACGGAGGCCGGCGCCCGCGTCGTCCGCGTCGAGCGCCGCAAGATCAGCGCGACCCGCAACAGCGCCGCACACGCCTCGACCGGCGACATCCTCTTCTTCATCGACGCCGACACGCTCATCGAAGCCCATCACGTGCGCGAGGCGCTCGACCTCCTCGCCCGCGGCCGCGTCGGCGGCGGAGCGTTGATTACGCTCGATGGCGCCGTCCCGCTTTGGGCCCGGTGTCTGCTCGCGGCGCTGATCGCGCTCTACCGGCCGCTCCGCCTCTCCGCCGGCTGCTTCATGTTCTGCACGCGACCCGCCTTCGACGCCAGCGGTGGATACCCCGAGGAGTACTACGGCGGCGAGGAGATCATCTTCGCGCAGCGCCTGAAGAAGCAGGGCCCGTTTCGGTTGATCGCCTCAAAGGTCGAGACCTCCGGCCGCAAACTGAGAACGCACTCGATGGGCGAGATCGTGGGCGCGTTCAGCCGCGTCGCGTTCCGCGGCCCCGGCTTCGCGAAGAAACGCGAGAACATGGGCCTGTGGTACGACGAGCGGCGGGAAGACCCGATGGGACGGAGAAGCCCGTAAGGAGAGTCACTTATTGGAGACTCTGCATCGCCGCGGCCTGCAACGTGAGGTTCCAGTCTAACTCGCCGGCAAAGTTCACCGCGTTGCTCCCTCCCGGGCGGTTCTCCCATCCCGAGGGGATCGGTTCGCCGGGATGCCACGTGCCCCGCTCGCCGAAGAGCACGAGGCGCGGATTCGCCGTGTAACGGCGGGAGACCGGCTCCTGCCCTTCGATCGCCATGAACACCCAAGGCTGGTACCCGTAGCTAAAGCCCGTTTCCACGGCGAACTCGCGATCGGATGGGCACAGGTATGGTCCGCTCAACCCCTCCATCTCGCCATTCACTTCGCGCGGAATCGGCACATCAAGGTAGCGGACAAGGTCGCCCAAGGGGGCGATGTCGCCGATGCCGATCCATACGCCTGTCGTCGCCAGCGGCAGCATCCCCTTGTGCTCCTCGGCGTACATGCGAGTCGCCAGGTGCAGTGATTTCAGGTTGGCCAGGCACGCAACGCGCCGGGAGGCCTGGGAGGCGCCGCGAAGGGCCGGAAGCGCCAAAGCGATCAACAATCCCACCACGCCAAGGATGACGAGGAGCTCAACCAGCGAGAACCCCCGCCGCCATCCTTCACTGCTGCCACGGCGGTTTGGGCTCACGCCAGACTCCTTGCTTCTCCAGCGCCGCGATCTTGTCGTAGTGCGCTAACTGGCGAACTGCCTGTTCGCGAACCATCTTCATATCATCGGACTGCAGCGCCACGATCTTCGCTCTGACATCCGGCTCGACGACAAGACGTCCGTAGCATGCGGCGGCGATAGCGACGAGCCGTTCCCTCGGATTATTGGATTCGAGTCCTGCCAGCACCGTAGCGACGAACCTCGCTCACGACACCTCGGAGACTCCTCCGTAACGAAGTCGGTCGCTGATGAGCGCGTAACTGAAGCCAACGGCGCTGCTCGCTTCCTCCTCCGCGGAGGACAACGCGGAGGTCGTGTACTGCCACGGTAAGTTGGCCGCGTGTCGTTGAATAGATTCCACGAATCGCCCGGACTCGGCGTCGTTTAGCTGTCGCTTGAGACGCGACGCATATAGCGCCGTCATGGAATCGTTGAACTCCTGCGAGAGGTGTTCACGCGGCCTCCATTCGGCGCCGCACGACCCGCACGGCGCATGTCCGCGACCGAACACGCGCCACGCCATGCCTGCCGACACCATGAGCGCCGCAATCGCCACCGCGCCGATGAGGCGTTTCGTCATGTTTTCGGGAATGGTCATGCGGGCTCTCTGTCCATGCTTGGCGTGCTCACCGCCAGTATGCCGGCGGACGTTCACGGGGCCAGCGCCCGCGCCGTTCGAGGTCGGCGATCTTGTCGTAGTGCGCCAGTTGGCGGACGGCCTGGGAGCAGATCATCTTGTCGGCATGCGACTGAAGTCTGATCACACGCTGGCGCACCGCCTCGTCCGCCACCAACTTACTGTAACAACACTGCTGAATAGCGCTCATGAGCTCTTCGTACTTCGTTGAATCAAGTCCGGCGACCAGCCGCTCGCTGAACTTGAGTCGCGTCTCCTCGGAAATGCCGCCAAAACGCAGGCGTTCACCCATGATGTCGTATGCATAGCCGACGGCAAACGTCGCCTCCTCGTCGTCAGGAGTTCGCTCCGATCCGACCGGGCGCTCGGGAAGCGCCGGAAGGTGGCGGTCGAGCAATGTCATCACAAACTCCGCTCTCTCATCGGAGAGTTGCCTGGAGAATGCGACGTCAATGAGTTCCGTCATGGACGCGTTGAACTCTTCCGAGAGGTGCGGCATAGACCTCCACTCGAACGGCGCGACATGGCGCACGGGCCTGAACGCCCGCCATGCCGTCAGGGCAGCGACGAGAGTGGCTACAACCACACAAGCGGCGGCGAGGCGTTGTTTCAAACGCCAAGGCATCGCCACGAGTCAACCTCCTTAGCAGGGCCCCCAAAGGTTCCACCAGTGGCCGCACGGCGCGACACACGGGAACACCGCTTGCTTGCAGAACGCATGACATCCCAACACGTCGCCGCCGCCGGGTGGACTGCCGTTGTTACAGCAGATCTTGCAACCTACGACACTTGTGCTCGGGACCGCCGCCGAGCAGCCGCAGTTGGCGCCGCCCCACTGCCATCCCGGATCCACCGGGCCCGGGTATCTCCGCCCACACCGCGCCGCAGACCGCCACCGTCATCGCCGACGCCGCGACCGCTATTCGCTCCATCCGCATGATTTGAACTCCACGAATACGACGCCCGACCGTGCTGGACCCTCCAGCACAACCGAACGCCCAAGCGCAGAATACCCCCTCCCCTATTCGTTTCAAGATTCTTCTTGTCAAACTTGACGAGTAGCTCTGGCCCCCTGCGAGGCGGCCCCGAATCGGGGACTCGCGTTCCTCAACCTCTCCCAAACCTCTTCTCCAAATCCCGAATGCTCAACCGGATCGCCGTCGGACGCCCGTGCGGGCAGTTGCTCGAACGGTCCACCGCCTCGCGCAATCGCATCAGTTCCTGCAGTTCCTCGTCGCTCAGCCGATCCCCGGCCTTCACCGCGGCCTTGCAGGCCATCATGTCCAGCGCCTCGTGCAGCGCCTCCTCATCCCCCGCCCCAAACCCCTCCTCCTCCGCGCGCTCCAGGATGCCCGCGATGAACTCCGCGGGGTCCACGCCCCGGTCGAAGAGGAACGTCGGGAACGCGTGGATCGCCACGGCGTCCGGGCCCAGCGGCGCCGCCTCCACGCCCAGCCGCGCGAACACGGCGCTGAGATCCCCCAGTTTCTCCACCTGCGAGGGCGGCGCGCTCAGTGTCGCGGGCGTGAGCAGGCGCTGGCTCTCCAGCGGCCCCTGCGCCAGGCGCGCCGAGAGCGCCTCGAACATCACCCGCTCGTGCAGCGCGTGCTGATCGACGATCACCAGGCCGTGCTCGTCCTGCGTGACCAGGTACGAGTTGTGGACCTGCAGGATGCGCTCGGCGGGACGGGCCGCGGGCAGGAGGGCGTCGGGCGCCGCGGGGCTGCTCGGGGGCGCGGGCGCCGTCGGCGCCTGCTCCGAGGCCCGCTCGCGCTCCACGGCCTCGCGCAGCGCGTCGTAATCGAACCGGTTGCCGCTCGAGCGCCCCGCCGTCGAGACACGGTTGAAGTAATCCACGAACCGGCGCGCGGTGTCGGCGGACGTTTCGACGGGCGCCGCGGCGTCCGCGAACGCGCCGCCGCCCGCCGGCATGACGCCCGATCCATACAGCGACGCCCCGGGCGAACTTCCGGGGCGGCTCCAACGCTCGTCGGGCGTCAGGTCGGCGCGCTGCAGCGCCTCCTTGATCGCGCGGAACACCACGCGGTGCACCAGCGACGAATCGCGGAACCGCACCTCGCTCTTGGTCGGGTGGACGTTCACGTCCACGCCCTCGGGCGACATCTGCAGCATCAGCGCCGCGGTCGGGTAGCGACCGGGCTCGATCAGCCCCCGGTACGCCTCGCGCACCGCGTGCTGGATCGTCTTGTCGCGGATGGGCCGGCCGTTGATGAAGATGCGCTGCGCCTTGGCCGTGGCCCGGGCGATCGTCGGCAGGCCGATCATGCCCCACAGCGCCAGGCCCCGTGCGTCGTCGAACTCATCGGCGTGGACCTCCAGCATCTGCGGCGCCAGTTCGCGCCCCAGGACATTCAGCAGGCGCTGGGCCGGCGTCTGGTCCGGCGGCACATCGATTACGGTCCGCCCGTCGCACACCGCCTTGAACGCGATCGCCGGGTGCGCCATCGCCAGGTCGCGCACGATGTCCAGCGCGTTGGTCTGCTCCGTGCCCGCCGTGCGGAGGAACTTCCGGCGCGCGGGCGTGTTGAAGAACAGGTTGCGCACCGTCAGCGAGGTTCCCACCGGCGCACCCTCGGGGCGGGGCTCGCCGATCGTGTCGCCCTCGGCGCTCAGCAGCCAGCCGGCGGGCTCCTCGATCGATCGCGAGCGCACCGTCAGGCGCGACACCGAGCAGATCGACGCCAGCGCCTCGCCCCGGAAGCCCATCGTCGCGATCTGATCCAGGTCCGTCGCCTCGCGGATCTTGCTCGTGGCGTGCGGCGCCAGCATCAGCCGCGCCTCGGCGACCGGCACGCCCCGGCCATCGTCCGTCACCCGCACCAACTCGATCCCGCCCTGCTCCAGTTCCACCGTGATCCGCGCCGCGCCCGCGTCGATCGCGTTGTCGATCAACTCCTTGACCACGCTCGCCGGGCGCTCGACCACCTCGCCCGCGGCGATCTGGTTCACCAGCAGCGCCGGCAGCACGCGGATGGCGCTCCGCGTGGCGGGCGGGGAGTTCGGGCTGGCGGCGCCGGGCGTCATCGCGGCGATTGTACGGCGCAGCCTTAGAATGCCCCCATGAGCACGATTTTCTCGAAGATCGTCAGGGGCGAGATCCCCTGCCACAAGGTGTACGAGGATGCGCACGTGCTGGCGTTCCTCGACATTGGGCCCCTTTCCTCGGGCCACACGCTCGTGATCCCCAAGGAAGAAGCCGCTACGCTGGACAAACTCTCCGACGAGGCGTCCGCCGCCATCGGGCGCGTCCTGCCCCGCCTCTGCCGCGCCGTCCTGAAGGCCACCGGCGCCGCCGCCTACAACGTCCTCCAGAACAACGGGGCCGAGGCGCACCAGGCCGTGTTCCATGTCCACTTCCACATCATCCCGAAGTTCGCGGACGGTTCGGGTCTGGGGATCGGCTGGAAACCCGGCAAACTCGACGGCGAGGCGGGCAAGGCCCTGGCGCAGCGGATCGCGGCCTCGCTTTGAGTCGGCCCCTCGGAATTCCTTCCAGTTTGGGGTTGTAGGGGCGCGGTTCGGGTTGTAGTCTGCATCCATAGACGGAGCGGAGAAAGCCGCGCTTCGGGACTTGGGATCTTCCGAAGCACGGGCTCGCATCGTCGCCCGGGGGTGGCCGGGCAGCCACTGAGAGGTCGGCGCGCCGCCGCGCCGACGGTCGCTGCTTCGCTGGAGTCCAAGGTCATGCCGCATCTTTTTTCGGGGTCGTGGCGGAAAATCCGCCGCAGCGCGCTCGCGCTCTTCCTGGCGCCGTGCGCCTGGGCGTCGGCGGTCGGTCCGCAGGCCGAACTCTCGTCGGCCGAACGCGCCCGCCTGGACAAGGCGACGCTCATGCTGGGCGTCTCCACGGAACTGCGCGACCTGGCGGGCGCGGCGCCTTACGTGCAGGCCGGCATGCGCTCGCAGGTCTGGATCGCGCGCCCCCACGACGCGGACTGGAAGGAAGCGAAGGAACTCTCTGTGGCCTTCGCGCCCGGCGCGGCGCCCGCGTTCGTCGCGTTCAACCGCGTGGTCTTCGCGCTTGAGGACGGCGCGCTCCCCCAAGACGCCGCGAGACTCGTCGCTTCGCTCTCGCCCGTCGCCGAAGCGCCCCAGCCGCGCCCCGGGCGCGCCGTCTTCATCGCCGACGTCCCCACCGCGCTCGAAGCGTTCGAACTGGCGGACCGTCTGTCGCAGGTCCGCGGCGTGCGCTTCGCGCACCCCGACCTGCTCGCCGCCGTCACGCTCGACGGCGCCCTCGACGGCCCCGGGCCCGAGATCCGGGTCCTGTTCGACGGCCTGAGCGTCGCCGACGGCGGCGCCGTCGACTTCGGCTCGGCCAACCAGGCGGCGAACGTCGAACGCGTCTTCACGGTCGTCAACGACGGCGGCGGAACGCTCAGTCTCGGCCAGCCCAGCGTGCAGGGCGGCTTCTCGGTCACCGACGGCTTCACCTCGACCACGCTGCTCGCCGGCCAGTCCACCTCGATGCGCATCCGCATGTCCACGCAGGACCCCGGCCCGGTTGCGGGATCGGTGTCGTTCCTCAACAACGACGCCGACGAGAACCCGTTCGACATCTCGATGACGGGCGACGTCCAGGCGGCGGCCGGACCCGCGGAGATCGCCGTGTCCCTCGACGGCGTGGACCTGCACGACTCGCAGACCGTCGGCTTCGGCTCGACGCCGCTGGGGATCGGGGTGGAGCGGACGTTCCGCGTCGCCAACGTCGGCGGCGCTCCGCTGTCGGTCGGCACGGTCACGGTCGGCCCAGGGTTCATGGTGACGCAGCAGCCCCAGTCGCCGGTGGCGGGTGGCGACTTCACCGAGTTCCGCGTGCGGATGAACGCCGCGCTGCCGGGCACGCCCACCGCGGACCTTTCCTTCCTGAACAACGACGCCGACGAGAACCCGTTCGACCTGCTGGTGACCGGGGGCGTGAACGACAGCGACGACGGCGCGCAGATGGCGGTCGTGCTCGACGGCCAGCAACTGGCGAACGGGGGCGTCGTGTCCTTCGGCGCCGCGGAGTGGTACCAGCCGGTGATCAAGTCGATCGAAGTCCGCAACATCGGCGCGCTCGACCTCCGCCTGCTGTTCGTGCGGCTGCCCCCGGGCTTCTCGCTGCGCAACGCCCCGGCGCAACTGATTCCCCCGAGCGAATCCACCACGCTGCAGATCTCGATGGACGCCGAGTTCGGCGGGGTCTCCTCCGGCCGGCTCCTCATCCAGACCAACACCTCCGACGCGGGCATGTTCTTCCTCGACCTGATCGGCTCCACGCAGGAGCCCCCGCCCACCGGAGGCGTGGACGACCTGGACTTCTTCCGCCAGTGGCACCACCGCAACACCGGCTATCAGGGCGGCATCGCGGGCTACGACGCGCGCACCTTCGACGCCTGGAGCGCCACGCTCGGACAGGGCGTCACCGTCGCCGTGCTCGACAGCGGCGTGCAGACCGAACACCCCGAACTCCGCCAGCGCATCGTCGGCGAGTTCCTCAACAACTTCGATTACAACGGCTCATTCTTCGGCGCCGGCGCCTCGCACGGCACCGCCGTCGCGGGCCTGGTCGCGGCCGAAGCCAACTACTACGGCGGACGCGGCGCGGCGCCGAGGGCCCGGCTCTTCACCACCTCCCTCTTCAACCTCGCCGCCGATGTCGCCGCATCCATGTACGCCGCGCACGACGCCGGCGCCGCCATCCACACCAACTCCTGGGGGTACACCGACCCCACCAACCTCCCCGACGTCGTCCGCGACGCCGTGCAGGACCTCGCCCGAAACGGACGCGACGGCAAGGGCGTCTGCTTCTTCTTCTCCGCGGGCAACGACTCGCGCCCCGTCGTCTGGCGCTCCACGCTCGCCTCCCTCCCCGAAACCATCACCGTCGCCGCCGCCACCAACATCGGAACCCGCGCCTCGTACTCCAACGTCGGGCCTTGGGTGGACATCGCGGCGCCCAGCAGCGGCGGCACCGTCGGCATCTTCTCCACCGACGTCACCGGCGCCTCCGGCTACAACCAGCAGCAGAGCAACATCACCGGCGACTTCGTGTTCACCTTCAGCGGCACCAGCGCCGCAGCCCCCACCGCCGCCGGGACCGCCGCCCTCATCCTCTCCGTCAACCCCGACCTCTACGCCGAGCAGGTCCGGCGCATCCTCCACCACACCGCGCGCCGCGACGTGGTCGTCGGCGCCAACCGGCCGTTCCACATGCTCACCCGGTTCAGCGACTCCTTCGGTTACGGGCTGATCGACGCCGCCGCGGCCGTCGAGGCCGCCGCCGCCTCGCTCAGCGACGGGCTCACCTGGCCCGCCCCCGCGCGAGCGCCGTCCGTCGCCCGCGCCCCCACCGTCAACACCATCTCCTGGACCAACCCCGACCCCGCGGACCCCGCAGGCGAGTTCGCCGGCGCCATGCTCGTCGCCTACTCCAATCAGATCCTCTGGCGGCCCGAGGACGGAGTCTCCTACGACGACCTCATCGGCGGGCCCCCGGCGCCGGGCGTGGTCATTCTTGCCCGCGGCGCCATCGACACCGTCGCGCACGCCGAGGTCACGCCACTCCTCAAGCGCACCTACGCCGTCTTCACCTACAACGCCGCCAACCGCTACTCCATCCCCGTCGCCGCCTACGCCAACCCCATCGAGCCCCACGTCGTCTTTTTCGACAACATGGAGGGCGACGACCCAGGATGGCAGGCCGGACCGCCCGACTCGCCCTTCCCCTTCGCCGACCCGCGCGGGGTGGCGGGGTTCATCGGCGAGTGGGAGCGCGGCGGCGCGAACAACGTCTCCATCGACCTCGAGGGCTTCTTCAGTTGCGCCGGCTCGCCCTGCCTGCCCGATCAGGACTGGGGCGACCCCATCCCCTTCCCGCCCGCCATCGCCGGGTTCACCACCCCGTTCAGCGGCGCCAAGACGATGGCCACCGACCTCGACGGCGTCTACACCCCCTCCTCAAACCACGTCATCACCTCGCGGATCATCGACCTCACCAACGCCAACTTCGGCTCGTACTCCCTCTCGTTCCGGGAACTGCTCGACACCGAGGGCGCGCCCTACGACTTCGCCTCCCTCCGCGTGGTGGACGCCGACTCCGGGACCGTCATCCGAACCCTCCTCCGCAACCACCAGGAACTGACCTACCAGTGGCGCGAGCAGTGGTTCGACCTCCGCAACCAGCGAGGACGCCGCATCCGGCTGGTCTTCTCCCTCCAGTCCGACAACCTCAACCAGTTCCACGGCTGGCACATCGACGACGTCCGCATCGGCGCCTCGATCTACAACCCCCCCAGCGGCAACCAGCCCCGACGCATCATCCTGCCCGGCTTCGAGATCCCCATGGAACTGGACGCGGGGACCGGGGGCGACCTCAACGATGACGACATCATCGGAATCGATGATTTGGTCGTCCTGTTCGAGCGTTGGGGCGAGACGCGCGACCTGACATGGTTCTCGTTCGACGCGGACCTGGACGGCGACGGTCGGATCGGGCTGGGCGACGTGGTGGTGATGCTGTCGCTGGTGCACGCCGGGCGGGAGGGGGCCCCCGAGCCGGAAAGTGGTGGTATGAAGTAGTTTGTTGTCGGCGCCGCGGAACAGCAAGGGCCCGGGGCGGGTATGGTCCGGTCGGCGGGGTGGTTCCCAATCGTGCCCGGGGCTCCGAGGGGAGCGTCGGCACGGGAGCCCGGGGCGTGTATCCCGGCTCCGAATCGAGGCAGCGATCTGAGGAGCAGGACCCATGAGGTCACGGTTCAGTCGTCGGTGGATGTCCGGTCTCGCGCTTTGGGCGGCGGCGTCCGCGGCGGTTCTGGGGGTTGGCGGCGGAGCGTCGGGCGCCCCCTTGGCGCAGAGCGGCGCATCGGCGCTGTCGTTCCCGACGGATGAAGCGCGCGCCGAGCAGATCACCCGCGCGAACCTGATGCTCGGGCTCTCGACGCGCTCCGAGCACCTGGTGGGCCAGACGCCATACTGGCAGGCCGGCCGCTCGAAGCCGCTCTGGGTGGTCGAGCCGGTGCGGGGCGACCTTCGGACGGCGACGGAACTGGCGCTGACCAGCGCCCCCGGGGTCGCGCCGACGATGGTCGCGATCAATCAACTGGTCGTCCGGTTTGAAGGGAACGTGGACCTCGACGAGGCCGCACGCCGGCTGCGCCGCGCGGGCCTGCAGGGCGAGGTCCGCCCGTCGCTGGCGCCCTCGACGTTCGTGGTGCGCACACGCTCGGCGATGGAGGCCCTGACCGGCGCCGACGCGCTGGCCAAAACCCCCGGCGTGCGGTTCGCCCATCCCGACGGCGTCGCGCCGATGACCACCGGCGGCGACGAGCGCGGAACGGCGCCGGAGATCCGCGTCGAAGAAGGCGGGAACATCGTCAATGACGGCGCCACGGTGGACTTCGGCGCCACGACCCAGGGCGTGCCGGTCACCAAGACGTTCACGATCTTCAACGACGGCACGGCGAACCTTGTGTTCGAGATCCCCACGGTCACGGGGTCGTTCACGCTCGTGAATCCCCCCGGATCGACCAACCTCCCGCCCCTGCAGAGCACGACCTTCATCGTGCGCATGAACGCGGACCTGGCCGGCGCCGTCACGGGCGACATCACCTTCCTGACCAACGACGCCGACGAGAACCCCTTCGACATCGACCTCATCGGCACGGTGAACGCCCCCGGCGGCGCGCAGGAGATCCGGGTCACCCAGGGCGACCTTGAGATCCTCAACAACGACACCTTCGACTTCGGGACCACCACGCAGGGCGCGCCCATCACGTA
>JACVCK010000216.1 GCA_016742055.1 Phycisphaerales bacterium
CGGGGGGGCCCTGCGTGCGCCCTTGCCCCGGGCGGCGGCCCTGTTCGCGCTGGCGATGCGGGATCGCGTCGATGCGGTGCGCGCGGTGTGCGAGGCGGCGCCGGGGATTCAGAAGGTGCGCGGCCCTCACGGGATCACGCTGATGCGCCATGCGCGCGCGGGGGAGGCGGCGCGGGTGGAGGAGTATCTGACGTCGCTGGGCGGCGCGGACGAGCGCGAGCCGGACCTGGGGCTCGAGGAGAGCGCGGCGGGGCTGTACGTGGGCGTGTACAGCGCGGGGAGCGCGAGGTTCGAGGTGAAGGCGTCGCGGATGGGCGGGATCGAGTTGCTGCGGGAGGGCGGTTCGGCGCGGCGGATGAACCGCGTGGGGGAGCATCGGTTCAGCCCGGTGGGTTCGCCGCAGGTGGAAGTGGCGTTTGTCGTGGAAGGGGGCCGTGCGCGGGAGTTCGCGGTGGTGCGTGGGGTGGAGTTGTTGCGTGCGGGGCGGGTGTCGCTGGATTGAAGGGCGATGCCGTTGGCGGAGGAGCCGGGCTGGGCGGGGCGCGGGTCAGCCGCGGGGTTCGCGGGAGAGGAGTTCGAGTTGTTCGGCGAGGCGGTCGAACCGGCGGGTGGTTTCGCGGCTGCTGCCGACGGCGCGTCGGATCTCGGTCAGGTGGTCCTCGACGGTTTCGATGGACGAATCGATGACAAACGCGGCCTTGAGGTCGAGGAAGCGCGAGAAGACGGGCGAGAGCGATTCCTGGAGGTCGGCGAGGAGGTCTTCGGCGCGCCCCAGGGCGCGGTCGGCCCCGGGGGCCGCGTCGTCGGGGGCGGCGGCGAGTTCGACGGCGCGGGCGGCGCGGAGGCGCTCGTTCCACGCGGCGAGGATGCGGTCGTCCCCGGGCGCCGCGGCTTCGCGGACGCGGGACTCGAGCGCGGCGATCTCGCGTGAGAATCCGGCGATGGAGCGGTCGGGGTCGGTGTCCCAGTCGTCGCCGACGTCGGCGAGCGCGCCGGCGGCGCGGTTGAACTGGAGGCGCGTGCGCTCGACGGTGGCCTGGAGCGTCTGGAGTTCCGTGCGGGCGTCCGATGAAGAGAGCGCGGGCGGGCCGGCGCAGGCGGCGAGCAGCGCGAGGGGCGCGGCGGCGAACGCGAGCGCGAGGAAACGGCGGGCGACGCGGAGGGCGGCGGGGCTCATCATGCCTTGTATACGCGCGAAGCGCGGGCGCGGCGATGAAGTCGGCGTGAATCGCGGTTCAGCCGGCGTGGAAACGACAGCGCCGCGCTCGTCGAGCGAGCGCGGCGCTGATGAAATGCCGCGGGTTGGCGCGGGGCTCAATCGATGAGGGCGCCGAGGGCGTCGCCGAAGGAGTTGAAGCGGGAGGAGACGTTCTTGGAGTCGGCGACGGCGCGTCGGAGTTCGGGCAGGAGGGCCTCGACGGTGGCGCCGGAGGGGCTCTCGCGGAGTTTGGCGCCGAGTTCGATCATGCGGTTGTAGTTGGGGGCGAAGGAGTCGCGGAGGCGGGAGAGTTGCGACTGGGCGCCGCGGAAAGCGGACTCGAGGGCGCGCTTCTGCTCGGGCGTGGCGTTGGCGGTCTGAGAGTCGAGGACGGATTTGAGGATGCCGTCCCACTGGGAGAGGGGTCGGGCGTCGCCGGGGGCGGTGGCGCCGCCGACGGCGGTTTCAAGGGCCATGAGTTCGCGGGAGAAGGCGCCGATGGCGGCGTCGGGGTCGGTGTTCCAGGCGTCGCGGACGTTGGCGAGGGCGTCGGCGGCGCTGTCGAACTGGGCGGAGACCTTGTTGACGCTCGAGAGCAGCGACTGGATGGAGGTCTGCGCCTGGGGGGTCAGTTCGGGCGCGCTGGCGCAGCCGAAGCCCAGGATGGCGACGAGCAGGGCGAGGGAAACGGAGAGGGCGCGGGACATGGTGACTCCTCTGTGCGAAAGGCGGGCGCCTGCCCGGCGGCCCACGCCGACCGGGAGCGGCCTCGATGAGCATCGTATGGCCCGGCGCCCGGAGGGTGGTCAGGCGGCCCAGAATCCCCAGAGGACGGCGGCGGTGATGACCACGAAGAGCGCGGCGCCGAACTGGAACGCGCGGTCCCGGGTGGCCAGTTCGGTCGGGTCGTCGTACGTCCCGCGCTCCACGAGCACGATGGCGCGGAGCAGGCAGTACGTCGCGGGCAGTATCGAGAGCCACAGGAGGTTGAAGCCCAGGACGTAGTCGGCGTCGTGGGCCTGGATGTACCCGGCGTAGCCCATGAGCGTGGCGACGCCGGTCACGACGACCATCATCTGGAGGAGGGCGTCGGTGTACTTGGCCTGCACGGGGCGGTGGCTCTCGGCGCGGTCGAGGGATTCGTCGTTGGAGAGGGTGCGCCGCTCGCCCAGGCGCTTGCCGAAGGCCAGGAACATCGAAAGGAAGAGCGTGACGTTCAGGAGCCAGACGGTGGGGGTGACGCCCACGGCGGCGCAGCCGCCCATGACGCGCAGCACGAAGCCCATCGAGAGCGACATCACGTCGGCGATCACCAGGTGCTTGATGACGGCCGAATAGGCGAAGACGTTGAGCGCGTAGAGGCCGATCGTGAACGCCACGAGCACGCGCGGGGAGATGGTGAAGGGCTGCTCGCCCGTCTTGGCGGCGATCATCCGCGCGCTGTCGGGCAGAAAGAGGATGAGGGCGACGGAGCCGGCCAGCAGCGCCGCGGCCCAGGCCCACGCCACGCGGACCGGCACGGCGCCGCTGGCGACGGGCCGGGATCGCTTGCGGGGATGGCGGCGGTCGGCGTCGCGGTCGAAAATGTCGTTGACGACGTAGCAGGCGGAGGAGGCGAGCGCGAAGGCGGCGGCGGCCAGGAGCGCGGGCCAGACCGAGTCCCACAGCGAGCGCCCGGCGCTGGCCATGTCGCGCAGGCCGTAGAACGGCCCGATCAGCACGAACACGCTCTTGCTCCACTGGTGGGGCCGAGCGAGCCGGACGAGGGACCAGGGCATGGACGCGGCGGCGCTCACGCGTTGGTTTCTCCGTCGTCGCGTCGGGCGACCGCCAGGTACTGGAGGCGTCGTCCAAAGACCAGGTTGAGCCCCGGGGGGTACAGGTTCATGGAGGTTTGCTCTTCAACGGGGCTGAGCCGGTGGCGGGTGAGCGTTTCGCGCCATTGGGGGAGTGTGTTGTAGCGGTAGAGGCACTTCACGCCGTACGGCGCGTTGGCGGCCCAGTCGATGAAGGCGATGCGTGATCGAGCGAGCGGTCCTCGGATGCAGTGGTCTTTGATGATGACCAGGCCCCGCGAGACTCGTACGCACTCGGAGAGGAGTCGGTGCGGGTCTTCTTCGTGGTGGAGGACGTCCGCGACGATGACGGCGTCGTAGGCGCGGTCCGAGAACGGCATGGTTCGTCCGTCGTAGGGGGTGACGGGGATCGCGGGGTTCGGGCGGGGGAAGCGCTCGAGGCCTTCGACTCAGACGCCGGGGCGGTGGTCCATGAGGGCGCGCCCGAGCCTTTCACTTATAAACATCTCCGAGCCAACGAGACGGAATCCTAAACCGGATGCGGGCCTCTGCTGTGAAAAAAAA
>JACVCK010000217.1 GCA_016742055.1 Phycisphaerales bacterium
CCCGCGGCCGCCGGGGGTGAACCCGCCCCGCCCCCCTTGGGCATGATCGCGTCCCGCCGTGACATCAGGTCCTGGTTCCGTCCCATGCCGATTCCTCCGTGGCCCAAGCCGCCCCGATGGTACCGAACGCCGCAACCCCCGCCCCGCCGCCCTCTCAGATCCCCCACGACACATACTTGACCGTGGTGTACTCCTGCATCCCCTGACGCCCCCCCTCGCGCCCGAAGCCCGACTGCTTCACCCCGCCAAACGGCGCCTGCGCCGTGCTGGGCAGCGCGTCGTTCGCCCCCACGATGCCGTAGTCCAGCGCCTCCGCAACCCGCATCAGCCGCGAAGCGTCCCGGGTGTAGAAATACGCCGCCAGCCCGAAGGGCGAGTCGTTCGCCATCCGGACCACCTCCTCCTCCGTCTCGAAGGACCGCACCGGCGCCACAGGCCCGAACGTCTCCTCCCGCGACACCAGCATCTCGTCCGTGAAGCCGTCGAGCAGCGTCGGCGCATAGAACCGCTTCGCGAACCCCGAACCCAGGTCCACCGGCCTTCCGCCGCACACCACCCGCGCCCCCCGCCCCTGCGCGTCCTCCACGTGCGCGCGCACCTTCCGCATCGCGTCGTCGTCGATGAGCGGCCCCACGCGCACGCCCTCCGCGTCGCCCGGGCCCACCTTCAGCCCCTCCATCGCGCCGCTCAGCCGGCGCACAAACTCCTCCTTCACGCCCGCGTGCACATAGATCCGATTGGCGCAGATGCACGTCTGCCCGGCGTTGCGGAACTTCGTCGCCAGCGCGCCCTCCACCGCCGCGTCCAGGTCCGCGTCCTCGAACACGATGAACGGCGCGTGCCCGCCCAACTCCAGCGACAGCCGCGTCACGTTCTCCGACGCCATCTTCATCAGGATCTTGCCCACCTCCGTCGAACCCGTGAACGAAACCTTCCGCACCGCCGGATGCCGGAAGATCTCCCCACCGATGGCCTTCGCGTCCCCCGTCACGATGTTGAAGCACCCCGCCGGCAGCCCCGCCTCCAACGCCAGTTCGCCCAGCGCGATCGCCGACAGCGGCGTCTGCTCCGCGGGCTTCACAACCATCGTGCACCCGCACGCCAGCGCCGGGCCCAGTTTCCGCGTGATCATCGCCGCTGGAAAGTTCCACGGCGTGATCGCCGCCGTCACGCCCACCGGCTGCCGCAGCGTCAAGATCCGCTTGCCCGGCGAAGACGACGGAACCACCTCCCCGTACAGCCGCTTGCCCTCCTCCGCAGCCCAGTCAATGAACGACGCGGCGTAGGCGATCTCGCCCCGCGCCTCGCCCAGCGGCTTGCCCTGCTCCAGCGTCATCAAACGCGCCAGACGCTCCTGATCGCGCAGCATCGCGTCCGCCAGGCGCCGCAGGACCCGCCCCCGATCGCCCGCCGTCTGACGGCTCCAGCCCGGCAGCGCCTGCGCCGCCGACTCGATCGCGCGCCGCGTCTCCTCAGCGCCGCAATCCGGCGCCATCGCCACCACCTCGTCCGTCGCAGGGTTGCGCACCTGGATCTCGCGCCCGGAATCCGCGCCCACCCACTCGCCGCCGATCAGATTCCGTGTCTGCATCGTCCTTGCCTCCTTCATAAGCCCAGAGCCGAGTCTAAGGCCCCCGATCGTCCCGGCCCATCACGCGCCGTACGATCAGACGCCGATGAGCGCTGGAACTCCCCCCGAGCGCCGACCCTGGGACCGCGTTGTCGCCGCGACTCGTTCCGGCCTGCGCCGCTACCCCCGCCACCTCATGGCCTCGGTCCGGGGCCAGCCGCTGCCCATCGACTCCCTGCCCGAACTCAACCTCCCGAGCGCCGACCTCGCCGCCGTCTGGCTCGGGCACGCCACATCCTTCATCCGCCTCGCCGGCGCGGACATCCTCACCGACCCGGTCCTGTCCGACCGCATCGGCATGTCCGTCGGCGCCCGGACGATCGGCCTCCCGCGCCTCGTAGCGCGGCCGCCCCAGGCCCTGCCCCGCCCCCGGCTGATCCTCC
Source organism: Phycisphaerales bacterium (assembly GCA_016742055.1). Lineage (GTDB taxonomy): Bacteria > Planctomycetota > Phycisphaerae > Phycisphaerales > UBA1924 > JACVCK01. The sequence continues at coordinate 2,014 of JACVCK010000217.1, forward strand.
TCTCCCACGCCCACTTCGACCACCTCGACAAGCCCTCCCTCAAACGCCTCGTCGATCCCGAAACCGTGGTCATCACCGCCCGCCGCACCGCACGCCTCATCCCCAAGGGCTTCGGCGACGTCATCGAACTCGACTGGGGCAAAGCCGCCCAGATCGGCGGCGTCGAAGTCCGCGCCATGCGCCCTCGACACTGGGGCGCCCGCGCCGCGCTCGACCACTGGCGCGGCTACAACGCCTACCGCCTCGCCGGCGCCGGACGCAGCGTCCTCTTCGCCGGAGACACCGCGCACACCGACGCCTTCAACGACCTCCGACCCGACCTTGCCGTCTTCGGCATCGGCGCCTACGAGCCCTGGGAGCACGCCCACGCCACCCCGGAGCAGGTCTGGTCCATGTTCGAACGCTCCGGCGGCGCCAACCTCCTGCCCATCCACCACTCCACCTTCGAACTCAGCGACGAACAGGCCGACGAACCCCTCAGCCGCCTCCGCGCCGCCGCCGGAGCCCACGCCGCGCGGATCGTCGGCGCGGCGCTCGGCGAGTTCTGGGCCGGACCCGGACTCGACCCCCCCGCCTGAGCCGCCCTACAGCAGCGGCGCCGCCAGTTGCGCGATGTTGTCCACGAACCGGTTCACCAGCGGCCGGTGCGCCCATTCGCCCGCGGACACCTCCGGCGCCAACTCCATGTACCCGTGCTGCGCCCTCCGCAGTTCCTCCGCGAAACGCCGGTCGTAAACCACCAGCGTGCTCTCAAAGTTCAGGAAGAACGAGCGCATGTCCATGTTCACCGACGTGATGACCGCGATCTCCCCGTCGATCGTGAACGTCTTGGCGTGCAGCAGGCCCTTGCGGAACCGCCGGATCCGCACCCCCGCGTCCAGCAACTCCTGAAAGAACGCCCGGCTCGCCGCCGCCACCAGACGAGCGTCCGGATGCGCCGGGACCACCACCGTCGTCCGCACCCCACGCCGCGCCGCGATGCACAGCGCCGCCCGCGTCGACTCATCCGGCACGAAATACGGCGTCGTCAGGATCAACTCCCGATCCGCCGCATAGATCAGCGCCAGCATCGCCTGCTGCACCGCCCCCGACTCCCGATCAGGACCCGACGGAATCAACTGCGCCACCGAGCCGCCCTCGACCTCCACCGGCGCGCGCCGAGCCAGCCGCTCCACCTCCTCGTCCGGCTCCACGCTGTCCAGAAGCCAGTCCCCCAGGAACACCGCCTGCAACGCGCCCACCGCCGGGCCCTCGAGCCGAACGCTCGCGTCCACCCAGTCCCCCGCCCGTGGCTTCTTCTTGCTCAAAAAGTCCGCCTCCGCCAGGTTGTGGCTCCCGGTGTACCCGATGCGATGATCAATGACCACGATCTTGCGGTGGTTCCGCAGGTCCACACGCGCCAGCAGCATCCGGAGCGGGTTCACGGGCAGCGCCTCGCACACCAGCACCCCCGCCCGACGCATCGCGGCGCACAGGTCGCTCCGCAGGAACGGCCGACTCCCCACGGCGTCCACCAGCACGCGGCAGCGCACCCCCCGCGCC
>JACVCK010000218.1 GCA_016742055.1 Phycisphaerales bacterium
CCCGCCTTACCCACAAATGCGGGTGTCGGACCCCCCCCCCCCACGCCGGCTGCTCCACCCCGCCCCCCGCCCCCTGGCGCCCCGCGCCGTGGACGGGGCCGCAAAGACCTGGCGGCACCCCGACGGGGCGCGCCGGCGGATCGGCGCGCTCAGCAAGGGCTACCGACAGCGCGTGGGCCTGGCCGCGGCCCTGGTGCACGCGCCGCCCGTGCTGCTCCTCGATGAGCCCACCAGCGGGCTGGACCCCTCGCAGATCCTCGAGACCCGCGCGCTGCTCCGCTCCCTCGCGGGCCGTCACACCGTCATCCTTTCCTCGCACATCCTCCCGGAGGTCGAAAAGACCTGCGAGCGGCTGATCGTCATCGCCCGAGGACGCGTTCTGGCGGACGGCTCGCCACGCGAACTCAGCGAGCGCCACGGCGGAGGCGCGGTGGTGGCGGAGTTCGCGGGCGCGGACGCGGGCGAGGTCGTCGCGGCGCTGCTGGGGGCGCCGGGGATCGGCGCGGCGGCCGAATCGTCGGATCCGGGCGCCACCACGTGGCGGCGCGTGCGCGTGACGCCGGCGCAGCGGGGCGCCGACGTGCGCGAGGCGGTCGGCGCCGCGGTGGCCTCCAAAGGTGGGCGCCTGCGCGAACTCCGCCGGGAGGACGACGCGATGGAGTCGCTGTTCGCGTCGCTGATCGAGGGCGCCGCCGAAGGGGAGGCGTCGTGAGGGGCGCCCTGGCCATCGCGAGGCGTGATTTCTCCTCGTTCTTCTCCCTGCCGATCGGCTGGGTGGTGATCGCGCTGCACCTGGCGCTCTCCGGGACGGTGTTCGCCATCGGAGCGCTGAGGCCCGGCGACGAAGCGTCGATGCGCCTTTTCTTCGCGCTGTCGAACTGGACGCTGATCTTCGTCGCGCCGGCGATCTCCATGCGCCTGATCGCCGAGGAACAGCGCACCGGCTCGATCGACCCGCTCATGACCGCGCCGGTGAGCGAGTGGGCCATCGTCGCCGGCAAGCAGGCGGCGGCCATGGGCTTCCTCACCGTCATGCTCGCCCCGACGCTGCTGTACGTCGCCGTGCTGGGCTCGCTCTCGGAGCCCGACTACGGCGCCGTGGCGCTGGGCTACCTCGGCCTGCTGCTGCTGGGCGGCTTCTACCTGGCGATCGGCCTGCTGTTCTCCGCGCTGACGTCCAATCAGATCGTCGCGTTCCTGGGCACGGTTTTCTTCGTGCTTCTGCTGCAGATGGCCACGGGGCGCGGGGCGCTGATGATCGGCCCGCCGCTGGACCGCTTCCTGCTGGCGTTCTCCGTCGAACTGCGGCTGGCCGACTTCGGCAAGGGCGTCCTCGACACCGCGCACGTGGCGTTCTTTATCGCGGGCGCCGCGTGGTTCCTCGTGGCGGCGGTCATCGCGCTGCAGAGCCGGAGGTGGCGGTGAACGCGCACAACGTCCAACGCAACCGGCGCCGGGCCCGGTTCGGCTTCCGCGCTCTCTCGGTGATGCTCGGCGCGACGGTGGTGTGCGTCGGGCTGGCGCTCCTGGCCGACTCATACCTGCCCGCCCGCGCGCGGTTTGACCTCACCGAGCATCGCGCCTTTTCCCTCTCCGATCGCACCCGCGCGCTGATCGGCCGGCTCGAGGGCCCCGCGGACGTGCTGGTGGTCCCCGGCGGCGCGGCCCGGAGCGTGGACCCCGCCGCCATGGCGCGCCTGCGCGACCTCCTCAATGAACTCCGCATGGCCTCGCCCAAGATCGGCGTGGCGTGGATCGACGGGTCGGCCTCGGGCGGCGCCGAGATGTTCGCCCGCCTCGCCGCGAGCCGCGCCGAGCGCGTCGCGGCCCACGAGGCCGCGATCGACCACGTGCTCGGCGAGGCGCGCGCCGTGGCGGACGGGATGGGCGGGCTCTCCGACTCGCTCCTGACCCTCCGCGACGCCTTGCCGGGCGTGGACCCTGAGCGGGAGCGCCTCGCACAAATGGCCGGCGCGGTGCGCGTCGCGGCCGGCCAGGTCCGGGCCAACGCCGACGCCGCCGAGGCCGCCCGCGCCGCCCCGTTCGGCGCCGGCACGATCCCCGCCGCGGACCGCGTGCGCGACGGGCTGGGCGCGGCGCTGACGCGCCTGGGCGCCGAACTGGACGGCGCCGCCGGCTCCCTGCCGGCGGCGCACGGCGCGCACGCCGAATCGGCGGCCCGCGCGCGGGCCCTCGCCGAGGCGCTGCGGGACCGGGCGCTGAGCGCGGGCGAGACGCTCAAGCAACTCGAGCCCCTGGACCTCGTGGCCGTGGCGCGTCTCCTGGAGTCCGACAGCGCGGTGATCGTGCTGACGGAGCGTGCGGCGACGGCGATCCCGTTCTCGAGTCTCTTCCAGCAGGTTCCGGGCGAGGAGGCGCGGTTCGCGGGGGAGGAACTGATCTCAACCGCGATCGGCGCCGTGTCCAGCGTGCGGGCGCCTGTGCTCGTGCTGGTGCATTCGGTGGATCAGGTGATGCTCTCGGACACGGGGGCGCCCATCGGCCCGGACGCGCGGTTCCTCCTCGCGCTCTTCGATCGCCTGCGCCTGGCGCGCGTCGATCTGGCCGAGTGGCCCGTCGCCATGCGCCCCGAGCGCCCCACGCGCGCCGCGCTGGGCGCGGAAGACCGGCCGGTCGTGTGGGTCGTCATCCCCAGCGCCGCCGCCGCCGCCGAGGGCGCGAAACGCGCGGAGATGCTCGGCGACGCGGCGCGGGGCCTGATCGGCGCGGGCGAATCCGTGCTTCTGAGCGTGGAGCCCTCCCCCCTGCCGCGCGTCGGCTCGCCGGACCCGATGGTCGCGTTCCTCAAACCTCTGGGTCTGGACGTGGACTCCGGCCGCCCGCTGCTCCAGCGCCTGCCGACGGCGCAGGGCGCGGTGGCGTGGCCGGAGTTCCGGCTGCCCGACGCGGAAGGCGCACACCCCATCGGGCGCGCCGTGCGGGGCCTGACCGTCAACCTGGCCTGGCCCGCGCCCATGACGATCGACGCCGAGCGCGCGAGCGCCGCCGGGGTGCACGCGACGGCGCTGCTCACCGTGCCGGCCGGCGCGGGGACCTGGGGCGAATCCCAGTGGCTCTCCTACCGCGCGCTCACGCTGGAAGAACGCGTCAGCCCCCGCGCCCAGCCCACGCCCGACCCCCAGCGCGACAACGTCGTCGGCCCCTGGATCGTCGCGGCGGCGCTGGAGCGGTCGATGCCCGACACGGGCGCGCCCCAGCGCGTTGTGGTGATCGGCGCGCACGGCTGGTTCTTCGACGCCGTGGCGCGGGCGGCGCAGACGGTTGGAGGCCGTCCGGTCCTGCTCCAGCCCGGCAACTCGGAACTGTTCGACGCGTCGGTGCACTGGCTCGCGGGGCTGGACGATCTGATCGCCCCGAGCCCCGAGGCGCGGCGCGCGTCGCGCATCCGCCCGATGGACCCCGGGGCGCTCACGCTGCTCCGCTGGACCGTCGTGCTCGTGCCGCCGCTGGCGACGCTCCTTCTGGGCGTGGTCCTGCGGGCGTGGCGCGGGTGAAGCGGGCCCAGCGCGGGCGGGCGGCGCGAGGCTTACAC
>JACVCK010000014.1 GCA_016742055.1 Phycisphaerales bacterium
TCCGCGGCGTAGAGCTCGCGCGCCATGCCGGGGAACTGCGCTCCCTGCCCCGGGAACATGAAGGCGACCCGCGCCAGCGAAGCCTCGAGCTTCGTCGACCCGCCGGGGCCGGGCGGGGCCGGAGAGGCCCGCGGAGCGTCGGCGTGCCGGTGTTGGGCGGGGCGGAGATCGCCAGGACGCGGAGTTCACCGACGGAGATGAAGTTGTTGGAGCCGCCCGGCAGGCCGTAGATCCGCAGGCCGTTTCCGTTCACGGGGGTGAAGGAGATGTTGTAGGTCTCGTAGTTGACGCCGTTGTTGGCGGCATAGACGGGCGTGATGCTCAGGCCCGAGACATCCGTCCAGGTGTCGGCGCCGGTGCGTCGCTGGACGCGGAGTTGGTCGAACCATCCGCCGTCGCCGAAGTGCTTGCCCTCCTGGAAGATCATGCCGACGAACTGGCGCGTGGAAGAGAAGGTGTACCCGATCCAGTCCTCGTTGCCCTGGTCGTTGTTATGGAAGGTGTCGTACTGCTGCTGGCTGTCGTCGGAGCCGACCGGCGGGTAGACGCCGTCGCGCATGACTTCCGGGTCCCAGTTGCCGCCGCCGGTGGGACGCGGCGGGTTGAGGGAGAGGATCTTGGCGGTGAAGGCGCCCAGGTGCGTGATGTCCTGGATGTCGCGGAAGGTGTAGGTGGGGTTGGCCAGGCCGCTGTGCGCGAGGCCGTCGCCGAAGTTCCAGTCGTAGGTGAGGAACATGCCCTCGGGGTCGAACGTTCCGGCGCTGCTGAACTGCACGGTCAGGGGCGTGGGGCCGAACTGGATGTTGGACGAGGCGGCGACGGTGGGGGGCTCGTTCTGCGTCCAATAGATGCGCCGGACCTGCGACTGGCCCTGCGAGTTGTAATCGATGTAGTAGAGCGAGCCGTTCACCGGGTCGGTGGCGACGGCGACGACGGCGCCGGCGGCGTCGTGGAAGGGGCGGATCTCCGTGACCTGATGGTCCTCGTTCACGATGAACTGGCGGATCCAGCGGGTTCCGAACTCGGCGTGGTAGTAGGAGTTGCGGAACTCGGGCGGGAAGTCGTCTCCCGTGTACCACGCGCCGCCGATCGAGCAGTTGCCGCCGAACTGGGCTCCGGCGGTGGGCGAGCCCGCAGCGCCGACGTTGGCGACGGCCGCGGCGGCGCCGTTGTAGGTGGGCACACGCGCGGGGCCGTTGGGCCGGCCCCAATCGACGGAGGGCCGCTTGTGCTCGAAGAGGTTCAGGGTCGATGGGAGTTGGACGCCCGAGTTGCAGGGGTTTGGGAAGGAGGGCGTCGCGAGGGTGTCCTGCACGATCAGTTGGCGGAAGAAGAGGAACTGCTGGAAACACTGGCCGTTGCCGAAGAGCGGGTTGGGCGCGTCCTGATTGGCGGTGTTGAGTCCGGCGTAGCCGCCGAGGGTGTTCATACCTTCATAGATGGGCCAGCCGAAGTTCTGGCCGGGGCCGGTCGCGATGTTGAGTTCCTCCCAGGCATTCCAGCCCACGTCGCCGATGTAGAGCGCGCCGGGCATGCCGTCGGAGGGGTTCGGGCTGCCGGTGCCGGGCCGGAGCGCGAAGCGCGAGGGGTTGCGCAGGCCGAGGGACCAGACGCGTGACTTGGCGGAGCGGGGCGCCGCGGGGTCGTAGAAGGGGTTGCTGGGGTATCCGTCGCCGGTGGCGGGGTTGATGCGGATGATCTTGCCGCTGAGGGAGTCGACCAGTTGCGAGCGGAAGGCGCCGACGTTTTCCTTGGGGCGGATGATGCCCTCGGCGAGCGCGGTGTTGCTCGAGCCGTTGATGTTCCCGCCGGAGTCGACCGTCTCGTAGGAGGCGCCGTCGCCGCAGGAGGCCAGGAGGGAGCCGTCCTCACCGAAGACCAGTCCTCCGATGCCGTGGGACTGGTGGCAGATGGGGAATCCGGTGGTGATGGATTCGCCGACGAGGATGGTGCGTGTGTTGTAGTTGACGGTTCGGAATCCGTCGGCGGCGTTGGCCTGGTATCGGGTGAGGCGTCCGATGGTGTCCCGGAAGTAGGTGTTGGTGGCGGGGTTGTAGGAGGGCGTTCCGAAGAACGCGAGGTGGTGGTAGTCCACGACGTAGAGGAGGTAGATGTAGCCGTTGTTGTAGAAGTCGGGATCGATGGCGAAGCCCAGGAGGCCGAAGTCGCGCCAGTCGCCGACCTCTTCGCTGATGTCGATGAGGGGCTGGGCGCTCTTGACGCCGTTCTCGACCAACCAGACTCGTCCGCCCTTCTCCCAGACGAACATGCGTCCGTCGGGCGCGAACGTGGCGCCGACCGCTTGGTTCCAGTTGCTGGCGACGGGGACGCTGACGAAGTTGGGCGGGAGAGCGACGGTCGAGGCGGACGCGGCGAGCGTCGCGGCGAGGGTGAGTCGCCGGAAGGTTCGGCTGGGCAAGGGGCGGCTCCGGGTTTGGGTGTCTGAGGCGGGCTGGGGTGTTGGATTGTGTCGCGGGGCTGGAAGTGGGGCAAGGGCCTGCTGCGGATGGTCACCGTCTTTGCGCACAGTTCGTGGTCATCGGCTCCGACGAGGAAGCGCGGAAAGGCCATGATCCTCGATTCATCGGGGATTCACGCCCATTTATCGGCCCCGTGGATGCTATGGGTGTGGCGGAGACGCCTTCGCCCTTCATCCCTTCGTTTCACCTTCGGCAGGAGAATCTCCATGCACGGTCGCCGATTCCAGAACTGGGGCCAGGACGACGCTTACCCGGGTCAGCGTCAGTTCGGCCAATCCACCTTCAACCAGCAGCGCCAGGGCAATCCTTATGAGGAGCCCTTCGGCGATCCGTACTCGCGTCGCCAGTCGGACGACGACTTTGGATCCGGGCAGCAACGCTACGCCCAGGGTCAGGGGCGCGGCGACTGGGGATGGGACGACGACAACCGCCGCTCCGATTCGTACCCGCGACAGGACGCCGGGTACGGCTCTTCGCAGCGTCAGGGCCCGGGCCAGTACGGGCAGCAGGGCCAGTACGGTCAGCAGGGTCAGCAGAACTACGGATACTCGCAGCAGCAGAACTACGGCCAGGGACAGCAGCAGGGCTACGGCTATGGCCAACAGCGCGGCGGAGGGAACCGTTCGGGCTACTCCCAGACCGGCTGGGGCAACACCGGCGGCGATCCCTACGACGCGCGGTTCGGCGATCAGCGCCTCCAGCGCGGCTCGGACTACGGCGGCGTCCAGGGCCCTGGCCGCTACGGGACGCCTGCGCAGGGCGGGTACGGGCGCGGCGAATGGAACGACACCGGCTGGTCCGGCTCCTCCGGCGGCGGCCAGCGCGACTGGTCGGGCCGATACAGCGCGAACGACCAGCGTCACTGGGGCGGCGAGTCCGGCGGCTGGGGGGGCTTTGGCTCCACGGGCGGCGGCGCGTTCACCGGGCAGCAGCGCGGTTCGGGCAAGACCCCCAAGGGCTACAACCGGTCGGACGAGCGCATCCGCGAGGACGTGTGCGACCGGCTGATGCAGCGCGGCGACCTGGATTGCAGCGAGATCGAGGTCGAGGTCAAGAGCGGTGAAGTCACGCTCAAGGGCACGGTTGACTCGCGTCGCGACAAGTTCGAGGCGGAGAACATCGCCGAGTCGGCGCTGGGCGTGAAGGACGTCATGAATCAGATCCGGGTTCAGAGTTCGCACGGCTCAGAGCGGGATCGCTCGAACTCGGGCAAGTCCGACTCGGGCTCTTCGATGGAGTCGAAATCCGGCACGGGCAATGGCGGCGGGTACGCGAGCACGGGCTCGGGCGCTCGGCGCTCGGGACTGACCGAGTCCACGCAGCGGTGAGATGACGACCGCTTAAAGCGTTTCTCTTTGGCCCGCACGGCGTCCCCGCTGTGCGGGCCTTTTCGCGGAGCCGAATGGACCTGCACTCGGGCGCTTGCTTCTGGCCGCTGGTGAACGGGCTGGGCCTGGTGGTCCCGCCTTTGGATCGGGACCTGGCGTGCGACGTGGCGGTGATCGGCGCGGGCATCACGGGCGCGTTGTTGGCGGACGCGATGACGCGCGCGGGGTTGTCTGTGGCGGCGCTGGACCGGCGGGATGTGGGGGAGGGCTCGACGGCGGCGAGCACGGCGCTGCTGATGTACGACATCGACACGCCGCTGCACCGCCTGCGGGAAAGGATCGGGCGCGCCGACGCGGAGCGGGCGTACGCGATCGGGGTGGAGTCGACCCGGGGGCTCTCGCGGCTGTGCGCGGAGTTGGGGGTCGAGTGCGCGGAGCCGGGCTCGATCTACTTCGTGCGGGACGATGAGCGGGTTGACGACCTGCGCGCGGAGTTCGCAGCGCGCCGGGAGGCCGGCCTCGAGGTGGAGTGGGCCGATCGGGCGCGGCTGGAGTCGGAGTGGGGCGTGCGGGCGGCGGGGGGGATCGTGTCGGCCAGCGCCGCGGAGGCGGATCCGTTCCACCTGTGCCACGCGCTGCTGCGTCGGGCGATCGGAGCCGGCGCGGCGGTGCACGACCGGACTACGGTGACGGAGATCGAGGTTCTGGACGGCGGCGTGGCGTTGCACACTGATCGCGGCCCGCGAGTGCGGGCGCGTTGGGTGGCGCACGCGACGGGGTTCGAGGCGGCGGCGAGCCTGCCACGGGGCGTGGTGGACCTGGTGTCCACGTACGCGCTGGCGACGGAGCCGACGGCGCCGGCGCCGGGTCGGTGGGCGGACCGGCGGATGCTCTGGGAGATGGCGGACCCGTACCTGTATCTGCGTTGGCGCGGGGACCGTCTGATCGCGGGCGGGGCGGACGTGCCGTTCCGGAATGAGCGGCTGCGGGACCGGTTGATCGGCGCCAAGGCGGCGTCGATTCTGAAGGATCTTGGCGCGCTGCTGCCGGGCGTGGCGTTGGAGACGGCGTTCGCGTGGACCGGGACGTTCGGCGCGACCAGGGATGGGCTGGGCTACATCGGCGCTCCCCAGGGCCGGGAGCGGGAACTGTTCGCGCTGGGATTCGGGGGCAACGGCATCACGTTCAGCCACGCGGCGTCGGCGATGCTCACGGACCACGTGCTGGGGCGCGCCAATGCGGATGCGCGCCTGTTCCGTTTCGGACGATGAGCGCAAACTCACCCGCGGATCACACGATGTTCACGGCGTCGCACGAAACTCCATCCGTCGCATGATCCATTGACCACGGGAGAGCCGCCGATGAAGCGCACGACGTCGTCCAAGAGCCCCGGGAACGCAGCGGGCGCGGGGAAGAAGCGGGGCTCGACGAAAAAATCGGGGCTTCAGGAGCATCCGAAGAAGCGCTACGCCTCGCCGCCGTTCCCCGCGCAGTCGCAGCAGCCGCCGGGCATCGAGGCGGAAATGAAGCCGTTGCCGAAATGGCGCGGCGAGGCGTACAAGCCCGCGGGGAAGTTGGAAGGGCGCGCGGCGCTGATTACGGGCGGGGATTCGGGCATCGGGCGGGCGGTGGCCTACTTCTTTGCGCGCGAGGGCGCGGACGTGGCGATCGCCTGCCTGCCCGAAGAAAAGCGAGACGCGGCGCTGGTCAGGAAGGAGATCGAGGCGTTGGGCCGGCGGTGCGAGGTGATCTTCGGCGACCTTCAGGACGCGGCGCACAGCGAAGAATGCGTCCAACGCACGCTGGAGGCGTTCGGCCGGCTGGACGTGCTCGTCCATAACGCGGCCTGGCAGAACCGCAAGGACGATGTGACGGAGGTCTCCGAGCGCGAACTGGATCGGACGATGAAGGTGAACGTGTACGCGTACATCCGGCTGGCCCGCGCTGCGGCGCCGCATATGGAGCCCGGCTCGTCGATCATCGCGACGGGCTCGGTGGTGGGGTTGGAGGGCTCGGCGCGTCTGGCGGATTACTCGGCGACCAAGGGCGCGATCCACGCGCTGACCCGGACGCTGGCGGACGAGTTGATGGACCGGGGGATCCGGGTGAACTGCGTCGCGCCGGGGCCGGTGTGGACGCCGCTGAACATTTCGGACACAGGGTTCAGCGCTGAGGAAGTGAGGGAGTTCGGGCGGAAGACCGGCAAGTCGGACATGGAGCGCCCGGCGCAGCCCGAGGAGGTGGCGCCGGCGTTCGTCTTCTTCGCTTCGAACGCGGATTCGAGTTACATCACGGGCGTCGTGCTGCCGGTCACGGGCGGGCCGGCGTGAGGGAGGGCCTCGCGGTGTCAAGACCCATCTGGAAGGGGCATATCAGCTTTGGCCTGGTCAACGTCCCTGTCACGCTGCACACGGCGGAGCGGCGGACGGACCTGCAACTGCACATGCTGGACAGCCGCGACCATGCCCGGGTGCGGTACGAGCGCGTGAACGAAGAAACGGGGGAGGAGGTTCCCTGGGGCGAGGTGGTGCGGGGGTACGAGTACAAGGACGGCAGTTACGTCGTGCTCAGCGATGAAGAACTCAAGCGCGCCGCGCCGGAGGCGACCAAGCGCGTGGAGATCGAGGCGTTCGTGGGGGTCGATGAGATCGACCCGATGTACTTCGATCGGCCTTATTACCTCGAGCCGGGCCGAGGCGGAGAGAAGGGCTACGTGCTGCTGCGCGAGGCGCTGGCGGAGTCCGGGAGGGTGGGCATCGCGCGGGTGGTGATCCGCACCCGGCAGTACATCGCGGCCATGATGGCCCGAGGGGACATGCTCGTGCTGGAACTGCTCCGGTACCCGCAGGAACTGCGTTCCGCCGAGGGTCTGGAGATTCCGCGCGGCGAGGGCAAGAAGCACGGCGTGACGGCCGCGGAGAAGAAGATCGCACGGACGCTGGTGGACAGCATGTCCAAGCCGTGGGATCCGGCGGAGTACACGGACGAGTACCGCGAGGACCTGATGCAGTGGATCGAGAAGAAAGTCAAAAGCGGGAAGACGGGGCCTGACAAGGCCGGCGCGAAGCAGGAGGAGGACGACGAGCCGCCGGCGCCGATCAGTTTCATGGACCTCCTGCGCAAGAGCATCGCTGACAGCGGCGGCGACATGGCGTTCAGCGGCGCGAAGAAGGGCGCGAAGCGCAGCGGGGCCCGGAAGGCGGCCGCAAAGAAGAAGTCGGCCACGAAGAAGAAGCCGGCGGCGCGTCGGAAAGCGGGCTGAAGCGGCGCCAGGCGGGAGCAAGCGATGGGCCTCCGGCGTTACGCCAGCAAGCGGGACTTCAGCCGAACGCCCGAGCCGCAGGGCGGCGCGCGCCCGCGCCGGGGCGGGCGGTCGTTCGTGGTGCAGAAGCACGCGGCGTCGCGCCTGCACTACGACCTCCGGCTGGAACTCGATGGCGTGCTCCTGTCGTGGGCTGTGCCGAAGGGGCCGTCTGTGAACCCCAAGGATCGGCGCCTGGCGGTGCGGGTGGAGGACCATCCGCTGGAGTACGGCGCGTTCGAGGGCACAATCCCAAAGGGTCAGTACGGCGGCGGGACGGTGATGTTGTGGGACCGGGGCCAGTGGACGCCGATGGACCGCGATCCGAGAGGCGCGCTGCGGAAGGGCAAGATGTCGTTCACGCTCGAAGGTGAACGACTGCGGGGCGGGTGGACGCTGACGCGGATTGCTGGCGATGAGGAAGCGAAGAACTGGCTGCTGATCAAGCATGACGACGAAGCGGCCAGCGACGGCGCTCCCGAATGGGGAGGAGAGGGCGATGTGAGCGTTCAGAGCGGGCGCGTCATGGCGGAGATCGCAGCGGGGGCGGATGGGGCGCCCCGGGCGCGCTCCGGCCGGCGCAGCGGCGCGAGCGCTCTGCGCCGGTTCTCGCCCCAACTCTGCACGCTCGTTGAGCGCCCGCCCCCGGGGGACGCGTGGCTGCACGAGGCGAAGTACGACGGCTACCGGCTGCTGGCGGCGCTCGACGGGGGCGACGTGCGCCTGATCACGCGCACGGGGCTCGACTGGACGGCGAAGTTCCCGGCGATCGAAGCGGCGATGCGCAAACTGGCGGTGAAGCGGGCGGTCCTCGACGGCGAGGCGGCGGTGGTGGACGATGCGGGCCGAACCTCGTTCCAGGGTCTGCAGAAGGCGCTCAAGGCCGGCGAGGTCGACCGCATGCTGTTCCTGGTGTTCGATGCGCTGCAGATTGACGACAAAGACCTGACCCACCGGCCGCTGCTGGAGCGGAAATTGGCGCTGGCTCGCCTGGTGGGGCGCGGGGAGGGCGTGATGCGATACAGCGAGCACGTGCTGGGGGATGGCGAGCGTGTCTATCGCGGGGCGTGCGCGCGGGGCATGGAGGGGATCGTCAGCAAGCGTGCGGACGCGGTGTACACGCCGGGCCGGTCGCGGACGTGGGTGAAGGTCAAGTGCACGCGCCGGCAGGAGTTTGTCGTGGTGGGCTGGACCGCGCCGTCCGGTTCGCGCCAGGGATTCGGCGCGCTGCTGCTGGGCGCGCACGATGACGCGGGGCGGTTGGTGTACGTCGGAAAGGTCGGGACCGGGTTCGACGGGCGGACGCTCTCCGATATCGCGGCACGCCTGAAGCGTTCGGCGATCGATCGTGCGCCCCTGACCAACCAGTTGAGCGCCGCGGAGCGGCGCGGCGCGCGATGGGTGGAGCCGCGCCTGGTGGCGGAGGTGGAGTTCACCGAGTGGACGGGGGACGGTCGGCTCCGGCACCCGTCGTTCCAGGGGCTGCGTGAGGACAAGCCGGCCGCCGATGTGCGCCTTGAGGGCGCGCCCAGTTCATTGGAGCAACCGGCGAAGAAGAGATCTCCCCGACGGCGGCGCGGCGGCGACAAGGATGGGCCCGTGCAGGTGGCCGGCGTCACACTGACCAATGCGACGCGGGTTCTGTATCCCGAGCAGGGGCTGACCAAACACGATCTGGCGGCGTACTACGAGGCGGCGGCGGGGCGGATGCTCCCGTTCATCGCCGACCGGCCCCTCAGCACGGTGCGCTGCCCGCGCGGGCGCGCGGGGAAGTGCTTTTTCCAGAAGCACGTTGGGGAGTCATTCGGCGGCGCCGTGCTGGGCGTGGAACTGGAGGAGAAGGGCGGACCGGCGACGTACATCGGCGTGGAATCGGTCGCGGGCCTGGTGACGCTCGTGCAGTTTGGCGTTCTGGAGATCCACCCGTGGGGCTCTCGCGCGGGGGACCTGGAGCGGCCCGACACGATGACGTTCGACCTCGATCCCGGCGAGGACGTTGAGTTCGCCCGCGTGCGCGAGGCGGCGCTGAGGGTGCGGGAGATCCTGGATGGGGCGGGGCTGGAAGGTTTCGTGAAGACCTCGGGCGGGAAGGGCCTGCACGTCGTGGCGCCGCTCAAGCCGGGCGCGGGCTGGGACGAGGTGAAGTCGTTCGCACGCGCAGTCGCCGAGAAGATGGCCTCGGAAGCGCCGTCGCGATACCTCTCGAAGATGACGAAGGCGGCGCGGACGGGGCGGGTGTTCGTGGACTACCTGCGGAACGGGCGAGGCGCCACATCGGTGGCGCCATACTCGACCAGGGCGCGCCCCGGCGCGCCGGTGTCGGCGCCGGTGCAATGGGACGACCTGCCGGAAGTGAAGGGGGGCGCGCAGTTCACCGTGTGGGACGCGCCCGCGCTGCTGCGCGGGCGGGACCCGTGGGCGGGCTACGCCCGGGCGCGTCGGCGCCTGACGGTCAGGGCGTTCAAGTCGCTCGGCTTGTGATGGCTCGCTTCAGGGCCGGTGGGCGCCGGCGCCCTTGCCGGGCTTGTGCTGCGGGCCGTTGGTCGGGCCGCGGCCGGGCTTGCGGTTGGGCTGGCCGGGGAATGGCGCGCCGCCGGTCTTGCCGTGGCGGTTGGGGCGCTGGGGTCGCGGTGCGCTGGTCGGACGGGCCGCCGGCGCGGCGAACTCGCAATGGACGGGTGCGGATGCGGGGGCCGGCTTGGCGGGCCCCGAGCGGACGGCGCTGGGAATGGGCTTGCGCGGGCGGTTCTCCATCGGGCGCGCGCCGTTCGAGCCCTTGTGGTTGCTCTTGGAGCGAGGGGCGCCGTGGCCTGCGGGGGCGGCGCCGCCTGTGGGGCGCGGCGTGTTGAAACCGGGCTGGGCCGCGGGCGCCGAGCGCGAGGCGTTGTTGAAACCGATGTTGTGCGGCGCGACGGGGCGGCCCTCCCCGGCGGGTCGGGGCTGCTGGAAAGGGCGCGGCGCGCGGGGCTGGACGGGCGCCTGGCGAGGGTGCGGCGCTTGGCGCTGATCGGGCGCGGGGGCTTGGCGCTGGTAGGGGGTCTGCGCCGGCCGTTGGCGCTGCACGGGGCGCGGCTCGGGCCGCTGGGTGGGGGCTGGGGCGTTGGTCGGCGCGCCGGCGGGAACCACGAAGTAGGGCTTGAGGTCGGGCAGCGTCGTGATGAGGTCGAAGCGCTTGCCGGTCAGGCGCTCGATGCCCCGGAGGTGCTGACGCTCGTCGGTGTCGCAGAAGGAGATGGCTTCGCCCGTGGCGCCGGCGCGACCGGTGCGTCCGATGCGGTGGACGTAGGCCTCGGCCTCGACGGGGAGGTCGAAGTTGAAGACGTGGGTGACGCCGTCAACGTCGAGGCCTCGCGCGGCGACATCGGTGGCGACGAGCACGCGGTTGCGTCCGGACCGGAAGCCGGCGAGCGCGCGTTCGCGCTGGCTCTGGGACTTGTTGCCGTGGATGCAGTCCGCGTAGACGCCGGCGCGGTTGAGGTGCTTGGAGAGTTTGTCGGCGCCGTGCTTGGTGCGGGTGAACACGACGGCGCGGGCGACCTTGCCCTCGTGGAGCAGGTGCTGGAGAAGCGCCGGCTTGCTGCCGCGGGGCACCATGTAGACGGACTGCGCGATGCGGAGTTCGCCCGTGGCCTCCGGCGTGACGGAGACCTTGGCGGGGTTCTTCATCAGCGAATCGGCGAGCCGCATGATCTCCTTGGGCATGGTCGCGGAAAACAGCAGCGTCTGGCGGGGCTCGCTCAGTTCGGCCGCGATCAGGCGGATGGGCTGAATGAAGCCCATGTCGAGCATGCGGTCGGCCTCGTCGAGGACGAGGATGCGCACGGCGGAGAGATCGACGACGCCTTGTTCAAGGAGGTCGATGAGGCGCCCGGGGGTGGCGACGAGGATGTCCACGCCGTTGCGGAGGGCGCGCTCCTGGTGGCGCTGGCTCACGCCGCCGTAGACGGTGGTGTGCGAGAGGCCGGTGTGCCGGGCGTAGGCCTGGAACGAGTCGGCGATCTGCGAGGCGAGTTCGCGGGTGGGCGAGAGCACGAGCGCCCGGGGCAGCGCGGCGCCGCGACGGGACTTGTCAACCGCCTCGGACATCAGCGACTGGATGACCGGCAGCGCGAACGCGGCGGTCTTGCCGGTGCCGGTCTGCGCACAGCCGAGGACGTCGCGCCCCGAGAGCGCGACGGGGATGGTCTGGGCCTGGATCGGAGTGGGGCTGGTGTAGCCCTCCTCCGTGATGGCGCGAAGAAGGATGGGGGAGAGGCCGAGCGAATCGAAGGGGGTCGAAGTCAAGAGGAACAGTCTCCTGCGGCCGGCGCGCGGAGAGCGCGGACGGTCGCTGCGTTTGGATGGCGTGGCTTGCCTAAATGTTTGGGCAAGGGCGGCCAACTGGGATCGGAGCGTCGGTTCGCACATGCGGGTCGACGCTGCCAGCAGATTCCCAGTTCGATCCGGGTCGATCCCTATTCAAGGGGGTCGGGTCCCGGCACGTTGAGGCCACCGGCGGTTGAGAGGGACAGTAGGCGCCCCGAACGGCGGGGGCAACCTGGGTTCCGGAGGGGGCCGCCTTTGGCGCAAAGACGCGGCGCGAACGCTGACAAACAGGGTCTACGTCCGCGCCGCGTGAACGGATCGGGCCGGTGGCTCAGCGGTGGGCGCCGGCCATCATCGCGCCGACGTCGACGCCGAGTTTCTGGGCCACGCGCATGCCGTAGTCCTGATCGGCGCGGAAGAAGTGGCAGAGTTGGAGCATCTGGACTTCCTTTCGCGCCTGGCTGAGGACGCCGGCGATGCGCGAGGTCAGGCGGTCGCGCTGGCCCTCGTCGAAGAGTCGGTAGAGGTTGCCCGGCTGGGTGAAGTCGTCGTGGTCCTTCGTGGAGTCGTAGCGGTCGACGACGGCCTTGCCCAGGTCCCACGCGGGGTCGGTGTACGCCTCGTTGGGCATGGGCGAGCCGGGGCGGGTGTTGGGCCAGTAGTTGGCCGCGCCGGCGTAGGTCTCCGCGGTGGCGCCCTGGCCGTCACGCATGTAGTGCATGACGGGGCAGCGGGGCTTGTTGACGGGGACCTGGTGATGGTTCACGCCCAGCCGGTGCAGGTGCGTGTCGGCGTAGGACATCAGCCGCGCCTGGAGCATCTTGTCCGGGCTGGCGCCGATGCCGGGGACCAGAGCGGACGGCTTGAACGCGGCCTGCTCGACCTCGGCGTGGTAGTTCTCCGGGTTTCGGTTCAGTTCAAGTTTGCCGACCTCGATGAGCGGGAACTCGGCGTGGGGCCAGACCTTGGTGAGGTCGAAGGGGTTCCAGCGGAACTGCTCCGCCTGCGCCTGGGTCATCACCTGGATCTTGAGGGTCCAGGACGGGAACTCGCCGCGATGGATCGCGCCGAAGAGGTCGCGCTGGTGGCTCTCGCGGTCCTGCGCGATCACCTCCGCGGCGTGATCGTCCGTCCAGTTGCGGATGCCCTGGTTGCACTTGAAATGGAACTTGCACCACACGCGCTCGCCCGATGCGTTGATGAGGGAGTAGGTGTGGCTGCCGAATCCGTGGAGATGGCGGTAGGAGGCGGGGATGCCGCGGTCGGAGAAGAGAATGGTCACCTGGTGCAGCGATTCGGGGCACTGGGACCAGAAGTCCCACTGCATGTCCATGTCGCGGACGTTGGTCCTGGGGTCGCGCTTCTGCGTGTGGATGAAGTTCTGGAACTTGTAGGGGTCGCGGACGAAGAAGACCGGCGTGTTGTTGCCGACCATGTCCCAGTTGCCCTCGTCGGTGTAGAACTTGACGGCGAAGCCGCGCACGTCGCGTTCGGCGTCCGCGGCGCCTCGCTCGCCCGCGACGGTCGAGAAGCGGAGGAACAGTTCGGTCTTCTTGCCGACCTTGGAGAAGATCGACGCCCTGGAGAACCTGGAGATGTCGTGCGTGACGGTGAACGTTCCGTAGGCGCCCGAGCCCTTGGCGTGGACGACCCGCTCGGGGATGCGCTCGCGGTTGAAATGCTGCATCTGCTCGAGGAGTTGGACGTCCTGCATCAGGACGGGGCCGCGGGGTCCGGCGGTCAGGGCGTGCTGCCGGGCGATCGGCGCGCCCTCGGCGGTGGTGAGCGTGGGGTGACGGTCGTCGGTCATGGCTTGGTCTCCTCGGGTGGACGGGTCCGGCGGGGGCGCTGACGCCGGCGCGAGTGTAGAAAACTCAGACATTCATGTCCAAGATGCTTTGACGAGGCCATGCATAGGATGTGCCTATGGAATTGCACCAGTTGGCGTACTTCGTCGCCGCCGCCGAGACCGGCAGCATCACCCGCGCCGCCGAGCGATGTGGGGTCGCGCAGCCCTCGCTGAGCCAGCAGGTGCAGCGGCTCGAACGCTCGGTGGGCGGGCGGCTGTTCGACCGTCTGGGCCGCGGCGTGGCGCTGACGGACGCCGGGCGCGCCCTGCTGCCCCGGGCTCGGGCGATCCTCGCCGAAGTGCGCGACGCCCGCGCCCATCTGCACGAGGACGTCGAGGCGGGCGAGGGCGAGTTCCGCGTGGGGGCGATCCCCACGATGGCGCCGTTCCTCCTTCCGCGGGCGGTGGCGGCGCTGCGCACGGAGTTCCCACGCGCGGCGATCACCGTTCGTGAGGACCTGACCGATCGGTTGGTGCAGGCGGTCGCGGACGGAGAACTCGACTGCGCCGTGGCCAGTTCGCCGATCGACCACGAGCGCGTCGAGGTGCGGACGGTGGGGGAGGAGCCGATGGTCGTGGTCGTGCCCGCGGGACATCCCCTGGCCGGGGCGGACGACGTGGCGCTGGCGGCGCTGCGCGACCTGCCCACCGTGACGCTGCACGAGATGCACTGCCTGGGCCGGCAGATCGCGGGGTTCTGCGCCGCGAAGCGGCTCGGGCGGAGCGTCGTGTGCCGCACGACGCAGATCGGGACGGCGCTGGGCCTGGTGTCGCTGGGGATGGGCGTGTCGATCGTGCCGCGGATGGCGGCGCGGGCGGACGGCGCGCCGCGCGCGGGGCGCGTATACCTGGAGTTTCGCGGGCCGGCGCCCCGGCGCGAGGTGACGGTCCTCACGCGAGCCGGGCGCGCGCCGTCGCGCGTGGGCCTGCGGTTCGCCGAACGGATCCGGGAGGCGTTGGAGGAGGGATGAGGCGCCGGGGGCGGCTCAGCCGGCGCTGGCGGCGAGGAGGCGCACGATGCGCGTCAGCGCGCCGGGGGTCGGCGGGGTTGGCGCCTCGCGCGGTCGGCGGCGCCGCGGCGGAATCGACTCCGGGGACAGCGAAGCGACCATGGCGCCGATGGGGTCGCCCTCACCCGCGCGGACCGGCTTCATCGCCCAGCGCGCGAAACTCCGCTGCTCGTCCGGCGCGCGACGAATCAGGTCCACGTCGGTGTGCCGACTATCGGCGACGATCGAGGCGAAGACGCCTTCCACTGATTCGGCCGGTCCCTCCAGGACCTGTAGGAAACGGCGCTGGTCGAACCACAGGCAGCCGGTGATCTCGAGCCGGCGGTTTTTCGCCATGGCCGGCAGGACGATGTCGTCCACGATGGCGTCGTCCGTGAGATGCGGGGCTCTCCGGCTGACGTACGCGAGTCGGATCTGGGGCAAGCAGGGTTCTCCATCCCGGCGAGAGCGGCGCATCCCGGGGATCGGGCGACGCCATCGAGGCAACACTCCAACAACCATACGAAGCGCCCCATGCGCCGAGTTCCCCAGACGTCGCATTATGAAATGGGGCTCACGGTTGGGGGCCGGCGTGCGCGCGTTCGGGGCCGCTTCGAACCCCGACCATGAATCCGGGCTCAGGATCGAGGGGCTGGACGGCGGCGCCGACGCTGTCACAATGGACGCGTGGCGCGAGCGAGGATCGTCATCAACCGGGACAGCGGCGGCGCATCGGACCCCGATGCGCTGCTCCGCCATGCCGTCCGCGCGATGCGCACCGCGGGATGGAGCGTCGACGGCGAGGCGGTCGGCGGCTCGGAGATCGTCGGCGCGCTGCAACGGGCCGGCGCCGATCGACCGGATCGGATCATCGTCGGCGGCGGGGACGGGACGATCCGAACGGCGGCGCAGGAGTCGATGCGCTGCGGCGCCGCGCTGGGAATCATGACGCTCGGGACGATGAACCTCCTCTCGAAGGATCTGGGTCTTCCGCTGGACCCGATGGAGGCGGCGGAGGCGATGGCGTCCGCGGTGGAGCGAGCCATCGATGTAGGGGATGTGAACGGAGCGATCTTCCTGCACTCGGCGCTGATCGGCGTGTTCCCGCGGATTGGCGTGGAGCGCGAGCGGGCGCGCCGGGAGGGCGGGCTGCGCGGGTACGCGGGCGCGGCGGCGGGCGCCGCGGGCGTGGTGTGGCGCGCGCCTTCGGTGGGCGTCGAGTTGTCGGTGGACGGACGTCCGATCCGCCTGCGGACGTTCGCGGTGGTGGTGTCGAACAACCGCCTGCGGGGCGACCCTTCGGAGCCGTACCGTCGGATTCGTCTGGACGAGGGGGCGCTGGGCCTGTACGTCGCCCGGCACACGGGGCGCCTGGGGCTGTATCGGCTGCTGATGTCGATCGGCCTGGGCCGGTGGAAGTTCGACACGGACATCGACGAGCACGGTGCCCGGGAGGTGGTCGTTCGGACGCGCCGATCGCTGGATGTCTCGTGCGATGGCGAGATCGAACGCATGGGGCCCGCGCTGCGGTTCGGCGTTCGGGAGCGGGCGCTGCGGGCGCTGGTCCCGGGCGATGGGGCTTGGCGCTCGTGACGAGGATCGCGCACATCTCCGACCTGCACTTCGGGGCGCTCGAGCCCGGCGCCGTCGGGGCGCTGGGGCGAGCGATCGCCGACGCCGCGCCCGTGGCCGTCGTGGCGAGCGGCGACCTGACGATGCGGGGCCGCCCGCGCGAGTTCGCCGAGGCGGCGGCGTTCCTGCGCTCGCTGGCGCTTCCGATCCTGGCTATTCCCGGGAACCACGACATGGCGTACTGGAACCTCGCGGCGCGGTTCGGCGCGCCGTGGCGGCGGTATCTCGGGGCGGTGGAGGGCGTCGCGTCGGACGAACTGCTGCTGCCGGGCGCGCAGTTGGTGGGGGTGAACACATCGCGCCCGCTCGGGCCGCACTGGAACTGGTCGCACGGGGCGCTCTCGCTCGCGCAGGCGCGCCGGGTCGAGGCGGCGTTTGCCGAGTCGCCGCCCGGCGCGTGGCGCGGTCTGGTGGCGCACCATCCGTTCCAGCCGCCGCAGGAGACGCGCCAGTTCCGCCCTGTGCGGCGGGCGAGGTCGATGCTCGAGGCGCTGGCGAAGCGGTCGATCGACTTCGTGCTGGCCGGGCACCTGCATCGGACGGGCTGGGTGTTCTCGGCGCACATCGAGCGTGCGTTCGGGCGGTCGGTGCTGCTGATTCAGGCCTCGACCGCCACGTCGAGCCGGCGGCGCGACCAGCCCAACGCGTTCAACGTGCTCGACCTGAGCGACGGCGCCCTGACGCTGACGCCGTGGGCCCTTCGGGACGGTTCGTTCGCGCCGGGCGAGCCCGCGCGGTTCATCCGGGGCGAGAGGGGCCTGCGAACCGCCCCGTAGCGACCGCGCCCGGCGCTATCGTGGGGGGCATGGAATCGATCGGAGCCGATGCGGCGCGTCTGGCGGTGTGCTCGTGGTCGCTCCGCGCCGGGTCCGGCGTGGAGTTGGTCGATCTGGTCCGGCGCTGCTCCCTGCGCCACGTGCAGTTGGCGCTGGACCCACTGCGCGTGGGCGCATGGGACGAGCGGGCGACGCGCGCTGCGCTGGAGGCGGCCGAGGTCTCCATCGTCTCCGGCATGATGGCGCCCGCCAACGAGGACTACTCCACGCTCGAATCCATCCGCGCGACGGGCGGGCTGTTCCCCGACGCGACGTGGGAGCAGAACCTGGAAGCCGCGGCCGCCAACGCGGCGCTGGCGCGGCGCCTGGGGCTCTCGCTCGTGACCCTCCACGCGGGCTGGACGCCCGAAGACCCCTCCGCGCGGCGCGTCGTGCTGCGACGCCTCCGCGCCGCGTGCGCCGCGTTCGCCGAGCAGGGGGTCCGGGTGGCGTTCGAGACGGGTCAGGACCCGCCGGCGTCGATGATCGGCGTGCTCGAAGAACTGCGCGAGTTTGAGACAGGCGTGAACTTCGATCCGGCGAACATGATCCTTTACGGCAGCGCGGACCCGATCGAGGCGCTCCGGGCGCTGGCGCCGTGGGTTCTTCAGGCCCACGTGAAGGACGCGCGCCCTGCACCCGCGCCGGGCGAGTGGGGGGAGGAAGTGGCCGCGGGGGAAGGCGCGGTGGATTGGCCCCGCTTCTTCGGCGTGGTGCGGGAGCGGCTTCCGGCGATCGACCTGGCGATCGAGCGGGAATCGGGTGATCGGCGTGCGGAGGATGTGGAGCAGGGCGCGCGCCTGGTGCGACGACTTCGGTAGACTCCGGCCATGAGCGGCGCTGCGGGCGTGATCGGCGTGGGCGTGGTGGGCATGGGCTTCATGGGCTGGCGCCATGTGGAGGCGTACGCCGCGGCGGCCAGCGCGGGGCTTCCGTGCCGGATCGCCGCGGTGTGCGATCCGGACGCCGGGCGCCGCCGGGCGCCGGGCGGGGGCGGGAACATCGCGCCGACGGGCGGCGTGGGGCGCGCGCTCGAGGGCGCGGCGGCGTATGAAAAGGTGGAGCATCTGTTGTTCGATCCCAGCGTGCACGCCGTGAGCGTGTGCACGCCCACGGAGTCGCACGTGGAGGTCGCCACGCTGGCGCTGCGCGCCGGTCGGCACGTCCTGGTGGAAAAGCCCGTGGCGCTGACCGCGGAGCGCGTGCGCCCGCTCGCGGAACTGGCCCGGCGCTCGCCGGGCCTGTGCATGCCGGCGCACTGCATCCGGTTCTGGCCGGGCTGGGACTGGCTGCGGGACCGGATCGTCTCAGGAGAGTTTGGGGCCGTTCGTTCGGCGACGTTCCTCAGAGCCGGGGCGCGGCCGCGATGGTCGGCGTTCTACGCCGACGCGCAGCGCAGCGGCGGCGCGCTGGGGGACTTCCACGTCCACGACGCGGACTTTGTGCTGTGGGCGCTGGGCCGGCCCCGGTCGGTGTGCTGCGTGGGGACCGACGAGCACGTGACGGCGCTGTACCGGTTTGCAGATGGCCGGCCGCCCCACGTGTCGGCGGAGGCGGGCTGGACCCGGGCGCCGGGCGCGGGATTCCGCATGCGGTACACGGTGGCGTTCGAGCGTGCGACGGCGGAGTTTGAGATGGGGCGCGATCCGGCGCTGATCGTCTCCACGGAGGATGGCGCGGGCCCGGTCGCCCTCGAATCGGGCTCGGGCTATGAGCATCAGGCGCGCCACTTCATCAACGCGATCGCCTCGGGCCGGCGCGACCTGCGGGTGACCATGGACGACGCGCTCGCCGTCGCCGAGTTGATCGACGCGGAGCGGCGGAGTCTGGATGCCGGCGGCGCCTGGGTGGAGCGCTGACCCGGCCGATCAGTCGAGCACGCGCACGCGGATGTTGCGGAACCAGACCTCGTCGCCGTGGTCCTGGAGCGCAATGTGCCCGCGCCGGCGCTTGGCGAAGTCGGGCATCGCGGCCCACTTGCTCTTGGCGTGGGCGGCGTTGTACTCGTCGGAGTTGAGCCGGACGTCCACGACCTTCACGCCGTTGAGGAAGTGCTGCACGTGGTCTCCGCGCGCGACCACGCGGGCCTCGTTCCACTCGCCGGTTGGGCGCACGGCGTCCTCGGCGCACGGGAACAGGTCGTACAGCGCGCCGGCCAGGTGCACGGGCGCGGCGCCGGCGTTCGCGGCGTCGTCGAGGATCTGCATCTCCGGACCGGTCTCCCAGGAGTTGCCCTTGTCCTCCGTGCAGCGGTAGATGATCCCGCTGTTGCCGCCGGGGCTGACGCGCCATTCGCAGACGAACTCAAAGTCGGCGTACTGCTCGCGGGTCACGATGTCGCCCCCGGCGGCGCCGGGCGTGCGCCGCAGGGTTCCATCGATCACGGCCCAGCCCTGCTCGGGGAAGCCCGGGCGCCGGTAGCCCCGGAAATGCTCGGACGAGGCGCCGTCGAACAGCAGGACCCAGCCCGCCGCCACTTCTTCGGCGGTGAGCGTGTTGGGCGTGCGGATTTCGGGCGCGGGCGACGCTCCTGCGAGCGCGGCGGCAACGGCGACGGCGGCGATCAATCTCATGGCTCCCTCGTCTCGTGCTGGAGTTGGCTGTGGACGCGGTCGAGGAGGCGCAGGGTGGCGTCGACGCCATCCGGCTCGCTCAGGCGCGAGCCCTCGTACTCGATGCCCACATGCCCACGGTAGCCCGCGCCCGTCACGATGCGGAGCATGCGGGCGTAGTCGGTCGTGGTTTCCTGGCCATCGGCGTCGAAGTCGGCGCTCTTGGCGCTGACGGCGCGGGCCTTGGACATCATGGCCCGGACGCCCTCGTAGCGGTCCTGGAGCGCCGGGTCGAAGTTGCCGAAGTCCGGCAGCGTGCCGACGCGCGGGTGATCCACGCGGCGCATCACCGCCATCAGCCACGGCGCGGTCGAGGACAGGCCCCAGTGGTTCTCGACGATCACGTTCAGCCCCAACGGGTCCGCCCGCTCGCACAACGCGCGGAGGCCGTCGGCGGCCAGACGCTCCTGCTCGCCCGGCTCGCCCCGGCTCTCGGCGTTCACACGGATGGAATGGCACCCCAGCGCCTTCGCGGCGTCGAGCCACTTGCGGTGGTTGTCCACCGCCTGCGCGCGCTGCGCGTCGTTTGGGTCGCCGAGCGCGCCCTCGCCATCGACCATGATGAGCAGCGAGCGGACGCCCAGATCGGCGCAGCGCCGGTGGAGGGCCCCCGTCTCGGCCGCAAGGTCGCGCCGCTCGAACAGCGTGCTGACAAACTCCACGGCGTCGATCCCGTGCCGATCGAGCGCGGCGCCGGGAAAGTCCAGCGTGGTCATCTCACCGGACCGCACCGCCCGGTGGTACGACCACTGGGCCAGAGAGATGCGGAAGAGCGGCTCGCGCGGCGGCGTGGCGCGGATCGGGCGCGCGAGCGCGGCGGCGGCGCCCGCGACGAGGGCGGCGCGGATGGCCTCCCGACGGGTCAGCGGGGTCTTCATCACGTCGTCCCCCCCTTCTTCTCGGACGCCGTAAGCGGGCGCCAGAGTTCGATGAGGATCAACGCCAGCAAGAGAGCCGTCGCCGCGTTGTACACGAACCCGGCGCCGACGATCACCTGCACCGCGGGAGCCCACACGCGGGCCAGCAGCCAGCACGCCAGATCGGCGGCGAGGGCCAGGCCCGCGGCGCCGATCAGCGCGCCCACCAGCCGGCGCGGGAAGGCCGTGGCGAGCCCCATCGCGCCGATGGCGACGCTCATGGTGGCCAGCGCGGGCGCGTGGGCGTGCATCGACATCAGCACGATCTCCCGGGGCGTGGCGGGCACGCTGCGGGCGAAGGCGATCTTCTTGACGTCGTCGAAGTAGTCGAGGGGCAGGTCCTTCGCGCGGGCCTGATCGGCCGGTGGCGACGCGCTGCGGGAGTGGCACGAGAGGCACGAGCGGGCGATGACTTCAGCGGGCGCGTCGTCGCCCAGATCCAGCGAGTCATAGTCCTCCGTGATGCGTTCGGACGCCAGCCAGGCCAGGAGCGCGTCGCGCTCGGCGGCGGGAAGATCGTCGGGGTGCCCGCGCCGCAGCGCCGCGACAAAGCGGGAGGGCGCTTCGAGCCCGCGGTAGGCGGCGGTGATGTCGTCCAGCGTCAGGCCGGGCGCCCCGTCGCGTTTTTCGTAGTGGTGGCGGAGGTGGAGCGCGGAGGCGACCAGCCCCATCCCCAGCGCGGCGACCAGGCCGGTGGCTCCCAGGCGTGCGGAGATCGTCATGCTGCGGAGGCGGAATCGCAAGGTTGCAGGTCCGGGGGGAGGTTCAGATCTCGTACAGGGAAGGGTCGATCGCCTGCTCGGCCCCGGCGGCGACGGCGCGCGCGGCGTGGATCGCGACGACCGTGGCGCGCAGGCCGTCGGCGGCGCTGGTCGCGGCGGGCTTGTTCTCCCGCACGCTCGCGAGGAAGTCGGCGAGCGCGTAGTACAGCGGCGGGTTGGGCAGGCCCACGCCCTCTTTGAGTTTGCCCTGCGAGGCGAGTTTGGTGGCGTCGGCGATCAGGGTGATGCCCTCTTCGTTATGGAACTGCTGGCGGTTGGCGTACACCTCCCAGCCCTGCGTGGGCGCGTCGGCCTCCTTGAACATCCAGGCGGCGGTCCACGCGAGTTTGATCGCGGCGTTGGAGCCGCGGAGCGTCTCGTGCCGGCCGCCGAAGGAGTTGGCCAGCGAGGCCTGGTGGTGCATGAACAGGCCGCTCTCGAAGCGCAGGGTGTTGAACGTGGTGTCCGCGACCTTGCGCCCGTCGTCGTGCAGGCGGATCGCGCCCGCGCCGGCGACGGCCACGGGCAGCCGGTCGGTGAACCACAGCGCGACGTCGAACTGATGGACGCCGTGCTCTCCGGGCAGGCCCAGGGAAACGTCGGGGTCGAGGCGCCAGTTGACCTCGCGCTCCCGCGCCGGGTCGGAGGAGGGGAAGCGCCACGAGGTTTTCTGGAAGTGCTGGGCCTCGATGGCGACCGGGTCGCGCACGGCGTCGGAGCGGAAGAACGAGCGCGCGAGTTTGTAGATGGGGTTGGAGCGGGCCTCGAGGCCGCAGGCGAACACCAGCCCCGGCGCCGCCCTGGCGGCGGCCGCGATGGCGCGGCAGTCCTCCACGGTGTGCGCGAGCGGGGCTTCGCAGTAGACGTGCCGTCCTGCGGCGAGGGCGTCGGCGGCGATGGCGCGGTGCAGGTGCGTGGGGGTGGCGATGATGACCGCCCGCGCCTCGGGAAGCCCGTCCAGCAGCGCGCGATGGTCGGCGAAGCCCCTGGCGCCCTGCACCCGTCGAAGTCCGGAGTTCAGGCGCGATTCATCGGGGTCGCATACGCCCACGACCCGCGCGCCTTCGAGTTTCGCCAATTCGCCGAGGATCGCGCGGCCCTGCCGGCCGGCTCCGATGAGCGCGACGCCCAGTGGCTCGCCGGCCTGGCGCGCGATCGCGGGGATCGCTGGGATCAGCGCGATCGCCGAAAGGGCGCCGGCGCTTTGGATCAGGAACTCTCGTCGCGAAGCGTCGGTCATGCCGCCTCCGGTGCAGGGGTGATGTGGACGCCCTCGGCGGTCCAGGCGCGACCGTCGTGGATGGCGCTGCGCAGGCGCTCGGGCATGCGCGCCGGGCGGGCCCCGCGGGCCGCGAGGGCCGTCGACCATGCGTCCGTCTCCGCCGCCGAGCCCGCTGGCCCCACGCACACGGCGGTGTCGGCGGCGGAGCGCATTCGATCGCCGACCCGGAGCACGTGCGGGACGCCGCCGATCGTTCCCCCCCGCGGCGCCGAGACGGACAGGCACCCGTCGCGGAGCGTCGTCCAGAACACCGAGCCCGCCGCGCGCAGGCCGAGGCGGCGCATCGACGCGCCGATCGCCACGACGCTGCTGGTCCCCGCGTGCAGCAGGGCTCCGCCGACGTCATAGGCGCGCAGCGCTTCGGCGGCGCGGTCGAGCGCGAAGCCCTTGGCCACGGCGCCCAGATCCAGCCGCACCCCGCGCTCGCGGAAGCGAACGCTGCGCGACGGCTCGTCCAATTCCACCAGCGCGGCCCAGCCCGAATCGGCCGGACCGTCGTGCGCGGACGGGGGGACGCCCGCGCCCGGCGCGGCGCGCCGGACGAGACCCGCGGCCGCGGGATCGAACGACCCGCCCGACGCCCCGTGCACCCGATCGCAAAGGGAAAGCAGGCCCCACACGTCCTCATCCAACCGGACGGCCCGATGGCCGGCCGAGCGGTTGATGAACGAAAGGAGCGACTCGGGCTGGAAGAACGAGAGCCGGTCGTGCCAGAAGTGGACCTCCGCGATGGCCTCCTCGCCGATGGCGCGCAGGGCCGGGGTCTCGGGCTCGTCGAGGACGAGTTCAACCCGCGTGCCCAGCGCGCTGGTGGCCAGCAGCAGCGGCATCAGAGCCGCCGCGCCGTCATGGTCGCTGGATCGAAGGCGTAGGCGCCGCCGTCCCACATGGATCGCGTGGCCAGGTCCACCATGACCATGACCTTGGCGCCCTGTTCGACGTCGCTGTCGGGCTGGGCGCGGGTGCGGACGCACTCGATGAACTTCATGCGGTGCAGGTCCTGATCGTTGCCGATGTCCGGGCACTCGACGGTCTGCTCGTCCAGATCGTCGGCGAAGATGCGTTCGGGGCGCACGACGCAGTTGCGTCCGCCCAGGTAGATATTGCCTTTGTGCCCGCGGATCATCGTCTCAAGGCCGACCTCATTGCAGGTGGACCCGGACAGGACCATCGTCTGGCCGGACTCAAACTCGACGTTGATGTTGACCTGATCGTGATTTTCCATCGCCTTGTCCACGTAGTGGCCGCCGGAGGCGATGACGCGCGTGGGCCAGCCCGGCTCCAGCGCCACGAGCATCGGCGTGACCACGTGCACCAGCAGGTCGCCGAGGATGCCGGTGGAGTACTTGCGGTAGCGACGCCAGCGCGCGTAGACGAAGGGGTCCCACGTCGCGGCGCCGGCCGGGCCGCACCAGGCCTCCCAGTCGAGGTTCACGCCGGGCTTCCACGCCGGATCGAGCGCGTAGTAGTTCCACTCGCCGTCGATGGAGTTGCGGCAGTAGGACGTCTGGCTGGAGACGACGCGCCCGATCGCGTCTTCAGCGATGAGTTTTCTGGCGGCGTGGTACTTGGGCAGGTTCGTCATCTGCGTGCCGACCTGGAGGCGGAGGTCGGGGTTGGCGAGCACGAGGCGTCGCAGGCGCAGCGCCTCGTCCAAGTGGAGCGTCATCGGCTTCTCGAGGTAGACGTCCTTGCCGGCCAACAGCGCGTCGGTCGCGTGCTTCTCGTGCCAGTGCTCGGTCGAGGCGATCAAGACCGCGTGGATGTCGCGCCGGGCGAGCAGTTCGCGGTAGTCGGTCGCCGCCTGAACGTCGACGCCCGGCTGCTTCTCGCGCAGTTTGCTCAGGCACGAATCCAGCCGGGGCTGGCACACGTCCGCGATCGCCACGACCTGCGCGTTCATCTTGCCCTGCTCGGTGAGCGACGCGAACGCCTCGCAGTGGCCCGTGCCCATGCCGCCCGTGCCGATCACGGCCATGCGCACGGGCTCGTTGGGGGAGACCGGCGTGCGGGGCATGGCGCGCGGCGCGGGGCCGAACGTCCCCGCGCTGACGCGCTGGGAGCCGGAGGACTCGCACGCGGACAGGAAGGCGCCGGCGCCGGCGAGGCCCGCGGCCGTGGCGAGCATGAACCCGCGCCTCGACGCGTCAGTGGGCAGGGTCGGCCGTTCGTTGGGCTGGTCGGTGCGCTGTTCGGACATGGGTCGATCTCCCGTGGACGGTTGCTGGAAGTTCAGGCGGTGGCGGGGCCGTCGGCGCCCCGGGGCGTGCTGCGCCGCGGGTAGAAGACGGCCAGCGCCGCGAGGCAGGCGATCGCGCCCCACATGGGGTACGAGAACAAGCGGGTGTAGTCGATGGCGCCGGCGGGCGAGGTGGAGAGCGTGGCGACGTAGCCGGCGATCTTGCTGCCGACGATGATGCCAACCCCGAACAGGATGAGGCTGAAGAGACTCTGCGCGCTGGCGCGGACGTCGGGCGTCGTCTGTTCGTCCACGACCATGAAGGCGATGAACACGAAGCACCCGAAGCACAGGCCGTGCATGGCGACGCCGGCCATGAGGATGGACACCGCGGGCAGGCCGGTGGCGGCGGCGATGGGCTCGACGTAGGCGAACAGCGCCATGCGCGCCGCGTACGCCGCGATGCCGACGGCGAGCAGCGACTTGCGGGAGACGCGCACCGCGACCAGCGGCATGGCCGCGAGCACGAGGATCTCGGCGATCTGCCCGATGGTCATGAGCCCGCCGCCGGCGACGGCGAAGACGGCGTTGATGCGCGACGCCGCGCCCGCCTGATGCCGCCCGAGGAACTCGGCGGTGTGGACGAAGTAGAACTGGTGGATGCAGGAGATGGGGATGGCGAGCAGGAAGAGCGTCAGCAGGGGGTTGAAACGGATCTGGCCGAGGGCCTCGGCGGTCGCGTTCCGCTGGGCGCCGCGCATGGGGGGCGTCCGTGGAAGCGTGAAGCAGTACACGCCCATGAGCACGCCGAGAATGGCGCTGAGCCGGAAGGCGTCGGCCTTTCCCGCGGCCTGGGCCGCCATGACGGCGTCCGCATCGGCGCCGATGGGCGTGTGCCGGTGCAGCAGCCACTGGCCGATGCCGATGCCCACCGCGATCCAGCCGATGGTGCCCCACAGACGGACCTTGCCGAAATCCCGGTCGCGATCGGCCAGGTTGTGGAAAGAGAGCGAGTTGGTGAGCGAGAGGGTGGGGGAATAGATGAGCGAGTAGGCGAGCGAGAACAGGAGGAACCCTCGGTACGTCTCGAGCGTCGCGAGCTGCCAGACCAGAACGCCCCCGAGGATGTGGCTGATCCCCAGGAACTTCTCGGTGGAGAACCAGCGGTCGGCGATCTGACCGGCGACGAACGGCGCCACGATCGCGCCCACGGCGCCTACGGCGAACATGTCGCCGATCTGCGAGGGGCTGAAGCCGCGGTGGGTGTGCAGGAAGGACCAGAGCAGCGGGAGCCACGCGCCCCAGATCGCGTACTGCAGGAACATCATCACGCTCAGGCGCGTGCGGACGAGTTGGGGCGTCGGTCGCGGTTCCGGCGTGGCCGTGGCGGTGGGCATGCGGCTCCGGGTGGGCGGGCGTGAGCGGGATCGGCACCCGCCCGGACTCGGTGCCGGGCGGCGCGCCAGTGTACATTGGCGCGCCGCGGATTCAGCCCCGATTCTGAGGAAAGGGCCGGCGCGGGCTTGCCCCGAGGAGGACGGCGGATGCAGCGACCCGTGACGTTGTTCACCGGCCAGTGGGCGGATCTGCCGCTCGCGCGGGTGGCCTGGGCGTTTCCGCATGCCGGCTGGGGCGGCGGCCTGACCCGGACCTCTCCCGACCTTGACGCTATAGCCTGCATACAGCAGGGACGACAGGACGACACGCCAGAGC
>JACVCK010000219.1 GCA_016742055.1 Phycisphaerales bacterium
GTCGAAGGCCATCGAGGTGTGCGCGGTGTAGTGCATCGACAGGAAGATGCCCGTCGCGATCATGATCAGAAGATTGACCATCGCGAGCGCGCCGAAGTTCCAGAAATAGTTGAAGTTCCGGGGCGTCGGAAACGTCCCGTACTCCTTCTGGATCATCGTGAAGACCGGCATGCGGCTGTCGATCCAGCGCACGACCGGGTTCTTGAACTCGCTGTTGTGAAGGCCGATGGCCATCGCGGCTTGGCTCCTCGGATTGGGCGGGCGCGGAGCGCCGTCAGCCGATGCGGACTTGGGTGTCGGACGTGAAGGCGTATTGCGGCACCTCGAGATTCAGAGGCGCCGGACCAAGCCGGATACGGCCGGAGGTGTCGTAGTGGCTGCCGTGGCAGGGGCAGAACCAGCCGCCATAGTTGCCGCGCGCGTCGGTCGGCTTCTGGCCCAGCGGCACGCAGCCGAGATGGGTGCAGACACCGATCATGATCAGCCACTCCGGACGGACCTTCTTGGCGGTGTCGGTCACGCGCTTGGTGGCGGTTTCCGGGTCCGGCAGCGGCGACATCGGCACGGCCTCGGGGCTCCTCACCGATCCCGATGGACGGGTGCTCGACCGTGACGGCCTGCCCATCCCCGGCCTCTTCGCCTGCGGCAACGACATGGCCTCCATCATGGGCGGGCATTATCCCGGAGCGGGCATCACGCTGGGTCCGGCGCTCACCTTCGGCTACCGGGCGGGACGGGCCATCGCAGGAGGCGCGCCGCCTGCCGGAGTGTGAGCGGCTCAGCGCGACGACAGGCAATAGGCGCCGGACGTGTGATAACCGCTGGGGCAGGGGCCGGTCTTGGGAATCGCGTGCTTTGCCCGGTCCGACGAGGCGAGGCAATACGCGCCGGAGGTGTGATAGCCGGACGGGCAGGATCCCGTCTTCGCCAGTGCGGGCCGGGCGCCCGTGCGTGAGGATCCGGGGACGCAGGCGCCGCCGCTCGTGTGGTAGCCGGACGGGCAGGGGCCGACCTTGGGCACCGCCTGCGCGGACACGGTAACGGGCCACGCCCACACCGCGACGGCGAGAACCGTCGCGCCGATCAAGCCCGCTCTCCTCTCGCCCGGCCTCATCATGCGCCCCTCTCCCTTCGCCCGGGGGCAGACCCGCACGGGGCCGGGCGGTGGGCGGGGGGCGGGCGGCCGGGGGCGACCGGAAGCCGGCGCTGGCGGCGGCGTTGCAGATCGCCCAGGATGTCGGCGAGTCGTACGCGGTGCGGGCTGAGGCGGTCGAGGCGCTGGGCGCTCTGGGCGACGAATCGCACCTGCCGATCATCCTGGCGGCGCTGGAGACGCCCTCGCACGCGGACGTGATCCAGCGCGCGGCGCTCACGGCGCTGCGCCGGCTCAACCATAAGGACGGGCTGGACGGGGCGATCACGCTGTGCTCGCCCGCGGCCGCGGTGCGGACGAGGTCGAGCGCGATCGGCGTCGTCGCGGAGTTGTCGAAGCACGATCCGAAGAAGGCGTACGAGGCGATCGAGCCGCTGCTCTGGAGCCACGTGGAGCGGACGCGGAACTCGGCGGGCGCGGCGCTGTCGCGGATCAAGGATGAGCGGGGCGTGGCGACGCTGCGGCGAGCGGCGGAGTCGCACCCGGTGGAGTCGTTCCGGACGTCGTGCGCCGCGTGGGCGGACCGGCTGGCGGGCTCGCTGGCGGGCGACGACCTGGGCGGCGTGCAGGAGGAGATCGGGCGGTTGCGGCGCGAGGTGGAGGCGCTGCGATCGGAGGTGGACAAGATGGAGAAGGAGGGCAAGGGCGGGTGATGATGCCCGCGGGGGAGCAGCAACCTTGGCCTCACGGCCGGGGATACTGAAGGGCGCGGCGCCGCCGCTCGGGAATCAGAGGTTGGCTTTGCGAGAAGGCGCGGCGCGCGGATGTTCGCCGAGTCAGCCGTGTTTGGAAAAGTCGGGATCGAAGAAGGGGCGAAGCCCGTAGCCCTCTCCCAACCTCTCCCACTCCGCTCGAGGATTCGCTGCGCGGGAGAGGGGGGCAGCGGGTTCCGGTCGAGGCAACCGTCACGCCGGGCGGTGGGCGTTCGTCAGGGTGGGAGTGGGACCGCTTCGCCACGAAGTGGCGGAGGCATGTAGCCGTGGGCGCGAGCCCACGGTGTGGATGCCATGAAGTGCAAGGGCGCCGCGCAGCGGCGCGGGGTGAGGCCCCCTCCGCCGCTACGCGGCGATGAAACATCCGGGCTGTCCGTGGGCTTGCGCCCACGGCTACGTGCCTGCGCCGCATTGCGGCGGAGACGATCCAATCTTCGAAAACTGTCGCCACGGCGACCGGCGAGTTGGCTCCGGAGATCGTCGAATTCAGGCGCAAAAACAAAGCGGGCCCGGCTGGGTGGCCGGGCCCGCGATGAAGTCGGAATTGGGCGGCGGGATCAGCGGCGGCGGCGGATCATGGCGAGGCCGCCGAGGCCCAGGAGGGCTGCGGCGCCGGGGGTGGGGATGATGTAGAGGCCGCGGGCGTCGACGCCGGAGACCAGGACTTCGAGGCCGGAGCCGTCGAGGTTCATCTGGCTGATGGTCTGGTCGAAGTTGTCGGTGAAGACGAGTTTGTTGGTGTAGGGGTTGAAGATGATGTCGTTGGGGCGGGTGAGGCCGGAGGCGACCTGGAAGAGGGTGCTGAGGTCGCCGGTGTCGCTCTGGGAGATGCCGTAGATGGCGCCGGTGAAGCCGTCGGTGAAGTAGAGGTTGTTGGCGTCGGCGGTGATGCCGCGGGCGAAGGTGATGTTGCCGAAGTTGGTGAAGGAGAGGTCGGCGAAGAGGGCGACGGCGCCGTTGCCGGCGTTGTCCATGGTGAGGCGGTAGATGGCCGAGCCCTTGCCCTCGTCGCCCTGTCCATTGAGGACGCCGCCGTTGACGGTGATGACGAAGAAGTCGTCGGGGCTTCCGGAGGCCTTCACGAGGCGGGTTCCGGCGCGGTAACGGGGCAGGTTGGGGTTGCCGACGTCCTCATCGAAGGTGGTGACGATGTCGCCGCCGTTGGTTCGTGAGGTGGCGAAGATGCCGTCGAACTCGACGGGGAGCATGTCGGACTGGGGGGCGTTGTTGATGGAGATCAGGCGGTCGGAGCCGCGGTGGTAGGCGATGCCGATGGGGCGCTGGAGGGGGTTGCCGGAGGTGTGGGTGGTGAAGGTGGGCGCGTTCGAGAAGAGGTTGTTGAACTCGAACATCGCGCTGTTGGGGTTGAAGGGGTCGGCGATGGGGGTGGGCCCGCTGTGGACGTACCAGCGCCCCTTGGCGCGGGTGATGCCCGCGAGGCCGGTGTCGCCTGCGGCGAACGAGAACAGGACGGTGTTCGAGAGCGTGCCGCTGTCGATCACGCCGATGTCGTCGGTGACTCCGCCGGTGGGGCCGGTGGGGTAGACGCTGTCGCCGAGCCCGGCGGGGGGGGGGCCGAGGGCGCGGGGCGGGTGGCGGGCGCCAGG
>JACVCK010000220.1 GCA_016742055.1 Phycisphaerales bacterium
GCCGAGAATGCCCTGCGGCCGCAGCGTGAGAATGAGGACGATGATGAGGGCGAGGGCCATGCCGGTCAGTCCCGGCGCCTCGGTGAGCTGGAAGCCGCCGATGGCGATCCCGTTCTCGGCGCGCCGCAGGCCTTCGGCAAGGAGGGTCACGACCGCGGCGCCGAGCACTGCCCCGGTGACCGAGTAGCCGCCGAGGATGACCATGGTGACGAGCAGGAACGTCATCTGGAAGTAGAACGCATGGGGAAGGATGGCGAGCACGAAGTGCGCGTAGAGCGCGCCCGAGGCGGCGGCGAGCATGCCGGCCGCGAGGACGAGGGTGTGCTTCTTCGTCATGAGTCTCTCCTTCGAGTGTTCCAAATGCGTGGCGTGGTGTTCTCTGGTGGGTTGCGTGTTCAGCGGCGGCGGCGGAGTCCGACCAGGCCCGCGACGGCGATCAGGGCGCCGGCGCCGGGGGTCGGGACGATCCAGATGCCGCGGGGGCTGACGTTGGTGGCGAGGACCTGGTAGCCCGTGCCGTCGAGGTTGATCTGCGACAGGGTGTCGAGCGCGATCTGCCCGAAGACGAGCGTGTTGGTGTACTTGTTGTACTGGATCTCGCCGGGGTCTTCGACGTTGGCCACGAGCGAGAGGGCGGCGAAGTCGCCGTTGGCGTCGAGGTCGACGCGGTAGATGGCGTCGGCGAAGGAGTCGGTGATGTAGAGGTCGACGAAGCCGTCCTGGCCGATGGCGGAGGTGATGCCTCGGACGAAGGTCAGCGTGGTGGCGGTGGAGGTGAAGTCGACGAGTTGGGTCAGCGTGCCGCTGCCGTCGTTGGCCATATCGAGGGTGTAGATCTGGCTGGGTCGGACGGTGTCGGGGCCGACGCCGGTGTCTCCGGCGCCGCCGTTGGTGGCGGTGACGTAGAAGCGGTCGGCGTCGTAGGGGTCCTTGGTGATGCGGTTGCCGGCCTTGTAGCGCGGGTTGGTCGGGTTGCCGACGTCCTCATCGAAGATGAAGCCGGCGCTGGAGCCGTCGCGGGCGACGCCGAGGATGCCCTCGAACTCCACGGGGAGTTGGTCGGCCTGCGGGGCGTTGTTGATCGCGATGAGCGTGTCGGAGCCGCGGTGGTAGTCGAGGCCGATGGGTCGCTGGAGGGGGTGGCTGGCGAAGACCGTCGAGTGCGAAGAGGCGCCGAAGAGGTTGTCGATGCGGAAGATCTGCGCGACCGAGGGGTTCTGGATCGGCACGTTGTCGGAGTTGACGTACCAAGAGCCGTTGACGCGGCGGATCTGCGCGAGGTTGATCTCGTTGCTGGCGTCGGCGAAGGTGTGCTCGATGAAGCGAGCGGCCGGGCCGTAGCGGTAGGAGTTGACGGTGTCGCCCGTCACATCGACGAAGACGATGTCTCCGAGGCCGATGGCGTGGGCTGAGCCGGCGGCCGCGAGGGCGGCGGCGGCGGCGAGCGACCTGGCGATGACGTGGTTCATGGTCTGTGTCCTCTTTGGTGTTCCGTTCCCGGGCCGCCCGGTCTGCCGACCGGATTCCGGGGGTCGGGCGTCGTCGCCCGATCGGGGTGTTGTCCGTGTGGGGGTTTGAGTCCGCCGGCGCGGAGCGCGCAGCATTCCGCGTGGGCGTCCCCGGCGCTCTGCTCCTCGGCTCTGCTCTGTTTCTGATTCCTTGCCCGGCGCGACCGGCCCTTGGCGTGGCCTACAACGCATCGCCGGATCCGAATACTTCTCCGCTCTCTCTGCCGTGCTCCTCTAGTATACACCGAGACGAGGGATACGCCCCGTTCGGCGCTGTTCGAACTCATCAAGGTCCGAAATCATTCCAATATCGTCGATATCGATGATGCTGCGGCGGTTCGCGGTCGGCCTTGGGCTGGGCGCCGGGCTGACGGGCTGCTCGACCTCCCCCACCGCTGATGCGCCCAAGGGGCCCTCTGTCCTCGGGGGCGCCGCTCCGCTGTTTGCGGAGGTGTTCGCACGCCCGGGGGAGCCGCTGGCGATCCCGTTCGCGGTCACGGGGGACTGGCCGGCCTCGGCGGCGCCGGGGGTGTCCGGAACGGAGGGGACGCTGGACGGAACGTGGCTGCGGCTCGAAGCGAGGCCGGCGGCCGATCGGGCGTGGCTTGGGGCCGGGCCGACGTGGAGCGCCGCGGCTTTGGACGAGGAGCGCGGGGCACGCGAGGGCGACCTGGCGGTGTTCGTGTTTGCGGCGCCGGCGGAGGGCGAGCGGGAACTGGACGCGGCGGGTTGGCCGTTGGCGCTGCGTGATGCGCCTGGTTCGGGATGGCCGATCGGCCCGGGGTTTGGGGTCGGTGGGGCGCGATGGGCGTCGGCGGAGCCGGCGGGCTCGCCGTTTGACGCGTGGCGGTGGTCGATTGCGCGACGGGCGCGCGGGGCGTCGGAGCCGGCGCCGGCGGCGGATGCGGTGGGGTTGCTGGCGCGGCAGGTTTCGGCGCGGTGGCGAGCGGCGCTGGAGCGCGTGGCGGCGGTGGATGCGCCGCTCGCGGAGCGTCTGACGCGCTCGCTGGGGCGCAGCGTGGTGTTCGAGGGATTGGCGATCCCGGCGTGGAGCGCGGCGCCGGAGCGGCTTGCGCGGCTTGAGCGCGTGCTGGCGGATCCGAAGTCCGCCGCGCTGGATCTGAGACTCGCGGCGGAGGCGTGGCTGGCGGACGAACCGCGCGGCGCGGCGTGGGTGATTGACGACGGCGGCGCGCACCGGCCGGCGCTGTTCGGGCTGGCGAACTTCACGGAGCGGGCGGCGACAGCGTCGCTCTCGGGCGATGGAAACGTGGAGATGACGCTGCTGGAGCCGCTGTCGGTGCAGGTGGCGGCGCTGCGGCTGGCGCGGGGTGAGCGTGCGCAGCGGGTGACGGCGCTGGTGGGCGAGGATCGGTTTGATTTGGACTTGACGGCGGCGGCCGTGCCGCTGTCGCCGCCGGGGCTGCGGATGGGGCCTCTCACGCCCGAGTGGACGATGCCCGTGTGGCTGCGGGAGCAGGCGCCGGCGTTGGACCCGTTGTGGGTGGGCGCGGCGCTGTTGCAGCCGGCGACTGGGCGGACGGGCTGGGAGGTGTACGTCGAGTGCCGCGGCGTGGAGGCGGCGGGGGACTGGGTGCGGGTCGTCGTTGGCGGGGTGGACGTTGCGCTGGGTGCGGTTCGGATCGGCGCGGACGGGACGGTTTCGGGCGAGGGGTCGTGCTCGGGGGCGCGTGGGGAGGTTCGGGTGGAGACGGGGCGGTGGACGGCGCTGGTGCGACTGCCGTTGGAGGCGCTGGGAAGCGAACTGGTGGAGTTGGGGGTTGAGCGCGTGGATGCGCGGGGGGTGCGCTCGACCTGGCCGCGGGCGTTGGGCCCGTGGGGAGGCGGGGGCGGGCGCGGGACGGGGGGCCGTTTGGCGGGGGGGGGGGGGGAGGGCCGGGCGGGGGGGGGGGGGGGCCGAGGGGGGGGGTGACGGGGGGGGGGTCGGGGAGGA
>JACVCK010000015.1 GCA_016742055.1 Phycisphaerales bacterium
ACCCCCCCCCCACCCCCCCCCAGTGGTTGGTCGGGCGACGGGCCGAGCCGTCGCTCGACCAACAAGCGCGCTAGCGAGCCAGAGAGCCAGAGGGCCTGAGGCCAGAGAGCACAACCCCCAGACCACCCCCGGGCTCACGGGTCCTCCCCCAGACCACTCACGAAAAACACCCCGGCCGAACCCCTCACAAAACCAGACAGACTTACTTTCCCCGGGGAAGACCGAATGAACCTCTTCGGCGAACCCGAACGCCCCAACCGCGACGCCTACGGCGCCTTTCGTGACCGCAAAGCCAGGGAGGCGAGGGACGTCTCGCTCTCCGGCCGTGACATCGGCCCGCTCCCCGACGTCGTCGACCCCGAACGCAAGGCATCCTGTGAGCGCTCGCTCCGCGCCTTCTGCGAGACGTACCTCGCCAGCGTCTTCCCGCTGGAGTGGTCACCCGATCACCTGCGCGTCATCGACCGCATCGAGCACACGGTCCTCGACGGCGGGCTGTTCTCGCTCGCGATGCCACGAGGGTCGGGCAAGAGCACCCTCTGCGAGGCCGGCGGGCTCTGGGCCTTGGTGTACGGTCATCGTGAGTTTGTGGCGCTGATCGGCGCGACCGAGGGCGGCGCGACGCAGATGCTCGACTCGATCAAGACGCACATCGAATCGAACGATCTGCTCGCCGCCGACTTCCCCGAGGTCTGCCACCCGGTCCGCTCGCTGGAGGGGATTCACCAACGCGCCGCCGGCCAACTGCTCAACGGCCAGCAGACGCTGATCGGCTGGACGAGCAAAGAGATCGTGCTCCCGTCGATCGACGGGCACCGCTCATCCGGCGCGGTCATCCGCGTCGCGAGTCTGACGGGCAGCATCCGCGGCATGAAGCACACCCGCGCGGACGGAACAACGATCCGCCCATCGCTGGCGCTGATCGACGATCCGCAGACCGACGAGAGCGCCCGCTCGCCCAGTCAATGCGATCAGCGGGAGCGCATTCTGACGGGCGCCGTGCTCGGCCTCGCCGGCCCCGGCGAGAAGATCGCGGCGCTCATGACGGTCACGGTCGTCGTCAAGGACGACCTCGCCGACCGGATGCTCAACCGGGAGACACATCCCGAATGGCAGGGCGAGCGGACGAAGATGGTGTACGCGTTCCCGACAAACGACGCGCTCTGGGCGGAGTACGCCCGCATCCGCGAAGAGGGCCTCCGCTCCGGCGCGGGGATCAAGCCGGCGACGGAGTTCTACAGCCGACACCGCGAAGAGATGGACGAGGGCTCGCGTGTCGCGTGGCCGGCGAGGTTCAATCACGACGAGGTCAGCGCGATCCAACACGCGATGAACCTCCGGCTCCAGGACGAGGCCGCGTTCTTCGCGGAGTACCAGAACGACCCGCTCTCCGACTCGACGGCTGTGGACGATCTGCTCAGCGTCGAAGCGATCATGGCGAAGGTCAACGGGCACAAGCGCGGCGCCGTCCCGATCGCGTGCAGCCGGATCACGGCGTTCATCGACGTCCAAGGCAAGGCGCTGTTCTACGCCGTCGTCGGCTGGCGGGACGATTTCACCGGCTTCGTCCTCGACTACGGGGTCGAGCCCGATCAGCGCATCCGCCCCGGCGTCGCGTTCACTCTCCGGGATCTCCGGCACACCCTCGCGGACGCCGCGCCGGGCGCGGGGCAGGAGGGCCAGATTTACGCGGGGCTCCAGCGGCTGACCGATCGGCTGCTCGGCGGCGAGTGGCTCCGCGACGACGGCGCGGCCATGCGGATCGAGCGATGCCTCGTTGACGCGAACTGGGGCGAGAGCACCGACGTCGTGTACCAGTTCTGCCGCCAGACCCCGCACGCCGCGACGATCATCCCCAGCCACGGCCGCTACGTCGGCGCGGGGAGCATCCCGTTCTCCGACTACAAGCGCAAGCAGGGGGAGCGCGTCGGCCTCAACTGGCGCGTTCCGACGATCAAGGGCAAGCGCTCTGTCCGGCACGTCATCTACGACACGAACTGGTGGAAGACGTTCATTCACGCGCGGCTCTCCGTCGCGATGGGCGATCCGGGATGCCTCTCGTTGTTCGGAACGAACGATCAAACCTCGCACCATCGCGTCTTTGCCACGCACCTCCGGAGCGAGCACCGGACGCGCACCGAGGGCCGAGGACGCAGCGTCGACGAATGGAAGCTCCGCGCGGACGGCGTGGACAATCACTGGCTCGACTGCCTCGTCGGCTGCGCGGTCGGCGCGTCGATGCAGGGCGTCACCGTCCTGGGCGACGTCACAAAGGCGCCGGCTGCGAAGGAACGCAAGCGGCTCTCACAGATGCGAAGGGATCGACGATGAGCAAGGCCAAGGCGACGGACCGCCAGCCCCAGCAACAGCAAGCCGAGTCGCAAGAGGGCCTCCGATGCCCTCGGTGCGAGTGCCAGGATCTGCGCGTCCTCTACACCCGCCAACGAACCGGCTACATCGAGCGAGTCCGCGTTTGCCGGCACTGTCAGAAGCGAATCCGGACGACTGAGCGACCCTGACGGCGTACAGAACTGTACGAATCTTCGGGCTTCCGTACAGGGCTGTACGATCTTGGGCGAGATCGGGCGGAACCCCTTGCGGGCGCGTCGGCGGGGCGCAATCTTCCCGCCATGCCCGAGCACGACCTCAGCGAGCAGATTGCCGAGAACGCCGCCGCCCCCCGGCGAGCGCAGGGCGACGCTGGATCGGTCGAGTCTCATTCGCTCCCGGATCAGATCGCGGCGGACCGCTACCTCGCGAGCAAGGCCGCTTCGAAGCGGGCCGACCGGGGCCTTCGCTTCTCCCGCATTGCCCCCCCGGGCGCCCGGGAGCAATGCTGATGTGGCCCTTCCGTTCCAAGTCTGCGTCCGGCCCCTCCACGTTCGCCGGCGTCGCGGGGCGCCTGGTCCGGCGCCTTGTGGGCTCGTACGACGCCGCCGCCACGAACGACAGCAACCGCCGGCACTGGACCTTCGCGGACGGCGCGAGCCCCGACGCGGCCATGTCCGCCGGCATCCGGCGCACGCTCCGCAACCGGGCCCGGTACGAGTGCATGAACAACTCGTACGCGCGGGGCATCGTGCTCACGCTCGCCGACGACTGCATTGGCACGGGGCCGCGGCTCCAGATGCTCTCCGACAACAAGGAAGCCAACGAGGCGATCGAGCGAGAGTTCGAGCGCTGGGCGCAGGCGATCGGGCTCGCCGAGCGCCTCCACGTCATGCGCACCTCGCGGGCTGAGAGCGGCGAGTGCTTTGCGATTCTGACGCAGAACCCCTCGCTCGGAACGCCTGTCCAACTCGACATCCGCCTGGTTGAGGCGGATCAGGTCAGCACGCCCGACCTGTCGGCGTTTGACCGCTCCCGCGTCGACGGCATCGTCTTCGACGAGTACGGGAACCCCATCGAGTACCACGTCCTCAAGCATCATCCCGGCGATCCGCTCGCGGGGACGGAATACGACCCCGTCGGCGCGGAGCACATGATCCACTACTTCCGCGCGGACCGCCCCGGGCAGTCCCGCGGCGTTCCGGAGATCACGCCGGCGATCCCGCTCTTCGCGATGCTCCGGCGCTACACCCTCGCGGTCGTCGGCGCGGCCGAGACGGCGGCGAACCTCGCCGGCGTCATTTACACCGAGTCCCCGGCCGGAGACGCCGCCGACGAGGTCGAGGCGATGGACGCCGTCGAGATCGAGCCCCGCGCGCTGCTCACCATGCCGGCCGGATGGCGCATGGAGCAAATGCGGGCTGAGCAACCCACCACCACATACGGCGACTTCAAGCGCGAACTGCTCAACGAGATCGCCCGATGCCTCAAGATGCCGTTCAACGTCGCGGCTGGCAATAGCTCGACGTACAACTACGCGAGCGGCCGGCTCGACTTCCAGATGTACGACAAGACGATCCGCGTCGATCGAAAGCAGATCGAGCGCGTCATCCTGGACCGGCTGCTCATGGCTTTTCTCGACGAAGCCGTGCTCGTGAGCAACCTGCTCCCGATCCCGGTCCGGACGCTCATTGCCAGCGCCAAGGGTCAACTCCCGAAGCATCAGTGGTTCTGGGACTCGCGGGAGCATGTCGATCCGAGCAAAGAAGCCACGGCGCAGGGCGAGCGGCTCAAGAACCACACGACGACGCTTTCCGCCGAGTACGCCCGCGTCGGCCTCGACTGGGAAGACCAGATCAGGCAGCGGGCGAAAGAGAAAGCGCTCATGGCCGAGCTCGGCCTCACGGTCGAGCCCTCGCCCGCTCCTCCCGGAGCGTCAGCGCCCGCAAACCGCACGGAGGACGACGATGCCGAAGACGCGTAACAAGGCCCGCCGATCGAGCCGCAAGGTCCGCGCCGTCCGCCGTGCTCTGTCGATGAGCGGCCCGCTCACGTTCACCGCCGCGGCGAGCACCGGCGGCGAGGGCGAGTCCGGTGACGCGCCGCGTTTCTCGATGGTCGCTTACACCGGCGGCGCGATGAACGTTGGTTGGGGAGATCCCGTCGTCATCGACTTCGCGGGCCTCGATCTTGGCTCAAAGTCCCGGCCCGTGCTGCGCGATCATTACCCGAGCCAGGTGGTCGGCCACACCGAGAGCGTCAAGGTCGACAACGGCTCGCTGCTTATTGCCGGCGTCGTGAGCGGCGCCGGCGAGGCCGCGCGTGAAGTCGTCGAGTCCTCGCGTCGCGGCTTCCCGTGGCAAGCGAGCGTCGGCGTTTCCGCCGCGTCGGTCGAGCACTTTGACGCGGGCGCCAAGGTCAGCGTCAACGGACGAAGTTTCACCGGGCCGATCGACGTCGTCCGTCGCGGCTCGCTCAGCGAGGTTTCATTCGTGGCGCTCGGCGCCGACGACGGCACAGTCGCGGTAGCGGCCGCAAAGACAGGAGTGACGGCGATGAACTTTTCGGAATGGCTGAAGGCCAAGGGCTTCAACGAGGACGATCTCACCAAGGCGCAGCGGACCACGCTGCTCAACGCGTTCAACGCCGAGCAGGCCGCAGATGATGAGGGCGACGACGACGCCGAAGCGTCCGCCGAGGGCGACGACGAGGACGACGAGTCGACCGACGACGAGGGCGAGGGCGACGGCGCCGCGAAGGCGAGCCGCGTGCGGGCCAACCAGCGCCGCGACGGCCGGCCGCGGGTCAGCGCCACCACCCAGGAGCTGCGTCGTCGCGAGGTCGAGGAAACCAGCCGCA
The DNA here is from genome assembly GCA_016742055.1 of Phycisphaerales bacterium. Lineage (GTDB taxonomy): Bacteria > Planctomycetota > Phycisphaerae > Phycisphaerales > UBA1924 > JACVCK01. Next base: position 5,188 of record JACVCK010000015.1, read on the forward strand.
TCGCGAAGGTCCGCCAGATCTGCCGGCGCCACCCCGGAATCGAAGCCATGGCGATCGAGCAGGGCTGGACCGTCGAGCGGGCCGAGCTCGAAGTGCTCCGGGCGCAGCGCCCGGGCTCTCCCGGCGTCCGCAGCGGCGGCGGCGACGTTACCGCGGCGGCGATCGAGGTCTCTCTCTGTCGCTCGGTCGGCGTCTCCGCTAAGGCCCTCGAGGAGAGCTATCGCGCCCAGGACCTTGAGGCCGCTGATCGCCCCGAGCTCCGCAACTTCGGTCTTCACGCCCTCTTCGCGGAGGTTACCCGGCGGGCCGGCGGAACGCCGCGCCACGGCCGGATGGGTGACGAAGATATCCGCGCGGCGTTCAACGCTGATCGCGTGCTCCAGGCGTCGAGCGGATTCTCGACGATCTCGCTCTCCGGCATCCTGTCCAATGTCGCCAACAAGGTCTTGCTGGAGGCGTACGAAGCCGTCGGCAGCGTCGTCTCGTTGATCGCTCACGAGCGGGACGTCAACGACTTCAAGGAAGTCTCCGCTCTCCGGCTTATTACCGACGCCTCGTTTGACGAGGTCGGACCCGGCGGCGAGCTCAAGCACGCGACGCTCACCGAGCAGGAGTTTGCGAACCGTCTCAACACCTACGGCCAGATCGTCTCGCTCGACCGCAAGACGATCATCAACGACGATCTCGACGCATTCCTCACTCTGCCGAAGCAGATGGGCATGCGGGCCGCGGCCCGTCGCGAGCGACTCGTCATCACTGCGCTGCTCGGCGCCGGCGCCTTCTTCACCGACGACGTCAACTCCTTCGACGGCGCCGACACGGCGCTCTCGATCGATTCCCTGGCGTTCGCCGAGCAGAAGTTCGGCGAACGCGTCGATCCCACGGGCGAGCCGGTGCTCATGAAGCCGAGCGTCCTGCTCGTGGCGCCGGCCAACAAGACGATGGCCAAGCGCATCTACAACAGCGAGTTTGTCGCGAGCGTCGACGGCGCCAACGTGCCCGAGAAGAATCCGTTCGCCGGCACGTTTCCCCCCGCCGTGAGCGCCTACCTCTCGGAGGCGGTCAACATCGCGAACGCGAACAACCTCACCTGGTATCTCTTTGGCGATCCCAAGATGGCCGCGGCGATCGAGGTCTTGTACCTCCGCGGCAAGCGGACGCCGACGATCGAGAGCGGCGAGGTCGACTTCAACAAGCTCGGCATGCAGTGGCGTTCGTACTTCGACCTGGGCGTCGCCATGCAGGACCCGCTCGCGGTGATCCGCATGAAGGGCGAGGCCTAAGCCCACCTGAGATTTTCTTCCTGGCGAGCTGATCCCGCGGGGCGCGAAAGCGCTCCGCGGGATCTTCCGAGAGCGGTGTAGAGGAGCCTGGACGTCCTCGCTGGCCTCATAAGCCGGAGATCGCTGGTTCAAATCCAGCCGCCGCCATTCATGACGACTCCCTTGTCATTCGCACGTTTTCTCGGAGGGGCGCTGGACTTCACGGCGCTCGGGTCTGACCAGACCCGCGTCCTCTCGCACGCGCGGAACGACATCGACGCCAACGGGGCGGCGTATGACCTGCTCGCCGACCCTCTCGGCGGCCCCGGGGACGTGTGGCGGCTGCTGGCGTCCGGGACGGCCGCGCAGCGCGGTCCGCACGCGCTCTTTGCGCTCACACACAAGAAACTCGGCGCTCCGCAGGGCGGGGCCGTCACCGTCGCCCTTGACCGGCTGTACTGGTCGAAACGACAGGCCGTGATGGCCTCGTCCTGGGACACGGCCAGCAACGTGGTGACGGTCGAAACGGGCACGCTCGCCGGGTCGGCCGACCCGCGCATCATCTCGGAGCGCGTCACGCAGAACGGCACGTTCACGCTCATCGCCCGCGCCGGCGCGGACGTCGGCCAGCCCGAGGTGTCTGCCGGGGCGGGCACGATCCCTATCGGCGCCTACCGCCAGATTCGCGGGATGTACGCGCGAGACACAGGCAGCGGCGGACGCCTGGCGTTCCAGATCGAATCGTCCACGCCCGGGGTCTTCGGCGCGGTCCAACAGACCGTCTCCGCCGACTTTGGGGCGGGCACGATCTCCGGCCTGCGCGTGCAGGCTCGCGACGCGGGGCAGAACCTTGGCGCCAACGGCCACCCGCTCGTTTATCTCCGTCAGGTCGGCGTGTACGCGCCCCTGGCGATCGACGGCGCCCTGACCGACGCGGACTTCTGGCGGTACTGCGAGGGCACGCCCTTCGACTGCTGTCGGACGTGCGACGTCGGGCACGACGCCGCCATCATCCTCGCCTGCATCCCCGCGGGCGCGATCGACGACGATGGGGAGGCGACGGTCCGCCTGGGCCCGCTCCTGGCCGAGCCCGACTTCAGCGGCGGCGCCCCTTTCGATCCCTTTGGGATCGAGGACGCGGACGTGGGCGAGACAGTGACGCAGGTCGCCACGTTCGGCGCGGTGTTCCGCGGCGAGCACGTCCGGTTCGACGGGCTCAGCCCCGACACCCCCTACGCCTACCGCGTGGAGTCGGGCGGGGTCCTGTCCGCGTGGCGAGTCTTCCGCACGCCGCCGCCGCCGGGCCAGAGCCGGCCGCGGCGCTACGCGGTGCTGGCGCACTGCCACAGCGACGGGCGGCGTCTGCCGAACGTGGCGGCGAGGCGAATGGCGGAGATGTATCGGGCCGGTCTGATCGACTTCGTCGTCGACGGGTCCAAGTCGCTGATGCACAGCGACAACAACGGCCCGCGCACTGCATGCCTGACGCTCGCGGAGATGTTCGAGAACTTCCTCGCGACGGGCTTTGACCCGTTCATCGCGGAACTGTCGCGCACGGGGTGCCCCATCTACGCCGTGCCCGACGACTATTACGGCTTTCCAACAAACCAGGGCCAATGGTGCGAGACGATTCCGGACACGCACCCGATCACGGCGGCGGCGGTCCGCGTCTTCAGCGGCTGGGACGCGAACAACAACGGCAACTACAACTCCATCGCCGATGTCTCGCCCGACACGGACTTCGCGGGCTTTGCCGCGGGCGAAGCGTTCACCTACGCGCAGGCCGCGGCGCTCGGCGTTGAAGTGTTCGAGAAGTTCTTCCTGCCCGGGTTCCTCGATCCGGACGGGCCCAACCGCTTCGTGCAGCACGGCGACGTCGATTACATCTTCCTGCACGATCGGCTGACGCGCGACCCGGTCACGCCCTCGAACGGCTTCCTGGGCGAGGCCACGGTCGCCGCGGTCGAGGACCGCATCGCCGAACCCAACGGCGTGAAGGTCGTGAAGATCTGGCTCGCTTCGACCATCGGCGACATTGACGCCGCGTCCGGCGAGTCCTACGCCTCGTGGCCGCTTGAGCGAGCGGACGCGATGCAGCGCTGGGAGGACGCGGCGCTCGCGGCGGGCAAGGTCCTGGAGTACGAGTCGAGCTGCAAGTCCAACCCCTTCGTCGGGTCGCCGGAGAACCTGACGCACCTGCTCGCGGTCGATCACGGCCGCATCCGATCGCATTGGGCGGTCGGCAAGTCGTGGGGCCGGAGCGCCAGCGACAACGGGCTTCTGCTCAGCGGCGGCCTGCCGGCGGCGGGCATCCGCGCCGCGATCCGGCTCAACGGCGATCTGTCGCTGGTCGATCCTCTCGACGGCTCGTCCCAGACCTGCATCGCGGGGGACCATGTGGGCTGGGTTCCGATCATTGAAACCAGCACGGCCGGCGTGGGCTCGACCCGTGTGCGGCTGCTCGACGTTGTCGGCATGGAGCCGATCAACGACCCGACGTTCGGGTTGTTCGATGTGCAGTGGTCGTTGGAATTGCATGCGGGCGCGCCAGGAGTCCGCAGTCGTGGACGATCCCGGAATCAGTGGATCACCGGCGTACTCGCGTAACAGGAGCACTCATGGCGCTGCGCAACAACCGAATGAACATTCCCGAAGGCCCCGACTGGACCGACCTCATGAAGTCGGCCGACCTCGGCGGAACGGACGGACTGATCGGCATGAGCGAGGCGCTCTTGAGCTGCGCCGCCGACTCCGCGAGCGCGATGGAGTACCGCGTCGAGAAGCCCGCCGATCCCGCCGGCCAGTTTGGCACGCTCCAGCCCGGCGAGGCGGTGAAGCTCCGTGGCTCGCGAAGCCTGATCCACCACATCGTCGGCCGCGGCGTCGACGGCGACGCGACGGGCGGCGTTGAGAACCTCGACCTCTGAACCTCACACCTCACACCGGACCATCACGGTCACACGCTAAGGAGTTCTGAATCATGGCGAAGCTCATCCAGACCGGCCACCAGATCGACTACACACCCGGCGCCGACGTCGCCGCGGGCGCCGTCGTTGTCCAGGGCGGCCTTGTCGGCGTCGCTCACACAGTGATTCCCGCCAACACGCTCGGCTCGCTCGGCGTCTCGGGCGTCTATCAGTTCGACAAGGCCGCGGGCGGCGGGACCGCGATCGCGGTCGGCGTCAACGCGTACTGGGACGCCGCCGAGAGCGAGGCGACGGCCGACGACGACGAGGGCGGCAACGTGCTGCTCGGCAAGGCGGTCGCTACGGCCGGAGACGCCGCGACGACGGTGAACGTCCTGCTCGGCAACTGATCGGGCGCACCCACTACGGACGTCAAGACTCATGGACCTTCTGCGGCGCGGATCAGATTGGCTCGACTCCAAGCGGCACTCCCACATGAGCCGCGAGGTCGTGTATGTTCGCGGCGAGGCGAGCATTCCTGTCTTCGCGACGGTGGGACGCACCCGATTCGAGCAAGCGGATGAATATGGCGTCATCCGCCGGAGCGAAGCCCGCGACTTTCTGATCCGCGCCGCCGATCTTGTCGTCTCCGGCGACGTCGGCGGCCCGGAGCCCGTCGAGGACGTCAGCATCACGCCCGCCGCCGGCGATCGCATCCGCGAGCGCTTCGGCGACGTCTGGCACATCTACGAAGTCGGCCCGATTCCCGGCGAGCCGGCCTTCCGCTTCAGCGACCCGGGGCGCATCACGCTCCGCATTCACACGTTCCACGTGGGCGAGGAGGCCGCGGCATGAACGCCGGAGACATCATCGCGCTTGTCGCCGTGGCATTCACCGGCTGCACCATCGTCGGCGGGATGCTCGCGTGGGTGGTCAAGATCCTCATCGAGATCAAGAGCACGCTCGCCGTTCTCACCGTCGAGCTCCGAACGACCGTCCGCCGGATGGACCGCGTGGAGGAGCGCGTCTTCGACGCGGACGAACGATGAGCGACCTCGCCCAACTTGCCGACGCGATTGTCGCGGAGCTCAACGCCGGCCCGGCGTTTGACCCCACGATTGTCGCTGTCCGCAAGTCTGTCCCGGTCATCGAACTCTCGAAGATGGCTGACGGCATCTTCGTCTCGGTCATCCCCCGCTCGATCACCGTCGCCGGCGGCACACGGGCCGGCGCCCTCGTCGACCTCACGGTCGATATCGGCGTCCAGCGCCGCGTCGATCCCGCGGACGACGCCGCGATCGACGAGATGCTCGGCCTCGTCCAGGCGATCGGCGAGCGGCTCTACAACCGCCGTCTCGCGGGGCTGCCCGGGGCGAACTACGTCTCGGCCACGAACGAACCGGCGATTGCCGCAGACCACCTCGAACGGTTCAAGGTGTTCACCAGCGTACTCAGCGTCACCTATCGCGCGATGCGCATTTAGGAGCGATCATCATGGCTTTCCGACTCGGCATGAAGGGCGTGCTCAACTACAAGGTCGGCGGCGTCGCCGGCGGCGGCGCATGGACCGCTCTCGCCATCGTCCGCGACGTCACACTCAATCTCGAAAAGGGCGAGGCGGACATGAGCAGCCGCGCCAACGACGGATGGCGGGCGACCGTCGGGACGCTGAAGGACGCGAGCGTCGAGTTCGAGATGGTGCATGATCCCGCGAACGCGGGCTTCGCCGTTATCCGCGACGCGTTCTTGGAAGACGAGGTCATCGGCATTCAAGCCCTTGACGAGGCGGACGGCGAGGGGCTCCAGGCGGACTGCATGGTGCTGTCGCTCTCGCGAGCCGAGCCGCTCGAAGAGGGCATGGTCGTGTCGGTCACGGTCAAGCCGACCTACTCCGCGACGCCGCCCTCCTGGATCGAGCCCGAGGAAGAGGAAGAGTAAGCACCCTGATCGACCTCGAAGTCACAAGAATCGGAGCGTGAATGAAGACCTTCATCGACAACCAGGGCCGCAAGTGGAGCGTCCAGGTCGACGTTTCTACGATCAAGCGCGTCCGTGGGCTCGCCGGCGTCGACCTGCTCGACGTGCTCGGCGGCAAGCTCATCGACCGGCTCATCGTCGACCCGATCCTGCTCTGCGACGTCATTTACGCCGTGTGCAAGCCGCAAGCGGACGATCTCGGCGTGAGCGACGAAACGTTCGGCGCCGCGATGGCCGGCGACACGATCGAGCACGCGACGCAGGCGCTGCTCGATGAGATCGTGTCTTTTTCCCCGAACCCGAGGGACCGGGCCGCACTCGGGAAGGTCCTCGCCGCGACGAGCGCGGCGATGGACAAGGCCCGCGATCTGATCGACGAGAGCATCAACAGCGGCACGATGCAGCGGGCGATCGACGCGGCGGTCGCGCCACTGCTCTCGACGCATGGAGCCTCATCTGGCGGTGCGCCGGCATCGCCGGCGTCGACCCCGCCGCCCTGACGCTCCGGGAGCTGCTCGCAATGGCCGAGGGCCGCGAGCGGAGCGAATGGAGCCGGACGGCCGAGATCCTGTCGTTGACGTTCAACATGCACCGGGACCCGAAGAGGACGCCCGCCGCCAAAGCCAGCGACTTCGACCCCTACGCGAAGCCGGTCAAAGAGGAAGTCATCCCGGCGGATATCTCGGTGCTCAAGAGTGTGTTTATCAAGGGCCAGAAGCCCAGAAAAGGAAAGAAGGGATGAACAGCATCCGCATCACGCTCCTCATCGCCGCGGCCGCGGGCGCCCTGTTCTTCATGACGTCCGGCGCGGGCTGCGCGATCAGGACGACGAGCCCCTACACCGGCGAGCCCGCGACGGCCGATCAGATCTCGCTGCAGGCTGATCGCGCCATGCGAGAGGCGCAGAAAGCCGCGGAAACGGAGCTCGCGAAGACGACCGCCGACGCCCAGCGACGGCGATCGGCGTACGAGTCCGCCATCGCGACGCTCGACGCCACAACGCAGCTGCAGATCACCGACCTCAATCGCGAGTTCAACGATTTCCTCGCGGAGACGGCGCTGAAGACGCAGGGCATTCAGGCGAGTCTCGACCGGACGATGGGCGACATCGTCCAGGCCCGCGACGTCGCCCACGGGGAGATCCAGTTGAAGGCCGAGACGCTCACTGCGGGGATCGGCATGGTGTCGAGCTCGCCCGCCGGCGCCAATCCACTCGTCGCCGGATTGCTCGGCGTCGTGACGGTCGGCCTGGGTCTTTCGCAGGCACAGGCCAGCGCCCGCAAGCGTGAGGCCGACGCTCGGGAAGACGAGCGCAAGCGAGCTGAGGCCATCAAGAGCGCCAGCGATGGGGCATGGGATGAGTCGAAGAACGCGGCCATGCTCCAGGCCACTCAGATGCTGCTGCTCGCATTGGGCGGCAACGGACGCATCCAGGTCGAGAACGTTGCGCCGCCTCCGGCGCCCGCCGCCGCGGCCTGACCCGGAAGACCCGTGTATCGGGCCGGCGTGGTTCGGTGAACCACGCCGGCCCTGCCTTGAAGCGAGTCCAATGCCATGATCCAGATGCGCATGAAAGACCTGTTCTTCGACTCCGCAGCCGTGACCGGCGCGGTGAGCAAAGAGCGTCGTCGTGCGCTCTCCAAAGCGGGCGCGTTCATCCGGCGCACGGCCCGGCAGAGCATGCGCAAGGGCGCCGGACCGTCCAAGCCCGGGCGCCCGCCCAACCGCCACGCGAACCCGCTGCTCTACAGCCGTCTCTTTTTCGCCTACGACTCCTCGACGCGGTCGGTCATCGTCGGCTCCGAGGCGCTCAACGGCGGCTCTGCCCCCAACACACTCGAGTTCGGCGGCGACGTCGTCGTGCCCCGCCGGAGCCGGGGCGGGAGCGTGGTCGAAGCGCGGCCGGCCAAGGTCCCGCCCCGTCCGTACATGGGCCCGGCGCTCGCCAAGGAACTCCCGAAGCTCGCTGAGCCGTGGGCGAACTCTCTGCGTGGGGGGCCGGGCTGATGGCGAAGTCCAACGCGATCCGCGCCGGCCGGGCGTTCGTCGAACTTTTCGCCGACGACACTGCCCTTGTCCGCGGCCTTCGCCGCGCCCAGCAGCGCCTCAGCGCCTTCGGGGAGGGCGCCAGGGCCATCGGAACGCGACTGCTCATCGGAGCGTCGGCGGTCGGCGCCGCCTTCGGCGCCGCAACCAAGGTCTTTATCAGTTCCGGCGACGCGCTCGAAAAGATGGCCACGAGGACCGGCCTCAGCGTTGAAACGCTGTCGGAGTTGAAGTTCGCGGCGGAGCAATCAGGGTCCGACCTGGAGGTCCTTGAAAAGGGCGTGCGGACGCTCCAGCGAACGCTCTTCGACGCCGCTGGCGGCTCTGCGACGGCGAAGAAGTCACTCGACGCGCTCGGGCTCTCCGCGGATGACCTGCTCGCCATGTCGCCCGAGGATCAGTTCAAGGTCATCGCAGAAGCGATCAGCCGCGTCCCCGACGCCGCCACCCGCGCAGCGCTCGCCATGACGATTCTGGGCAAGGCCGGGACGCAGCTGCTCCCGCTCATGCAGGACGGCGCCCGCGGCATCGAGGCGCTGCAGGCCGAGGCCCGGCGGCTCGGGTTGACCATTTCAACCGAGACGGCCAGTGACGCCGCTCGGCTGGGCGACGCAATCGACGCGCTCAAGAGCGTGCTCCGCGCCACGGTCATCACGATCGGCGGCGCTTTAGCCCCCTCGCTCGAAGCCATTGTCGCCCGCACGACGCGCATTGCCGCGGCGGTCAACGCCTGGATCGCCCGCAACCGGGAGCTCGTTGTCACGATCGCCAAGATCACGGTCGGAGTCGCCATCGTTGGCGGCGGCCTCGTTACGCTGGGCGTCATGGCGTCGATCGCGGCCGTCGCCCTGGGCGGCATCGCGTCGGCGATCACGATGGCCGGCGCCGCGCTGGGAACGATCGCCGGGGCCCTCGCGGCGGTCCTCTCGCCGATCGGCCTGGTCGTCGCGGCGGTCATCGCCGGCGGCGTGGCGTTCTTCCGGTTCACGGCGATGGGCCGAGCGGCGATTGACTTCCTCGCCGACAAGTTCGGCGAGCTCGCCGGCATCGTCAGGGGCACGATCGGCGGCATCCGCGACGCCATTTCGGCCGGCGAGCTCGGCCTCGCCGCTGAAGTCCTCTGGGCCGGGCTCAAGGTCGTCTGGCTGGAGGGGACCAAGGAGATCCGCGACACCTTCGGGGGCGGGCTCGTGGTCATGCGACAGGCGCTGCTCTCCGTTGCGATGGGGATGCAGCGCGTCTGGGCGAAGTCGATGGAGTTCCTGAGCTCGGCGTCGTCCAGGGCCGCGAACTGGATCGCCAAGAGGTGGGTCGAACTCCAGGGCCTCGTCGACGACTCCATCGACGTCGAGCAACGCAAGCGGGACCTCGACAGCATCGGCCAGAGCAACCTGACGGAGATCGCCCGCCGCGCCGAAGACGCCCTGAACGCCCTGGACAAAGAGCAGGCCAGGCGCGAACAGGACATCATGAACGACGCCGCCGACCGCATGGACGATCGGCGTAAGGCCTTGATCGACGCGAAGAAGGCGCTCGACGACGCGATCGCCGATGCCGGCAAGAAGCGAGAAGAGGCGGACGCCGCCCGCGGCGCCCGGCCGACGCTCCGCAATCCGTTCGAGGATTTCGAGTTCGACGCCGCCGCCGCGGAGCGCCGCGTCTCCGTCTCGGGCACCTTCAGCGCCGCGGGCGCTCAGGGCCTCGCGGCGGGCTCCAGCGCCGTCGAGCGGACCGCCAAGGCCACCGAAGAGACGGCCCGCTATGTGCGGCGGATGGCCGAGCGGGCGCAGGCCGGCGGGCTAACCTTCACCTGACAAGGAGACTCATGGCCGTCGTCGAGAAGTTCAACAGCCCGGCCTACACCAGCGGCCCGAACGCCTCCGGCGAGCGCCGCTACGGGATCATCCGGAGCGACAACGACGACGACGCGGCGCATGCCGAACTCCTGGCCGCAGCGCCGGAGACGTTCAACGGCCTGCCTCGACTCGACGTCCGCACCGAGCCGATCGGCCCGGGCCTCTGGGACGGCGAGGCGATCTACGGCGTCGTGAACGTCAACTATTCCGGCCCGCCGGAGACGGGCCAGAGCGTCTACTCGTTTGACACGGGCGGCGCGACGCAGCGGATCACGCAGAGCAAAGAAACCATGGCCGTCCACGCGCCAGCCGGCGTCACGGCGCCCGACTTCAAGGGCGCGATCAACGTCACGGCCGACAGCGTCGAGGGCGTCGACGTCACGATTCCGGCGTACGAGTTCTCCGAGACGCACTACCTCGCCAACGCGGCCGTCGATTCGGCGTTTCGCACGAACGTCGCCAACCTCACGGGCAAGGTCAACGACGCGACGTTCCGCGGCTTCGCCGCCGGCGAGGTCCTGTTCCGGGGCGCCAGCGGGACGAAGCGGGGCGGCCCTGACGGCGACGACTGGGAGCTCTCGTTCCGCTTCTCCGTCAGCCGCAACGTGACGGGCCTGACCATCGGCGACATGACGGACATCGACAAGGGCGGCTGGGAGTACCTCTGGGTTCGTTATGCCGAAGAGGTCGACGACGACGCCGACGCCGTCGTGAAGCGCCCGATCGCCGTGTTCATCGAGCGTGTCTACGATGAGGGCGATTTCTCCGAACTGGGGATCGGAGCATGAGCGGGGATCCCTTCCGCAAGGCGCTCGCGGGCGAACCGCTGCGGATGCCCGCGTCGGCGTACAACGGCTTCATCGACGCGGCGCTCGACCTGCGCAACCGACGCGGCCAGCCATCTCGTCCGCCCCCAGGCGGCGCCAGCGACCGGGCCGTCGTGTTCATCCTCAACGCGAGCGAAGACGACGTCCCGCGGTTCGGCGTGCTCGGGATCGCCGGGCCGCTCATCGACCCGGCGGACAATCCCCGCGAGTTCGGCGCCCGCGTCATGCTCAGCGGAGACACGCCGGCGATCGAGGACCATTTCGGGAAGTTCGCCGTCGCGATCGAGCCGATTCTCGCTGGCAAGGTGGGCCGCGCGATGGTGGACGGCGTCGGGATCGCCCGCGTCCACGTGCCCGCCGGCGCCGCCACGCCCGCCGCGGCGGACGTCGAGGACGGCAACGTCGAACGGCTCAAGATCGCTCCGGACGGCGCCGCCCGCATCCTCTGGATCGAGCCCGGCGACGACGGCGACAAGCTCGCGATCGTCCGGCTCCGCGATCGGGAGTCCGACGTGTGCATCGTCGAGCTCGACCAGGTCGGCGGCGCCGCCGGCGACGAGAGCGGGCCCGCGACGTGGACCTACGACGTGGTTGACCCCGCGAGCGGCGTCACGCTCGCGGAGGCGGTCGATCCGACCGCGGCGCCGCATCGTTTCGCGCGGCCCGCCGTGGGCGCGATGACCGCCGCAACGTTCGGCTACGCGCATCGTGCCGGGGGCGAACTGGCGCTGGGCTGGATCAACGAGGTCCCCGTGCAGGAAGCATGCGAGAGTTCCGGCGAGGGCGAGGGGGAAGTGGAGGCAGAGGGCTGCGGCTGCGGCGACGAGGAAGAGGAGGCCCCGTAAATGGCGACGCCCGGAGCGCTCGTCGTGCTTGCCGGCGGCGCCAGAAGCATCCTGCCCGGAGGCGGCGCTGCTTTGTACAACGCGAAGGGGCGCTGCCCGAACTGCTGCCCACCGATCGACTCATGCGACGAATGCCCATGTTGCGAGGGGCCGACGCTCGTTTCCACCCCGGGGCATCTCAACAGCGGGAGCAACACTCTCTCGCTGGAATGGTCGTATCACTACATCGAGACGTTCTACAACACCACCACCGGCGACGTCACTTCTCAGAATCAGCGCCAGGGCTCGGGCACGACCACGCTGACCGGCTCAGGGACGAACCGCTGTTATTCCTTCACGGGCTCCGACACGGTCAACCTGTCCAATCTCTCCGGCCCGAGCGGGTCCGCGACCATCAGTTTCTCCCTGCGCACGGACGTTGGCGTGACTGTCTCCGGGACTTCCGGCTCATGGACAGCGCTGTTTGTGACCGAGCCAACCGGCGTGAGGTTCACGCAGTTCCACGCGAGGCCCAGCGGCGAAACGTGGTGGAGGGCCGACTATCAGGCGCCCAACGGGCCGTTCAGCCCCACCAACGCGGCCGGCTCCACTTCGACGAACGAGTGGGACAACTCCGCGTCCGTCACCCACCTGGGCGGCGCCGTCATCGAGGGCTCTTTCTCCGGCTCGCACACGGTGCGGGCGGGCAACGGCAACCTCTCGGTCGTGCGCACGCTGGAAGTCAGCGCCCGCGTGACGACGGCGCTGTACCCGTGCGTGTGACGCGCCGCCGGGACAACGTGGCCCCGACCTTCGCGGCGATCATGACGGGAATGGCGAGCACGACCAGAAAGATTCCCACGCCCAGGAGGTCTGCGCCATGGAGATTCCCGACGACGCTCCCCCTCCCCATGCTGAAGCCCCCAAACATCGCGGAAAGACTTCCCACCAAGAGCGCCAGCGCCCCGGACACGTAGAGGGACCGCCAGCCGCTCCGACGGCGGGTCCGACCACCAGAACCCTCCGGCGCTGCGGAGGTCATTGGGACGAGCATATAGCCCGTCCTGGGCGTTGCCTGAGTGACGCGGAGCCCCAGCGCCGCCGCGTTCGCCGTCGCCTCAGCGACCGTCTCTCCGGGCACGATCACCTTGCCAGGCCGGCCCGTCCCCAGATTCGTTCCCGAAACCTCCCAATCCATGCCAGCCTCCCTTCACTCATCGCACCATATCAAAAATCCGTCTCGCTTCTGGGATGCTGAAAGATTTTATTATCGGACGCCCGTCAGCTTCCCAAGCTGAATGTCGCCGGTTCGATCCCGGTCGCCCGCTTTCCGACGCTCTTCGCCAAGAAGCTCGGCCCCGCGACGCGCACTCTGCGCTCGGTCTTGGAGCTTTGGCGATGCGATCCCCCCACGCACACGATGCCCCGCGCCCTGCGGAAAGGGCTGACGGTGGGAATGGTCCGGCATGGGCGGCCGTCACGGGCGCCTCCTCGGGCATCGGCCGAGCCATCGCCATCGAATTGGCCCGAAAGGGCTACGGAACGATCCTCATCGCACGGCGCGAGGAACGCCTCGACGCGCTCGCCCAGGAACTGCGCCGGTGGGCGCCCAGCCACGCGCTCCCCACGGATCTGCATGACCGCGCCGAAGTCGATCAACTCGCGGCGGCGCTGGGACATCATCGGCCGGCCGTGCGCATCCTCGTCAACGGCGCAGGGTGCGCCCGTTACCTGTCGACGCTCGATCAAAGCGAAATCTTCGAGCATCTGATGTGGGTGAATGCGCTCGCGGCGCACCGGCTTACCTGCGCCGTGCTGCCCGGCATGATCGAGGCCCGCGCCGGGCACATCGTGAACATCTGTTCGATGTCCGCCCACATGGGGCCGTGGGGGCACAGCGGGTACGCGGCGTCGAAGGCGGCGCTCCGTGCCCTGACCGAGTCGCTCGCCGCGGAGACCTACGACGCCGGCGTGCGCGTCACGGGCGTGTACCCGGGGATCGTCGCGACCGAATGGTTCGAGCAGCCGACGATGCCTCGCTTGTGGGAGCGGGTGGCCCGACGCGCCGTGCCCCCGGAGCGGGTCGCGCGAGCGGTGGCGGGCGCGATCGACCGCCCTCGTCTGGCGGTCTATGTGCCGTGGTTCTACCGATTGCTGCCGTTCATCGCGGGCGCGTCGCCGCAGGCGGCGATGCGGCTGGTGCGTGCGGGCAGTTTGCCGCTTCAGGGGAGCGGGGGAACAATCGAATCGCGGCCTTCCCGAGGGAATGCGCAAGCAATTCCCCGTGGACTAACGCGCTGAACCCCACTCAGCGCCCGCCGGGCTTGCCGAGCAGTTCCAGCGCCGAGAGCGTGAACGCCGCGACGCCCGTGCGCAACGTCGGCCCGGGATCGGGCGCGAACGCCGGGTTGTGCGGGCCTGGGATCGATTCGATCTCGTCGGCCGCCTCGGCGCGGGCGAAAACCTCCGGGTTCACCGCGCCAACGCGCAACTGCACCCCGGGCGCGCCCGCGGCGGCCCCGAACACGCCGAAGTCCTCCGATGTCGTCGCAGGGTCCATCGTCACCACGGCGCCCTCGCCGAGCGACGCGCGCAGAGACGACATCAGCCGGGCCGCGAGCGCCGGGTCGTTGACCACCACCTCCGACGCTTCGTGCTCGTGGACGTGCACGAGCGGCTCGCGCGGGGCCCCGGCGGCGGCGGCCTCGGCGCGGGCGATGCGCTCGATCGCTTCGAGCAGATGGCGCTGGACCTCGGGCTTGTACGAGCGGACGGTCAACTCCAACTTCGCCTGATCGGGGATGATGTTGCGCTTCGTGCCGGCGTGGAACGTGCCCACCGTCACGACAGCGGGGTCCAGAGGGTTGACCTCGCGCGACACGATCGATTGCAGGGTCGACACGGCGCGGGAGGCGATGAGGATGGGGTCGATCGCCCGGTGCGGCGCCGCGCCGTGCCCGCCCTTGCCGAAGAACGTGATGTCCACCGAGTTGGACGCCGCGGACGCCGGTCCGGAGATGACCCCGATCTGCCCCGCCGGCAGCAGGTTGGTCACGTGGATGCCCACGACGTAATCGGGCCGGGCGGCGCGTTCGAACAGGCCGTCGTTCACCATCGCGCGGGCGCCCTGCACGATCTCTTCCGCCGGCTGGCCAACGAACACCACGGTCCCGCGCCACTGGTCCTTGGACGACGCGAGCAGCGCCGCGGCGCCGATCCAGGACGCCATGTGCGCATCGTGCCCGCACGCGTGCATCGCCGGGACGGTTTCCCCAGAGGGATTGATCGCGGTCGCCGTGCTCGCGAAGGGCAGCCCGGTCTGCTCGCGGACGGGCAGGGCGTCGGTGTCGGTCCGGAGCATCACGGTGGGCCCCTCGCCGTTGCGCAGCACGCCGACGACGCCGTGCCCTCCGATGCGTTCGGTCACTTCATAGCCCAGTTCCCGCAGGCGCGCCGCGAGTTTGGCCGCGGTCTTCTCTTCCTGCAGCGAGATCTCCGGCGTGCGGTGCAGATCGATGTAGAGCGCCTCGATCGATGGGTAGATCGCCTCCAGCCCCTGGAGCGCAGGAGGCGCGGCGCCGCAGGCGCTCCCGGCGATCAGGGCGCCGGCCAGCGCGGCGAGCCGCGCGTGCGTGGCGTTTCGTCGATCGGATGACCGCGCGGCCATGCTCGTTGCTCCCTTCTGGGCAGACTCAGGGATACCGACGCTCAAACTCCCGCTCGCCGCCGAACGGCTCGCCCTCGATGATCACGCCCACGCAGTGCGTGGCGTGCTCGAAGGGGTCGCCGTCGTACATCGCCACGTCCCCGTCCTTGCCGACTTCGAGCGAGCCGACGCGGGCGTCCACGCCGAGGATCTTCGCCGCGTCGATCGTCACGGCGCGGAGCGCGCGCTCGGCGCCCAGGCCTCCCGCCCCGGCCGCGGCGGCGGCTTCGAACAGGACGACGCGGACCTTCGGCACGTAGCCCTCAAAGCCGGTCTGTATGGCGAACGCCACGCCCTCGTCGGCCAGGCGCTTGGCGGTCTCGAACGACAGCGACTCGGTGTCGCCCACGGCCCGATACATGGTCGGGTGCAGCAGCACGGGGACGGAGCGCCTGCGGAGGTCCTCGGCGAACACGACGCACTCGGCGCCCATGTCGAGCCACAGGCGCAGTTGGAACTCGTCGGCCAGGCGCAGGGCGTTGGCGATGTCCTGCGCGCGGTTCGCGGTGACGATCAGCGGCGCCTCGCCGGCCAGGACGCGCGAGAGCGCCTCCATCTTGAGGTCGCGCGCGGGCGGGTCCTTGCGGGCGGGCTTGTCCGCGCCCTCGGCGTCGCCGCCGGCGTCGGCGCCCGACTCCCAGCGGGCCCACTTGGCGCGGTAGGCCTGTGCCTTGATGAGTTCGGACCGCAGCATCTCCATCATCTTCGCGCGCGTGCCCGGGCTCTTGCCCCCGCCCTTCTGCGCGATGGGGCTGAGCGTTGCGGCGACGGCGAGGTCCTCCACCACGACGGCCTCGTCCACCGTCTTCCCTCGCGTCTTGACCACCATCGTGCTGCCGGTGATCAGTTCCCCGGGGGCGTGCCCGGTGTGCGCCGTCGTGACCCCGAAGCCGCGGACGTAGGCCACCAGCCGATCGAGCGGGTTGTACGCGTCCACCGCGCGCAGGCCGGGCTGGATCGGCGAGGACGAATCCACCTGGTCCTGGTCCGCCTCCACGTTGTAGAGCCCCGTGAAGCCCACCGTCGTGCGCACGTCCACGAGCCCCGGCGTCGCCACCTCGCAGATGCGGAGGTCGTACTGCTCGGGCACGGGCGTGCTCGCGGCGGGGCCGACCGCCTCGATCTTGCCGTCCGCGCCGATCAGCACGACGCCGTCCTGAATGGGCGGACCGGCCATCGTCCAGAGCGTGCGCGCCCGCACGGCCACCTGCGCGCCCGCCGGCGCGCCGGCCCAGAGCAGGGCGCCCGCGGCGAGCGCCGCGCCGAAGAATCCGGTTCGCATGGTCAATGGCCCTCCCCGAGCAGGTGGTCGTAGCAGCAGAAGTACGGTTCGGTGTCGTTGTTGGCGCCGAAACCGCCCACCGCAAACAGCCGGTCGGCCTCGTCGGAGCGGTCGAAGGCCAGGCGGCCCTCGACGTAGGTCTTCTCGACGACGGTGTACGTGCTGAAGGGATCGCCGGAGAGGACGATGAAGTCCGCGTCCTTGCCGGGCGTGAGCGAGCCCACGCGATCGCCCATGTCGAGGATGTCGGCGCCGACCTGCGTCAGCGACGCGAGCGCGCCCGCACGGGTCATCCCGCCACGCACCGCCAGCGCCGCCATGCGCAGAAAGAAGCGGCTGTCCGTGATCCAGTCGTCGGTGTGCAGCGAGACCTTGACGCCCGCGCCCTCCATGATGCCCGCGGCCTCCATGCGGAGGCCGACGGCCTCGTGCTTGCCGCCCGGGGCGTCCACGAGGATCGCCGACACCGGCGCGCCCGAGGCCGCGATCTCGTCGGCGACCACCCAGCCGTCGCTGACGTGGTGGAGCACGACGCGGAAGCCGAACTCCTCGGCCAGGCGCAGGACGGTGATGATGTCGTCGTGCCGGTGCGTGTGGTGGTGCACGACGCGCTCGCCCCGCATCGCTTCGCACAGCGTCTCGAGGTCCAGGTCGCGCTCGGGCAGTTTCGACTCTTCGACTGTGCCGTCGTCACGCTTGGCCGCGTCCAGTTTGCGCTGGTGCTCCTGGGCCTTGAGGAAGCGCTCCCGCACGAGGAACGCGGCCTTGCCCCGCGTCTCGGGGAAGCCGCTCGCGCCGCCGCTGCGCTGGGGGTTCGTGCCGTTGGCCATCTTCAGGCCGCCCATCGGCCTGCCCTGCGCGTCGAAGACGGTGATGTCGTCGATGGTGCGCACGCCGTCCGCGGGCTCGCCCTTGCGGTGGCGGAGTTTGACGTAGACGGTCTGCCCGCTGGAGAGGTGCCCGGAGCCGGGCATGATGTTCAGCGTGGTCAGCCCGCCGGCCAGGGCCCGCTTGAAGCCGGTGGACCGCACGTTGATCGAGTCCCGCACGCGCACGCCCGGCTGGATGGGGCCCGAGCCGTCCGCGCCGCCGATGCCGCCGATGTGCGAGTGCGTGTCGACCAGCCCGGGCATGATGACTTTGCCCGCGCAGTCCAGCGTCAGCGCCGCGCCGGGCGCAGGATCGCCGGCGCCCACGGCGACGATGCGCCCCTCGTGGACCACCAGATGCCCGCGCTCGATCTCCGGTCCGTCGATGGGGATGATGCGGGCGTTCACGAAGGCCGTGCGCTCCGCCTGTCCCCACGCCGCGCCGCTCAGAAGAGCGCCGCCCAGCGCCCACGCGCGCGCTGAACCCAACCACCCCCGGCGCCGTCGATCACTCATGGCCGATTGCCCTTTCCTGCAGAAGCCGCCCGGCGGCGACACACTACCGACGCGAGGCCGTCGGCGCCGCGGTTCAGCCGGTGCGTCCGGGCTCGCCGCCGGTTCGGCCCCCCGTCCGGGGCGGGGGCGCGGCCGCGGCCCCTGCGGAATGGGACGCGCCCACGAGGTTCTCGGGGTCAACCCCTCCTTGCTCGAAGGCGCTGATGTTGCCCAGCGTCGTCTGCGCGATGCCGTCCACCGCCTCGCGGGTGAAGAACCCCTGGTGCGCGGTGATGAGCACGTTCGGGAACGTCATCAGCCGCACGAAGGTGTCGTCCTGGATCACCTCGCTTGAAAGGTCGCGGAAGAAGAGGTTGTCCTCCTCCTCGTAGACGTCGATGCCCAGCGCGCCCAGCCGCCCGGATTTGAGCGCGTCGATGTCGGCGCGGGCGTCCACCACGGCGCCGCGGCTGGTGTTGATGAGCATCGCGCCGGGCTTCATCGCCGCGAATGCCCCGGCGTTCACCAGGTGGCGCGTCTGGGGCGTGAGCGGGCAGTGCAGCGCGATCACGTCCGACTCGCGCCAGAGCGCCCCGATCTCCACGTACTTCACGCCGGCCTGCACGCACGTCTCGCTCGGCGCGGGGTCGAACGCGATCACGCGGCACCCGAAGCCCAGCATGATCCGCGCGAAGGCCTCGCCGATCTTCCCCGTGCCCACCACCCCCACCGTCTTGCCGCAGAGGTCGAAGCCCATCAGCCCTTCGATCGAGAAGTTCTGCTCCCGGACACGGTTGAAAGCGCGGTGGGTCTTGCGGTTGAGAGCCAGAATCAGCGCCGCGGCGTGCTCGGCGACCGAGTGCGGCGAGTACGCCGGCACGCGGGCCACGGTCATGCCCATCTCCGCCGCCGCGTCGAGGTCCACATGGTTGAAGCCCGCCGAGCGCAGCGCCAGCAGCCGCACGCCCGCGTCGCGCAATGCGCGGATCGCCGCCCGGTCGGCGCTGTCGCCCACGAAGAGGCAGGCGCACTCCGAGCCCGCGGCCAGGGGCGCCGTCCCTGCAGTGAGACGCTCCTCGCGGAACACCAGATCGTGCCCCGCCGACCGATTGACGCGCCCGAGCGACTCCCGCTCGAACGCCTTTGTGCTGAAGACCGACACCCGCATCCGAACGCCTCCGAAACACCCCCGAATCTCGACCGTTCCGCCCCGCTGACCGCCGCGCCGCGGTTTCGGATGATAGCATCCTTTGACCTGTCCGCCCCTGCGTTGCACTCTCCCCGAGGCGCCCCATGCGATCAGTCCTGCTCATCAGCGCCCTGGCGCTCACCTCCGCCCTCGCCGGCGCTGCGCGCGCTCAAGACACCCCGGCCCAGCCCGGCACGCTCGCGTACGACAAGGGCGTCTGGATGCGCCTCCTCGAGCATCACACCAAGATCCGGCGCGAACTGCGCCATCTTGAGAACGGCGTCGAGGCGACGACCGAGTCCGACGACCCCGCCATCGCGGCGCTGATCCGCGACCACGCGCTGGCCATGCAGCGCCGCATGAACCTCAAGGCGCGGGTCCGCGTGTGGGACCCGGTCTTCCTCGAACTCTTCGAGCACGCCGACAAGGTGCGCCTCGAGGTGACGCCCACCGAGAAGGGCGTGCGCATCGTCGAAACCTCCGACGACCCCCACGTGGTGATGCTGCTGCGCTCCCACGCCGCGGGCCTGAGCGACTTTGTCCGCGAGGGCTTCGAGGCGTCCGCCAAGGCCACGCCCTACTGGCATGAGCGGACCGTCTGGACGCCGATCGACGGCGCGGCCCTGAACCC
>JACVCK010000221.1 GCA_016742055.1 Phycisphaerales bacterium
GCCGTGGAACTGCTCAAGGAGCGGCGCTTCGAGGAGTGGCGGCGCGACCTCAACCGGCGTGAACTCGCCGCCGTGGACGAACTCACCACCATGCGCGCCGGTCGGCGCGAGGAGGCGGGCGCGTGAAGGGCGTCTGGATCGTCATCTCCACCATCGCCCTGGCGAACTTTCTCGCCATGCTGGGCCTGGTCGGCTGGCTCAAGGCCACCGACCGGCTCGACGGCTCCCGCATCGCGCAGGTCCGCGAGATGTTCGCCAGCACCCTCTCCCACGAGCAGGCCGCCGCCGAAGCGCGCCGCGCCGAAGAAGAGGCGGCCGCGCGCCGTCTCGAAGAGGAGGCCCGCGCCGGCTCGCCCCCCCTCTCGGCCATCGAGTCCATGGGCAGCGAGCGCGTCCAGTCCGAGCAGCAGCGCCAGCACGTCGAACGACTCCGACGCGAGGTGGAGGACCTCCAGCGCTCCCTCGCCCGCGAACGCGACGAACTCGACGACGAGTGGGGGCGCCTCCGCGGCGAGCGCGAAGCGTTCACGCAGATGCGCGAACGCCTCGCCGCCCTCGAGGGCTCCGAACAGTTCGAGCGCGCCCTGCGCCTCTACGAGTCCCTCCGGCCCCAGCAGACCCAGGCCCTCCTTCAGGAACTCATCAACGACGGCGCCATCGAACAGGTCGTCTCCTACCTCAACGCCATGCAGACCCGCACCGCCTCCAAGGTCCTCGCCGAGTTCCAGGACCCGCGAGTGGCAGCGGAATTGCTCGAACGCCTCAGGACGCGCGGCCTCGAAGCCCGCGTTCCTGAGGACCAGTAGATGCCCGCAACGCCTCTGACGATCCCACCCCCAGCGCCCCGCATCGCGCCCCCGCAGGCCCAGAAGCCCGCGCAGGCCGCCAAAACCGCCCACATCGGCGGGGAAGCGGGTCCGCGCCCGGACGGCGCCGAGCAGCCCTTCGGCCAGGCGCTCAAGGACGCCCAGGGGCGCGCTCGGACCCAAACCGCCAAGCCGCGCGAGCGAACGGCGCCGGAGCCGGCGCAGGATCGGCCGTCCGAGGCGCACGCGCCGCCCACACAGCCGAACGCGAACGAGCCGGTCGACCACGCTCCCGCCGCAACTGCCGAAACTCCGCGCCCCGAGACTCAGCCGCAGGCGTCCGCCGATGCCCCGTCCACCGCCCAGGCGGAGGCCTCAACCGAGCCAGCGCCGCGCGCCGCCGACGCGCCCGCACCCAAAGCCGATCCCACGCCGGCGCAGCCGGTCGCGCCAGCGGTCGAACTCGTGAAGCCCGCGGCTCAGATCGCGCCGCTCCCTGCGCAGCCGCTCGAACCGACCGCGACCCAGGCGGTCCCCCGCGAAGCCACCCCGCCACGCGCGACCACCCCCGAGGCGCCCGCCGCCTCGATCGATGAGCCGGCGGCCTCAGAGCCGAAGGCCGCGAACCACCAGCACGCCGATCGCGCCGCGTCGTCCACCGCCGCGCCCATCGATTCTTCGCGGCCGTCCGGTGAACCCGGCCTGTTCGACGAGATCGAAGCGGGCGCCGCCGCCGATGCGCCGCGCGAGCGGACATCGCTCGCCGATCCGGCGTCGCCCGAGCAGCCCGGCGCGCGGGGGCCCCGGAAACCGGTGGACCCGAGCGACCGCGCCGTCGCGCATGCGGCCGCCCTGGAGCCCTCCCGCGCCGCCGAAGGTCGGCGCGAGTCCTCCGAGGCCGCGATGCTCCGGGCCCTGGCCGGCCAGGGCGCCGCCGCACCACCCGCGGCGAACACCGGCGGCGCCACGGACAGCGGACAGAAGGATGGGAACGCGGACGACGCCGGCGCCCGCGCCGCGCGCGCCGTCGAGGCCGCGGCCGGATCGCCGCGCGCCGCGCCCAGCGCCTCCGGCGCGGAGCGCGTTGCGCCGACGTTCAACCTGATCGGCGCCCCCGCGGGCGCCGACGCGCAGGCCACGCCGACCGGTGCGCAGGTTCGGCCCGAACCGGCGATGTTCGGCCCTCAGACGCCCGAGGACGGCGGGTTCCCCTCGCAGGTGTCGCGCGGGCTGACGGCGGCGGTCTCGCAGAAGGGCGGCACGGTGCTGATGCGGCTGCAGCCCGAATCGCTGGGCGCCGTTCGCATCCAGATGACCATCGAGCAGGGCGCGGTGCAGGCGCGTTTCGAGGCCGCCACGCCCGAGGCACGCGACTTGCTCAACAAGCACATGGAAACGCTCCGCGCTTCGCTGGAGGCGAAGGGCCTGAGCGTGGACCGCCTGCAGGTGCAACTCGCGACCCCAGGGCACGGAGGCCCCGGCGGGCAGGCGGGACAGAACGGTTCGAGCGCCGGGCAGGACGCCCAGCGCCACTGGAGCCACGACGCCGCCGACGGACGGAGCCGCGGCGCGTTCGATCACCGGCCCGACGGCGAGGATCGCCCGGGCGGTCGTGGGGAGAACCGATGGAGTCGCGCCGGCGCGGAGCGCTGGGGCGATGACGGGCTCGAGATCGACCGGCGCGCATCGACGGTGCGTGTCGGTCTTGACGCAGTCGCCTGACGACACAGGCCCGGCGCCGGAGCGCCCGGGCGGGAGACGCAGCATGTCCGCGATCAACTCGGCCGGCTCATCCTCGAGCCCGGCGTCCGCCACCAACGCGTTCAACAAACTCTCGAGCGAGGACTTCGTGAAGATCATGCTCACGGAGTTGTCCAACCAGGACCCGCTCGCGCCCAACGACTCCAAAGCCATCCTCGAGCAAATATCCAGCATCCGCTCCATCGAGTCGGACCTGTCCCTCAAGACCGCGCTCGAATCGCTCGTCAAGCAGAGCCAGTTCTCCTCCGCCGGCGGGCTCATCGGCAAGGGCGTCACGGGGCGGCTCAGCGACGGCGCGATCGTCGAAGGCCTGGTGCTCAGCGTCGCCAACGGGCGGGAAGGCCCCGCAGTCAACCTCTCCGGCGGCTGGCAGGTCAAGATGACCGACGTCATTGAGATCTTCGAGGCCGAGGTCCGCGCGGCGCCCACTCCCGCCCCTAGCGCACCCTGACTCCATCGCCGGAGCAACGACCCGTGAGCGTCGAGAACGGACAACGCGTCGATCCCCTGGCGCGCCTCGCCTCCGGCGTGCGCCCCGACGGCGCCGAACGCCGACCGCCCACGCCCCCCGTCGAGGGCCGGTCCTTCGACCACCTGCTCGACGCCGCGCGCCGGGGCGAACTCCGCAGCGGGCGCGAACTGACGGTCTCCCGCACGCTCGACTACGCGCCCGACGAGGCGCTGCTGGCGCGCCTCGCGCAGGCCGCCGACGCCGCCGAAGCCGCCGGCGCGCGCCGCGCCCTCGCGCTCGTGGGCGGCGAGGGGCTCACCATCGACCTGGGCACGCGCACGATTGAGGGCCGCGCCTCCCTCGCCAGCGCAGGACTGATCGGCAA
>JACVCK010000222.1 GCA_016742055.1 Phycisphaerales bacterium
CCCCCCCCCCCCGGCCCCCGGCCCCCGCCCGCCCCCCACTCCCCGCCGGTCCGGGCCTTTCGGCCGGGGGCGGATCGTTCCGTCACGGGACGGTTCCTCCGTTGAGGAAGGTCGGACAGTGTAGGGAGCGGTGGGGGGGAGTCAACCGGCGCCCGACCCCCTCGCGGGGGGGTGGGGGGCATTGACGCCCAGGAGAACCCGGAATGACTATCGCGAGCGTCGGCATGGGCGGCGCGCTCGGGTCGTGTGATCCACGGCGGCGCGACGCAATCCCGGCTGAAACGGGAGGCGAAGCGATGATCATCTGGGGCACGCGTTCGGTCAACAGAACGATCAACCGGGGCGACTTTCATTGTCCCCAGTGCAAGGACCGACGCCCGTACCGCGAGCGCCGCTCGCGCACGTTCCTGCACGTCTACTGGATCCCGATGTTCCCGCTCTCGGGGCGCAGCGAGCACGTGTGGTGCGAGCGATGCAAGTCCATGTTCCAGCGGGAAGTGCTGATGCTCGACCCACGCGCGCAGCAGGCCGCGGCGCAGACCGCCTTCACCAAGGCGATGATCACGGCGTCCGCGGCGATGGCCGCGGCGGACGGCAACGTCCTCGACGCCGAGGTCGAGCGCGCCTGGGGCTACGTGGACGCCCTGGGCGGCGGCGCCGACATCACCGTGGACAAGATCCGCGCGTTCGCCGGCCTCATCGCCGCCGGGCGCGCCGACCCGGCGGCGGAACTCGAAGCCGTCGCCGACATGATCCCGCCCCACGCGAAGGAACTCATCATCCAGATCGCCTGCACCATCGCGGCGGCGGACGGCGAGGCCGACCCGGCGGAAGGACAGATGTTGCGATTGATCGGCGCGAGTCTCGACATGAGCGAAGCCCACGTGTTCGGAGTGATGGCGTCGATGCGGCAGGGCTGAGGGCGCGCCGGGGCCGCCGAACAGCGCCGCCCGCCGGCGTCAGGGCTCGCCCTCTTCGGCTCGCTCCTCCGGCTCCACCTCATCCAGTTGCAGCGCCGACTCCCGCACCAGGTCGTAGCACGTCGCCAGCAGGCCCACCAGAGGGAAACCGCC
Source organism: Phycisphaerales bacterium (assembly GCA_016742055.1). Taxonomy (GTDB): domain Bacteria; phylum Planctomycetota; class Phycisphaerae; order Phycisphaerales; family UBA1924; genus JACVCK01. The sequence goes on from JACVCK010000222.1 coordinate 1,074, forward strand.
CTCCGACGGCGCCTTGAACGGACTGGCGCCCAGCCGGCGGAGCAGCGCGTGGCGCACCTCCGGCGGGCGTGGCGCCGTGTCCAGGTCCTCCAGCCCTTCCGCCTCGGCCCAGAACGAGTGCGCCAGCGACTCCAGCGGCGCCGGCTCGAGGCGCGACAGCGCCGGCGTGCGCGGCGCGTACTGCCCCGGCCCCATGCGCCCGGCCGACGTCTCCGCGCGCCGCTGGCGCAGGCGCGCGAGCAGGTCGTCGCCCCGAAGCCCGCGCAGCGTGAAGATCAGCAGCGGGTCGTCGCCCAGCCGGTGCGCGGTGATCGTCAGGGCGCACACCGCGTGCTTGCACCAGGGGTTCTCATCGGCGCACGAGCAGGACGGCGTCAGTTCCCCCGGCTCCGAAGGGAACAGGCGCAGGCCCAGCGGCGCGAACGCGTCCTCGATGTTCGCCGGCAACTCGCCTGAGAGCAGACGCGCCGCGTACGCCGCCTGGTCCGCCATCGCGTCCGTCGCGCGGGACCACTCGTCCGCCGCCAGCGTCGCCACACGCACGGTCGTCTGGTGCGCGCGCGACACGCGCCCCTGCACCGCGGCTCTCACCACGCCCAGATCGAACTCGATCCGGCGCGTCTGGCCCATCCGGGCGTACTCCAGCCCCTCGGTCAGCCGGTCCCCCGGCGCCGCGCCCTCGATCAGGCGCATCAGGCGCTGGCCCGCCCACGACTTCGTGTGCGCGCCCTTGTCCACGTCCACGCGCACGCCGCCGACCACGCGGTACGGCTTCTCTCGCTTCTGCGGGACGTAGTTGCGATTGGGCTGGAATCCGCTCATCGGGCGCCCGCCTCCTCCAGCGCATCCTCTCGGTCCACGTCGTCCACCACCGCGTCCGGTCCGAGCGCCACCAGGTCGCGCAGTTGCGACGTGGACAGTTCGGTCAGCCAGTTCTCGCCCGAGGTGATGATCGACTCCGCCAACTCGGTCTTCTGCTCGATCAGCGCGTCGATCCGCTCCTCGAGCGTGCCCGCGACGATGAACTTGTGCACCTGCACCGTCCGGGTCTGGCCGATGCGGTGCGCGCGGTCCGTCGCCTGGCTCTCCACCGCCGGGTTCCACCAGCGGTCGAAGTGGAACACGTGGTTCGCCGCCGTGAGGTTCAGACCCACGCCGCCGGCCTTGAGCGAAAGGATCAGGATCGGCGCCGTGCCGTCGGCCTTCTGGAAGCGGTCGATCAACTGCTGGCGCTGCTTGGCGGGCGTGCCGCCGTGCAGGGTCAACACCTCGCGGTCCAGATCGTGCGAGATCATCGACGTCAGCAGCATCGCCATCTGCCGGAACTGCGTGAACACCAGCGCCTGATCCCGCGCCGCCACCACCTCCTCCAGCATCTCCAGCAGGCGCACGCACTTGCCGGAGCGCGACGCCGCCGGCGGCGGGCCGCCCGAGACGTCCACGTCCCGCAGGAACTGCGACGGGTGATTGCAGATCTGCTTCAGCCGCACCAGCGACGCCAGCACCACGCCCCGGCGCTGGATGCCCTCGGTCTGCTCCACCTCCGACAGCATCCGCTTGACCGTCGTCTCGTACAGCGTCGCCTGCTCCGGCGTCAGACGGCAGAACTCGCGCGACTCCACCTTCGCCGGCAGGTCCGCCGTGATGTTCGGGTCCGTCTTCAAACGCCGCAGAATGAACGGCTGCACCAGGTTCCGCAGTTGCTTGGCCCGCGCGCGGCTGTGGTGGCGCTCGATCGGCACGGAGAAGCGCCGCCGGAAGTCCGCCGGCCCGCCCAGGAGCCCCGGGTTGCAGAAGTCCATGATCGACCACAACTCGCTCAGCCGATTCTCCACCGGCGTGCCCGTCAGCGCCACGCGCCGGTCCGCCGGCAGCGAACGCACCGCGTCGCTCTGCTTCGCGCTGGCGTTCTTCACGTTCTGCGCCTCGTCCAGCGCCACGCGTCGCCACTTCACCCGCTGCAGCAACTCACGGTCCCGGTGCACGATCGCGTACGTCGTGATCACCACGTCGCTGTTCTCCGCCGCCTCCACCAGCGGCCCGCCCTGCAGGCGGTCCGCCCCGTGGTGCACCAGCGCCCGCAGCGACGGCGCGAACCGCTCCGTCTCCCGCTGCCAGTTCGCGACCACCGACATCGGCGCCACGATCAGCGTCGGCCCGGGCCGCGGCGCCGGGTCCTCCGCCGTGGGCGTCCGCTCGTGCAGCAGGAACGCCAGCAACTGCACGGTCTTGCCCCGGCCCCCCCCCCCCCCCCCCCCCCCCCCCCCCCCCCCCCCCCCCCCCCCCCCCCCCCCCCCCCCCCCCCCCCCC
>JACVCK010000223.1 GCA_016742055.1 Phycisphaerales bacterium
GGCCCGAACGGAGCGGGCAAGACAACGCTGGTGCGGACGCTGCTGGGCGAGATCGCGCCGGACTCGGGGGCGTCGCGTCTGGGCTCGAACGTGCTCACGGGGCACTACCGGCAGACGCACGAGGGCATCGACCCCGAGGCGACGGTGTGGCGGCAGTTGCAGCGGATCATCCTGAAGGAGAACCCCGGCGGCGCGCTCAGCGAGCAGGCGGCGCGGAACCTGGCGGGCGCGTTCCTCTTCAGCGGCGACGAGCAGGAAAAGACGCTGGGCGTGCTCAGCGGCGGCGAGCGGGCGCGCGTGGTGCTCGCGGGGCTGCTGGCCAGCGCCAAGAACCTGCTGATCCTCGACGAGCCGACGAACCACCTGGACATCCCCTCCGCCGAGCGGCTCGAGGAGGCGCTGGGCAGCGGCGATGAGGATCTGACGGTGATCATCATCAGCCACGACCGCGCGTTCATCGACGCCACGTGCGACCACCTGATCGTGCTCGACGGCCAGGGCGGCGCCACGGCGTTCTTCGGCAATTACTCCGAATGGCGCGAGAAGGAGCAGGCCAGGTCGAAGGAGGCGGCGGCGGAGGAGTCGAGGAAGCGCGAGGAGCGCGAGCGGCTCGAGCGCCAGAAGCGCGCGGCGGAGGAGCAGCGGAAGCAGTCCGAGCGGGCCGCGGCGCCGAAGCCGGCGAAACTCTCGCCCCTGCAGGCGGCGCTGGCGCGGATGTCGATGGAGCAACTGGAGGAGAAGATCGCGTCGGCCGAAAAGCGCCTGCGGGAGATCGACGCGTCGCTGACCGATCCGGCGGTGTGGCGCGACCAGGGCAAGTCGCAGCGTCTGGGGGATGAGCGGGCTCGGCTCGTCTCGGAGCTCGAGCCGCTCGAGTTCGAATGGTCGCGGCGCGCGGAGTCGATGTAGGGCGCCCTCAGCAGGCGGAGTTGAACGCGGAGATGACGAGGTTGAGGTCGGCGAAGTCCACGTCGCCGTCGCCGTCCACGTCGCCCGCGCGCCCGAAGCCGGCGGTGTTGAACGAGGACAGGACGTTGTTGAGGTCGGTGAAGTTGACGATCGCGTCGGCGTTGGAGTCGCCGACGCAGGGTGTTTCGTAGGCGCCGAGATCCACCGCGCCGCCGGTGACGCGGGCGCCGCCGGCGAGGTCGGTCGCGACGCCCGCGGGGATGTGGGCGTTGTCGCCGGCGTTGACGACGGGCGAGGCGGCGGCGGGGCGGGCGTCGTCGTCGGCGGTGCCGAGCGAGCCGTCGGGCCCGGCGAGCGCCTGGAACTGCGGATCGGCGACGAGGTTGCCGTTGCCGGCGTAAAGCGAGAGCATCGGCAGAGAGGAGTTCTGGACCGTGGCGGCCCCCACGTTGGTCCAGATCTGCTTGCGTTCGGCGTCGCCCCCCGCGTTGTTGCTCCAGAGGACGCTGTTGGAGGCGTTGAACTGCCCGCTGTTGACGTACACGCCTCCGCCGGCGTTGGCGGTGTTCTGCGCGATCGTGCAGTTGACGAGGGTGAAACTGCTGGCGTTGGTGGCGATGGCGCCGCCGCCGCCGGGGGTGGAGTTGCCGACGAACACGCAGTTGACGAAGACCGGCGTGGTGTTGCCGGCGGTGTAGACGGCGCCGCCGCCGGTGGAGCCGTTGACCAGGGCGCGGTTGCCGAAGAAGCGGCAGTTCTCGAAGCGCGGGACGGGCCCGTAGGCGTTGAGGAGGGCCACGGCGCCGCCGCCCCGCCATGCGAGGTTGTCCACGAACACGCAGTTGCGGACGGTGATCTCGCTGAAGGCGGTCTCGATGCCGCCGCCGTGGACGCCGCTGGTGAAGTTGTGGAAGAGGTCGGCGTGGCCGGAGCGGACGGTGAAGCCGTCGATCACCACGCCGGTCTTGCTGAAGATGTAGAAGATGTTGGTGGTGTTGTCGGATCGGTTGGCGAAGTTGGGCGCGTCGTCGCCCAGGAGGTCGCCGCTGAGCGTGGTGCGGTAGGCGTCGGGGTCGCGCAGCTCGGGGCTGGGGCCGGCGAGGCCGGCGAAGCCGCCGAGCATCGTGACGCCGGAGTTGGGCACGAAGAACATGTGCCGGTTGCCCGTGCCGCGATCGGGCTTGTAGGTCCCCTGCGCCACGCGCACCTGGTCGCCGGCGCCGGCGGCCGCGAGCGCGTCCTGGAGGTCGTTGAAAGCCGCGCCCCACGACAGCCCGTTCCCCCCGGCTGGGGCGGAGGCGTCCACGTGGAAGACGTTGGCGGCCAGAACGGACTGGGTGGCGAGGGCGGCGAGCAGGGCGGCGGGGGTGCGCATCGGGGTGCTCCGGAGGGGGTGATTGGGGTGTTCCGGGCTCATCCGAAATGCGGGCGCGCCGGCCATCACGGGATCGCGCGGAATTCCGCGAACCTTCACGAACTCCCGGCCCATAAACCGAATCGTGAGACGGGGCGTCCAAGGGAGACCGCGTGAGCCAGACGGCCGACAAGCCGAATCGCCGGTTTGGGGGGGCGCCAGCGGTGCGCGCGGGCGCGGCGCTGGTCCTCGGGCTCTCGACTCTCGTCGTCTGGTGGACCCGCCCCCCGGCCCAGCGCCCGGCCCCCGAGCCCGCGCAGGGCGCGGCGCCCGCGCCGCTGGCGCCGGCGCCCGGGGTGGACCCGGTGGTGTGGTTCGAGGGGAACGTCGATCCGCTGATTGAACGAGCGCGGGAGCGGAACCGCGCCGCGGCGCGCGAGGCCGCGGCGCTGCTCGAGGAGCGCTTCGATGCGCACCGCGCCGGGGTTCGTCCGTTCGTGGAGGAGGTCACGTCTTGGTCGGCGCGGTTCTCGATGGCGCGTCGGATGCCGGCGGACTGGTGGGACGGGCTGTTCGGCGGCGCCGGGGAGGCCGGGGGTGACAAGCGGAGCCGCGTGGAGCGGTTCGTGATGGGCCGGTTCCGCGCGCACGTGATGGACGAGCGTTCGCTCGAGATCGCGGTGACGGAGGTGGTGCAGGGCCTGGCGGCGGACCTGGAGGCGAGCCGGAACCTGCTGTGGACGGAGATCGAACTGGCGATGCGTGAGGCCGACGCGCCGATCGGCGCGCCGGTGGCGGACTTCGGCGCGTTCCAGCGTGAGGCCGACGTGAGGGCCGCGGCGATGGCGTCCAAGTGGGCGGGCGATTCGCTGGTCAACGGCGTGGCGGCGTTCGCGGCGAGCGCGGCGGGGGGGGTTCTGGCGGAGCAGGCGGCGGCGGCGCTGTTGTCGCGGATCGGCGTCGCGGCGGCGAGCGCCGGGGCATCCACGGCGGCGGGGGCCCTGGCGGGGGGGTCGGCGGGGGGCCGGGGGGGGGGGGGTGGGGCCGGGGGGGGGGGGGTGTGTGGGGGCGTGGGGGGGGGGGTCGGGCCTGGGGGCGGGGTGCGCGGGGGGGGGGGGG
>JACVCK010000224.1 GCA_016742055.1 Phycisphaerales bacterium
CGACTCCGGCGCCGCGGCTCCTGCGCGGTCCAGCGCCTCCAGCGCCCCGGGCCCGTCGCGCATCGCGAGGCGCGCCCGCGCCGCGTGCAGCCAGAGGCGCGCGTGCTCGGCGTTGGGCCCCGGCTGGGCATGCTGCGCGAGCCACAGACTCAGGAACGCGTCGCGTTCGCGGGGGTCGGTGAACAGCATCGACGCGCCCTCGACGTCGTTGGGCTCCAGCGCCCGCAGCGCCAGGGCGATCGAAGGGCGCGACAGCCGCTCCGCCCCCGAGCAGCGCATCACCGCCCAGAACCCCGCGGCCGATGGGCGGCGCACGCTCACCGCGCGCGCGAACGGGTCCACGAGCGAAGGGTGCGCCGTCGCCGCCGCCTCCGCCATCGCGAGCCCCGCGTCGGTGGCGACCAGCGACTCCATCGCCGCGTCCTGCGGCGCTCCGGTGGTCATTGTCGCCAGTTCCACCAGGAGCGTGAGGTCGGCGTCGGCCTCGCCAACTGCGCCGAGCAGGCGCACGAGCGAGGGCGTCCAGGAATTGGGCCCGAGCGCGCGGAGCGCCGCCAGCGAGCGCTGCCGGTCGCGCACGTTCAGCGAGCCCGACGAAGCGAGCGACGCCAGGAGGTCCGCCGCGGCATCACGAGCGCCGCCCTTGCGCGACAGCCACACCAGGGCGGGGCCGGCCGCCGCCTCGTCCGGCTCGAGGCCCGCCAGACGCAGCAGCGCCTGGGCGGCGCGCTCGTCCGTCTCGGACTGCAGCGCGGCGCCCGCCCGCGCCGAGGCGCCCTTGGGCGCCAACCGCTCGAGCAGGCGCGCGGCGCCGGCCCGCACTTCGGGGCTCGGGCGCGCGAGCGCCTGATACGCCGCTTCCTGGACCGTCTCGCCCAGCGGCTGGGCGTTGAGCAGGGCTCGGGAGGCCAAGTCGATCCCCATCCGCGCCACGTCGGGGATCTCGTCCCGCATCAGGCCCGCGATCAGGTCCGACCGCTCTTCGGGCGGAGTCAGCGCGTGCAGCCGGGGCAGCGTCTCACCCAATCGGCGGATCGCCGCGTCCCGCTGGGCCTGCAGTCGACCGGCGCGGGCGGACTGGGCTTCGGCCAAGCGGAGACGCCAGTCCCCTTCGGGGAGGAACGAGACTTCTTTCCACCACGCCGCCCAGGCCTCGGCGTTGGGGCCCAGGTCGTCGCGCCCGGAGCGGGCCACGAGCGCGTCCACCGCCGCGGCGCGGACCTCCGGAGGGAGCGGCGCCGCCAAGAGGCGGACCAGTTTTCCGAGTGCGTCGCGGGCGGGGTCGGCCTGCAGGGCGCGGACGGCCTCAATCCGCGCGGCGGGCGTTGCCTCGGCGGAGGCGGCGAGCGCCTCCAGCGGCAAGGAGGCAGTGGGGCCCGGCGCATCGGCCGGCGGGGCGGCGAGGGCGGCTCCGGCGCAGAGCGCCAAGGCGGCCCCGAGGGCTTTCCGACGTGGTCCGGCGATCCGTGGCCCCAGGCGCACCGTATTCAACTCCATCGGGGGATTGGTTCTGTCCGACTATACTCCCGAGGCAACTTGAGACTCGCGTGACGCGGATTGGATCCCCATGAGCGATTGGGTGGACGCTGAGCGACACGTCGAACGCGCCCACGAACTGTACGAAGCCGGGCGCTGGGACGAGGCCGAGTCCGAACTACGGGCCGCGCTGTCCATCAATCCGAACCGCGCCGAATGGCACTTCAATCTCGGTCTGACGCTGGAGGCGGCCGGAAAGTTTGACGCCGCCATGGGCGCCTTCCGCGACGCCCACGCGTTGGACCCGGAGGACCCTCAGTCGGCCTTGGCGATGGGCGTGAACTGCCTGCGGCTGGAGCGGCTGCGCGAGGCCGTGGACTGGTTCGAGTCCGCCGAGCGCCTGGAGCCCGCCAACGTCGAGCCCTACCTGCACCGCATCGAGGCGTTCGCGCGCCTGGGCGACCACGAGCAGGCCGAGACCATGTTCTACATGGCCCGCCAGCACGAGCAGAGCCCCACGCAGGAGGCCACCGCCTACGCCAACCTCGCCGAGTCGCTCATGACCCGGGCGCTCTTCGACAAGGCGATCTGGTGCCTGCGCGAGGCCAGCCACCTCGACCCCTCGCTCCCGCGGGTTCACGCGCGCCTGGCCGCGGCCCACGCGTCCACGGGCCGGCACGACCGCGCGCGTCAACTCTACCTTCGCGAACTGCGCGAGCGCCCCGGTTGCATCGACACGCTCCTGGACCTGGGCTGCCTCCTGCTGGACATGAACCGTCTGGCGGAGGCCGGCGAGAAGTTCCGCCGCGTCCTCGAGATCGAGAGCGACCACCCCGAGGCGCCCTTCCACCTGGCCGAATTGGCCGCGCGCCAGGGACGGGAGCGCGAGGCCATCGCCACCCTGCGCGTCGCCCTCCGTCTCGACCCCGAGCACCCCGAGGCGCGCCGGCGCCTGGCGGAGTTGTACCTCAGCACGGACGAGAAGGACGCGGCGCTGGAACTGCTCCGCACCGAGCACGCCCGCTTCAAGCACGAGCGGCGGAGTTTCGACGACGAGGACCTTTTGGACCTGGGCGGATTGCTGCTGGACGCCGGAGCGCCGCAGGAGGCCATCGGCGTGCTGCAGGCGCTCGTCGAGAACCGTCCACAGGACGCGGGCGCGTGGCACGAACTGTCGGTCGCGCTGCTCCGCAGCGGGGACCTCGCCCGGGGCATGGACGCCTGCCGCGAGGCGATCCGGCGCGACGAGTCGCACCCCGCGGCGCTGCACAACATGGCGCTCGCGCACCTGCAGCAGGGCCAGCGCCGGCGCGCGTGGTGGTGGCTGGGACGCGCCCTCGAGGCCGACCCCGACGACGGATCGCTCCGGCGGATGCGTCTGATCCTGCGCGCCCGCGGCGCCGTGGACGTCGCGCGGGGCGGCGTTCGCGCTGCATCCCGCGCGTGGGGCCGCTTCGCCGCCGCCGTGCGCACCGCGCGCGTCTGAATCCCGGCTCGATCGCTCAGCGCTTGCGCCGCGCTTCGACGCGCTCGGCGAGCAGACGCGACGCCTCGTCCACGTCCTTGTCGCCCCGGCCCGAGAGGTTCACGAGCACGGTCTGGCCGGGCCCGAGCGTCGGCGCCAGGCGCACCGCCTCGGCGATGGCGTGCGCCGTCTCGAGCGCCGGCAGCACGCCCTCGGTCTGGGCCGCGAGTTGGAACGCCTCCAGCGCCTCGTCGTCGGTCGCCACGGTGTACCGCACGCGCCCGGCGTCCTTCCAGAAGGAGTGCTCGGGGCCCACGCCCGGATAGTCCAGCCCGGCCGGGCCCGAATGCACGGCCGCGGCCTGGCCGTCCCCGTCCTGCCGGCCGGCCGCCATTGAACCGGGCAGCCCCCCCCGCCGCCCGTCGCGCACGGGCGC
>JACVCK010000225.1 GCA_016742055.1 Phycisphaerales bacterium
GAGTTGGGCCGTCCGCCGCAGGTGCTGGAGTAATAGGTGCGGAGCGGGAATCCTCGGAACATGAGGACCTGTCCGCGTGTGGTTTCGACGGCGGCGAGCGCGGTGCGGTTGGTGGTGTCACCGCCGTAAACCTGATCCATCTCGGTGGTTTCGAGGTCGTAGTCGTGTCCCTGTGCCATGCGTCGGTTGCGTTCGTGCATGGCGTAGGAGCGTGCGGCGATGGCCTGGGCCTCGTAGGCGCCCTTGGTCCAGTCGGAATAGAGTTCCTTGGCGAGGACTCCGGGGAGGTATTTCTCCATGGGGACGTGGGCGATGACGTCGAACGCGCCGGCGGAGACGGCGGGTCGGGCGATGAGTTCGATCTGTCCGGCGTAGGTTCCGCCGTCCACGGAGACGGACATGCCGTCGGCGGCGCGGACCTTGAGGGGTCGGACGCTGCCGAAGCGGCGCGTGGCGCCGGAGCGTTCGGTGATCACCCAGACGTCGTCGGAGAGCCGGACGGTGACGGGGGTCTGCACGCGGACCCAGCCCCGGCTGAACGTGCCGGCGTCGATCTCGATGGTGGCGGGGGAGCCGAACGAGGCGCGATCGTGGGTGGAGCCCACGCGGATGCGGACGTCGGGCTCGGGCCCCGCGGCGCGGGAGATCGAGGGGGCGGCCTTGGGGCTGTTCTGGCAGCCGGAGGCGCCGAGCGCGGCCAGCGCGATCGCGAGCAGGGCGCAGAGGGCGACGCCGGGCGTGGCGCGCGGGCGTCGGAGGGCGGTTCGTGCGGCGTCGATGGAGGTGTTCACGGCGCACACACCTTCGGGCGATCCAGCGCGAAATCCGCAAGTTTTCCGGCTATTTCGGCGCGGCGGCGCCGGCGGATCACTCGTCGAGGTTGCGGAGCGCGAGGCCGTGCTCGGTGAGTCGGGCCTTGACCTCGTAGAGGGAGGTGGCGCCGAAGTTCTTGACGCCCATGAGTTCGGCCTCGGTGCGGGACGCGAGGTCGCCCAGGGTGTGGATGCCGAGCAGTTGGAGGGCCTTGCGGACGCGGACGGAGAACTCGATCTCGGTGACGGGGCGGGCGAGGGCGGCCTCGTTGCCCGAGCCGCGGAGGGACTCGAAGAGGTCGCGCCGGGACTGGCGTCGCTGGTCGTCGAGCCGCTGGCCGAGGCGGAGGCCCTTGCCGGAGAGCATCTGCTTGATTTCGACGAGGGTGGCCTCGCCGAAGTTCTTGTAGCCCATCAGTTCGGCCTCGCTCACGCGGAGCAGGTCGCCGAGGGAGCGGATGTTCATCTTCTTGAGGCAGTTGCGGGCGCGGACGGACAGGTCGAAGTCGGTGACGGGGGTGTCGAGCAGGGCGTTGCGCTTGGCGACGTCGCGGTCCCCATCGTCGTCGATGACCATCTCGCGGGAGGCGGCGACGTCCTTCATGAAGAGACGCGCCCGGAGGTGGTTGGGGTTGGTGTCCAGGACCTGGCGGAGGCACTTTTCGGCGCGGGCGAAGTCGGCCCTGTCCTCGTAGAGGACGGCGAGGTTCATCAGCGCGTTGACGGGAGCGGGCTGGAGTTCGATGAGGCGCTCGTAGAGCGACATCGCCTCGTCCTCTTCGCCGGTCAGGTCGAGGAGGAAGGCGAGGCGGAAGATGCTGTCGGTGTCGCCCGCGTCGGCGCCGGCGGCTTTGCGGTAGAGCGCGATGGCGCCCATGCGGTCCCCGGCGTCCTCGGCGGCGCGGGCGGCCTTGCGGCGCTTCTCGGCGGCCGCGGAGTCACGGGAGGCGGGTTCCGCCGCGCCGATCACCATATCCATCGGGTCAGACATCGCTTGGTCGCTCCAGGAGGGGTTCGCGCGTCCCGCGGCCTCGGTCGCCGGGACGGCGCGATCAGGACCCGAATGTAGGCCTTCCCCGGTCGATCCTCAAGCGGGCCCGGGTGCGGGGGCGGGGTCGGGGGCGGCGTTGGGGGTCGGTTCGGCGGGACCGCTGGAGGGTTCCACCAGGCGGATGGTTCGCCAGCGCCCGCCCATCCATCGCCCGCACATGGCCAAGCCGAGGGCGACGATGTAGGCGGTGGCGGCGATCCAGGGTCCGATGCCGCCGAGTTGGGGGGCGAAGCGGATGAAGGCGTAGCCCAGGGCGAGGATGAGGGTCCAGGAGAGGATCATGGTGACGACGCCGGGCCAGACGGTGTCGCCGGCGCCGCGAAGGGCGCCCATGAGGACGATGCCCAGGGCGTCGAAGAGTTGGAAGACGGCGCAGCAGACGAGGATGGCGGACCCGACGCGGACGACTTCGGCGCGGGTTTCGGGGGAGGCGTCGCCGGCGACGAAGAAGTCGGTCATGGGGGCGCGGAAGACGACCATGACGGCGGCCCAGGCGCCCATGTAGACCATGGCCACGCGGACGCCGAGCCAGGCACGGTGGTTGGCGGCGTCGTGGTCGCCCCGACCGATCTGCCGGCCGACGACGGCGGTGACCGCCTGCGAGAGCCCGAAAGCGGGCATGAAGCCGACGGTCATCCAGCGCAGGCCGATCCATCCGGCGGCGTTGTGGGCGGCGCCGAAACTGCCGACCAGCCACGCCATAAAGAGCCACCAACAGAACATCTCGTTGCCGGTCTGCACGCCGCCGGGCCAGCCGATGCGGAGGATGTCGCGGACCTTCTCGCCGGACCAGCGCCAGGCGCGCCGGGTGTGGTAGTCGGCGTTGAACCGGGGCGAGAGGAACAGGGCCATGGGGATGGCGAACTCGAGGACGCCGGCCAGGACGGTGCCGAGCGCGGCGCCATGGACGCCGAGCGCCGGCGCGCCGAAGTGGCCGAAGATGAGCGCGTAGTTGAGAAAGACGTTGAGGAGGTTGGCGGCGACGGCGCTGGCGAGGACGACGATGGGCCGGTGGACGCCGTAGAAAAACTGCCCGAGGGCGCGGGCCCAGAGGGTGAAGAGCGCGCCGGCGAGGGTGATGCGCGCATAGTCGGTTTCGAGGCGGATGAGCGTGGGGTCGGCGAGTCCGGCGTGCATCCATGCGAAGACGGGCCCGAGCGCCGCGGCGTAGGGGAGCATGACGAGCCACGCGATGAGGCCCATCCAGAGCGCGGTCCACGCGTAGGCGGCGCAGCGTTCGGGTCTGTTGGCGCCGAGGTTCTGGGCGACGAAGGTGTTGACGGCGAAGAGGACGCCGACGGTGGTGGAGACGGCGAACCACGCGGCGATGCCGCCGTTGCCCTGCGCGGCGAGTTCGCGCGGGCCGAGTTCGGCGACCATGCGGGCGTCGACGAACTGCATGGCGGTGTAGGAGGCCATGGCGGCCATGGCGGGGGCGGCCTGGCGGAGCAGTTCGCGAAGGGGAGAGAGATTTTCAGGGGGCCGCGGGGGCATGGGGGCGAGTGTAGGG
>JACVCK010000016.1 GCA_016742055.1 Phycisphaerales bacterium
ATCCCGAGCGAACCCCAGCGCTGCTCGGACGATCTCGCGGGCGGAAGTCGCGGCGTCCGCCGCGGCGGCGAGGGCCTCCCGCCGGGTAAGGGCGGCGACGGGGTCCAGTTCGGCGCCGGGCGGGTGGCGGGGGTGATCGGCGAGGGAGGTGAGGGAGGGGGCGAGGGCGGCGTCGATGGCCGCGGCGCCGGCGCCGTATGCGATGAGCAGCCGGCGCTGGCGCGCGATGACGGCCTGATCCGTGGCGAGGCGCGCCAGAGCCCCGACGATCGCGGCGCGTTCGGCGTCGCTCAGCGGCTCGGCGTTGGGGCTGGTGAGTTTCTCGGCGAGGCGGTCGAGGGATGTGGTGTCAAGGGGCATGAGGGGTCCTCGTGAGTTCAGGTGTGGCTGAGAGGCGATCCGCCACTTCGTCGCAGACTCCTTAGTGGCGGCTTCGGGGAGGGGGCGGCTTCGGGTCAGCGTTCGCCGAGGGCCAGGAGTTGTTCGAGCAGGCGCTGGGCCGCGGCCCGCTGGGCGGGGTCGTGCAGGGCGCCGGCGACGGCGAGCGTCCAGAGTTCCGAGGCGGCGGCGCGCGACGCCTCGTCGAGCGCGGGGCGCTGGTCGGTGAACGCCGCGAGCGCGCCGGCGTCGGCGAGCAGTTCGGCGTGCAGCGCCGCGCTGCGGGAGGCGCGTTCGTCGAGGGCGGCCAGGAGCGAGCGGGCGTCGGCGTCGTGGCGCGAGACGGGTGAGAGGCCCGCGAGCATGGCGCGCTGGAGGTCGGCGGCGCTGGAGAGCGACTCGGCCGCGGCGAAGTCGGCGATCAGCGTCTGCGCGTTGGCGCGCGTGAGCAGCCCGAAACGCACGTCGGCGACGAGGGCGGCGTCCTCGCCGGGGTCGGCGAGGGCACGGTCGAAGGCATCGGGATCGGCGCGCCCGTCGGGGTCGGTCCAGCGCGAGACGAACTCCAGATGCAGGTCGGTGAGCAGGCGCCGGCGCCGGACCTCCAGCAGCGCGACGGTGGCGGCGCGCAGGGCGGACACGTCCTGCGCGTGCGCCGCCTGGGCGGCGCGGGCGTGGCGCAGGGCGGAGTCGGCGACCGGCGCCGCGGCGTCGGGCGAGAGGCAGCCGGCCATCAGCAGCGGCGCGGCGAGCATGAGGCAGGAGCGCGGTCTGGGATTGGGCATGGCGTAGGGCTCCGTTGGGGGGTGGCTGCGGGCGAGGTCGAACAGCCCGCATGATGACCCACGGGATCGCGAAGGCCAGCGCGGAGCGCCCGACGGCGCCGAACTTGCGCGCGCCGACAGCCTTTGAAGTGGGGATTCGCCTCAGACCGCCGCCGCGGCGTGTTCGGCGTAGTGCTCGTCCAGCACGGCGCGCCAGTCGTCGATGGACTCGACGCGGATGAAGCGCGGTCGGACGAGTTCGGCGCGGGGATGATGTTCGGCGAAGCGGACGCCGAACTTGCGCATGAGGCGCGAGGCGAGGGCCTCGCCGTTGACGGCGACGGAGAGGGCGAAGTGCTCGAGGAGCACGTCGCGCTGCTCGGCGAGTGTGGGTGGCGCGGGCTCGCGTCCGGCCATGAGGTCCCTCGCCTGGCGGAACACCCACGGGTCGCCGATGCACCCGCGCGCGACGCTGACGGCGTGCACGCCGGTGTACTCGAGCATGCGGAAGACGTCGTGCGCCGTCCAGACGTCGCCGGAGCCAAAGATCAGGCGGTCCGGGCGCGAGCGCGTCAGTTCGCGCAGGAACGTCCAGCGCGACGGCCCGACATACTTCTGCTCGACCGTGCGCCCGTGAACGGTGGCCCAGGCGTAGCCCAGTTCGTACAGCGCGTCGAAGATGCGCATGAAGTTCCGCTCGGCCTCCGGCGAGTCGTCGCTGCCGCGCCGCAGTTTCACCGTCGTGGGGATGTGCGGGGGCAGCGCCTCGCGCACGGCGCGGAGGATGTCGATCGCGCCCTGCGGCTCGCGGAGCCAGTGCCCTCCCCGCGCCTTCTTGGCGATCTTCTTCACCGGGCACGCCAGGTTCACGTCGATCGCGGCGAACGTGCGCGCCGAGGGCGCGACGTCGCCGGCTGGCGTCAGGCCTTCGGCCAGGTCGCGGTAGTGGCGGGGGGGACGGGCGCCCTGCTCGATCATCTTCACGGCGGCGGCGGCCATGGTGTCTGGGTCGGAGCCCATGATCTGGCCGATGAGCGGGTGGTCGTCCTCAGCGCCGGGGACGTTGTCGCACAGGTCGCCCAGGTCGGCCTTGTCGAAGCCCCGCCCGTTCGAGAGCAGCGTGCGGTCCAAGAGGGCCTCGGTGACGCAGCAGGGACAGCCGTGCCGGCGGGCGACCAGGCGCATCGCCGCGTCGGAATATCCGGCCAGCCCGGCCTGGAAGAAGGGCGCATCGAACCCGGGGATGAGCGCCGGGATGCGCGGGTCGATCCGGGCGGCGCGGGCCGCGGCCCTGGGGTCGATCGCCTCGGCCCCCGGCGCGATGGCCGGCGAGGGCGGGGTCGCGTTGTTGCTCTGGCAGCCCATCCGAGCGACTATAGGGAGCGATGAAGAAGACTCTTTCGGCGTGCGTGTTCGTGGCGGCGTCTCTGTCCCTGACCTGCTGCGGCGGGGGAACGGTGGACTACGCGCGCGAGTTTCCGCGCGACACGGCCCGCGCCCCATCGCTGGGCATCCAGGTGGTGCGCGACACGACGGAGATCCGGCTGACCAACACCACCTCGCGCGCGTTCGGGCCCAGCACGCTCTGGCTCAACCGCTGGTACTCGCGCCCGATCGACGGACTGGGCGTGGGGGAAACGCTGACGCTGCAACTCGCCTCGTTCCGCGACGAGAGTTCGGAGGCGTTCCGCGGCGGCGGATTCTGGGCGACCAAGCAGCCCCAGCGCATCGTGAGCGCGGACCTGGAGTCCGAGGGTGAACTGCTCGGGCTTGTGGTGATCGCCGACCGCCGCTGAAGCGCGGGCTGGGTGCGGACGATGCGCGGAACGCTCGGGCCGCTGACGGGCCCGTGCGCTTACGCGGAAAGAAAAATCCACCGCATCGGGGGAAGATACGGTGGATAGGAGGGAAGAAACACGTCAAGGGGAATATAGCAAAGAAAACGTGGTTGGGCGACCGAAACCGGCGATTTTGCGGGGGTCGTTTGTTCGCAATTTGATAGGCATATGCCTTCTGCGGCGGCTGGCGGCCGCCCGGGACGGACTCGGAGGCGTTGGAAGGACTTCGATCGGGGGCCGGTGGAAACGGGGAGCCCGCGGCGCCACAATCCGCCGATGGGCACAGACCGGTGGGTGAACCTGGCTTGGATCTGGCTTCCGGGGCTCCTCGCCGCGGCGGTCACGTTCGGGCAGGCCGAACCTCCGGTCCCCGCTGGGCCTCCGACGCCCGACGCCCCGACGCCGGAAGCCCAGGAAAGCGAGCGTCCGGAGCCGGCGACCCTGCCGCAGGTCCCCGAGCGTCGCGCGCAACCCGTGCCGGGCGACGAGGTCGTGCTGATCATGCGCGACGGCCAGCGGATCTCGGGCATCTTCGTGGCGCAGACGCCGGAACTGGTCGCGATCCGGGTGGGGGGCGTCGAGGCGCGCGTGCCCGCGAGCGATGTGGAGCGCGTCGTCGCGAAGATGCCGCTGCACGAGCGGTACCGACAGATGCGCGCGATGATTGACGACGGCGACGCCGAGCGCCTGCTGCTCGTGGCCGAGTGGCTGCGGACCAACGGCCTGCTCGATGAGGCCGCCGCCGAACTGGACTTTGTCCTGAAACTGGAGCCCTCCAACGGCGAGGCGGCGCGCCTGAGGGACCTGGTGGAGAAGCAGCGAGCTCTGCGCGATCGGCAGCGTGAACTCAGCGGCCTCCCGCCGCGGACCGCGCGTCCGGCGCAGCGGACGCCTTCCTCCATCGATGAGGACCGGCGTGACGAGTTGTGGGAGCCGCCGACGCTGACGTCGGAGCAGATCAATCTTGTGCGGGTGTACGAGGTGGACCTGGCGGATTCGCCGCGCCTCGTGATCCCGCGCGAAACGGTGGAGCGGCTGCTGACGCGGTACGCCTCGAACCCATTGATCCCCACGTCGCGCGAGGGCCGGGCGCAGTTCCATCGCCTGCCGCCGGAGGAGATCCTGTCGGTGATGTTCCGCGTGCAGGCGCGTGACCTCTACGGCGAGGTGCAGGTGCTCGCCAATCCGCCGTCCGTCCGGCAGTTCAAGGACAACGTCAACCGGGGGTGGCTGGCGACCTCGTGCGCTTCGACGGCGTGCCACGGCGGTCCCGACGCCGGCGCCCTTCAACTCGTGGGGCGACGCCCGTCGTCCGACGCCTCGGTCTACTCGAACTTCCTGACCATCGAGCGCCACCGCTTGCCTTCGGGCGAGCCGCTGCTGAACTTCGACGACCCCGAGCGCTCCCCCCTCCTGCAGATGGGCCTGCCGCGGCAGGACGCGTTGTTCCCCCATCCGGACGTCAAGGGCTGGACGCCCGCGTTCCGCAACGCCCGAGCCAAGCGGTTCCAGCAGACCGCCGAGTGGATCCGATCGCTCTACCAGCCGCGCCCCGAGCACCCGATCGCCTTTCCGCCGGCCGGGCCGGAGGGCGCCCCGGCGGGCCCTCAGGAGCGCATCGTCCGCTAGGCCGAGCCATCGCGGGCATCTGCTAGACTCCCCTCCCCTCGGACCCGATCCGAACGGACGCAGCCGCCTGGGCGCTCCGGGCGTATCGGTCCGACCCGATCTCATCTCCACGGGCCCCGGCCGGCCCGCGACCAGACCCATCTCAGAGGACCCGCATGAGCCGCACCAGCACAGGGCCCCGAACGCCGATCAGCCGCCACCTCCGCACGGCCCTTGCGCTTGTGGCGGTGTGCGGCGGGGTGACCGCCTGGTCCGGCTGCGCGGGCGAGAGCGATGATCAGGCCGCCGTTCGAGTCGCGCGTCAGAAGTTGCTCGCGATCAACTCCGGCGCGTCGCCCGCTTCGCCCGGACTGCGGCGTGAGGTCTATCAGGACATCCAGAACCGGCTGCGCCCCGTGGCCCAGGGCCTCGACGGCACGGCGGCCGCGGCGGCGCTGACCCTCCTCGGCGAGGCGGAGACGGGCCTGGCCGAGATCGCCGCGGCGGACGGCGCGACGCGCGACAACGAACTGCTCTCGCTCGTGGCGCAGGCGCGGTCGGCGGCGAGCCTCTTCCATTCGCAATCCTCTCTCGCGTCGGCGATGGAGTCCTACGACCCGGCGCGCACGCTCGAAGACCTGCGCGAGTCCGGGCGCGACTTCCAGACCGACCTCGCCGCCGTGCAGGCCAGCCGCGACGTGCTGCAGCAGCGCCTCGACGAACTCACCGCCGCCGCCGCCGCCAAGGCCGGCCAGGCCCGCGAGCGCCGGCTCGAGGCCGCCCGCATCCGCGCCGCGAGCATGGAGGCGGACCCTGCGTCCCGCGCCGCGGCGGCGGAGCAAGCGTTCCGCGTTTCGCGCGAGGCGGACTCGCTCGATAAGGAAGCGGCGGAACTGAACGCATCGGCCGGCGTGGTGCGTCCGCAGATCGCGACGGCGGACATCGACATCCAGCGCTGGACGCGCCAGATCGAACTGTCCAACCTGGCCCGGACCAATCTCCAGAGCGCCGTGGACGCGCGCCTCGGGCACGCCGGCGCCGCTCGGCGCGCCGCCGACGAGGCCGCCGCCCGGTTCGACGCGATCGTCCTCCAGATCGAGGCGCTGCGGACCGGTGATTCGGCGACGGCCTACGACAGCGCCGCCTCGGCGTACACCGCCGGCGTGGCGACGCTCCGTCGCGCGGCGCAATCGGTGGCCAAGCCCGAAACCAAGGCCCCGCTCGCGGTCTCCGCCGCGCAGGCGCAGAGTTCGCTCGCGGACGTGCATCGCTCGAGGGCGCGTGTGCTGGCGGTGGTGGGGGAGTTGTACGAGGCGGCGGGCGCCTCCAGCCCCGCGCTCCCGCGCAGAGCCGAGTACCGCGCCATGGCCCAGGAAGTGTTCACCAAGGCCGATGAACTGCTCGCCAAGGCGTCGGAGGGCTACGCCAACGCCCAATCCGCTCTGGCGTCGGCCGGCCTGCGGGGCGACCTGCGCGAGCGGGCCGATCGGCTCGGCGCCATGCTGACCGAGGCCAGCGTCCGCACCGGCGGAACGAAGCCCCCGACCGACGACGCGCCCCAGCCCGCTCCAGAGCCCACGGCGCCCGAGGCCCCCGCGCCCGAAGCGGAAGCCGATACGTCCCACGCCGAGCCCGCCCCGGACGCCGGCGAGGTCGAGCCCAAGTAAGCGTCCCGGCCGCTCAATTGGCCGTCGGGAGCCCCTTGCTCTTCCACAGCGCGTGGAGACGGTCCAGTTCCGTCGGCTCCATCACCACGCCGTCGGCGGTGGTCGTCGAGATCAGGCCGCCCTCCGCCGTGAGCAGCGTCTCGCGCTCGGCCATCGACTCCGTCAGGCGCGTCCGGATCAGCCAGTTGGCGCCGTCGTCCGCCGACTCCATCACGTCGCGACGAAGTTCGATCTTCCCCGTCGTCGAGTTGTAGCAGTAGAACGCGAACACCAGCGGCGTGCGCGAACGGGCGAGCAGGCGCGGCAGCATGAACGACTCCACCTGCGAGATGTAGCCCTTGTCGGGGATCGTCCAGGTCGTTTCGGTCGGGGACGCGCCGTCGGCCTGCACGCGCACAGAAAGCCGGCGCCCGAAGCGCGCCCCCGTCTCGGTCCATGCCGCCTCTTTCGCGCCCTCGCGGATGCGCAGGCGCACCGTCCACGCCTCCTCGTCGTTCTCCGAGAGCCCCAGCGTCGCGAAGAACACGGATTCGCTGTCGATCAACCGGCCCCCGTCGAGGTAGCGGCCGACGACGCGGACCAGGTAGCCCGGCTGCTTCTCCGTCGCCGTCCAGCGCGCCGGCGGGCGCTCGGGCGTCAGGTCGCCCCGGGCGCCGCGACGGATCTCGATCTTCTGGTACGCCACCTCCTGCGCATCCTTCGGTGAGCCGGTGCTCGCCGGGCGGAACAGCCGCCGCCACTCCGGCTCCGGCAGCAGCGCGCCGTCCAGGTCCTCCTGCGACAGCCCGCGCATCAGGCCTTCGCCCGCAAGGATCGCCGCGGCGCGCTCAGTCGCGGCCTCAATCGGGTCCTTGAACTTCGCGCTCGCCATCACCGCTTCGTACAGCAGCCGCGCGCGCGGCAACTCCGGCTCCAGACACTGCATCCGCGCAATCACGAACCGACCGGGTTCGGCCATGAACACCGTGTAGGCGTGGATGAGGTTGGATTCGTCCTCCGGCACCGTGAGATAGAACCGAGACGCCGGAACCCCACCCAGAATCAGGGATGGCTGTCGGTCCAGCACGCGAACCTCGGTCTGCGCGCGATCGATCTGGGGCTGTGAGCCCCGGGGGTTGCGGCTGGGCACGCCCTTCACGCGCGAGGCCTGAAAACCCGCGATCAACTCGTCCGCGATGGCGGCGGGGGTGAGGTTGAAGTCCCGCGAGCGGCGCTCCTCAAAGGACAGCATCCAGGCGTTGTCCGGCGGGCGGACATTGAACGATTCGGTCCGCCCGGCGGTGGTCGTTTCGACCAGCGCCCGGTCCGGGAGGGAGATCGTCAGGCCCAGTCCCGGAAAGTCGAAGGGCTCCGGGTGGAGCGCGACGGCTCCGGCGCCCGCGGGGGAGGCCGCGGGGGCGGTCGGAGGCGCCTGGGGCGCCGACTGGGCGTGGGCTCCGGCTGAGGAAACCAGTGCGGAGATGAGGAGGGCGGTGTGGATGAACCGTGGGTTCATGAACGGATGGTACCTCTGGGAGCGCCCGGGGCGGCGGGAAGGGGGGGCGGGTGTATAGAAAGGTACGCGGCGGCGATTGGGCGGGCCGGGCCGCTTGACAATGAGGTCGAGGTTCGTACCCTACTTGGCTCGACCTTCGCCGCCAGGGCGTGGCGGGGCTGGGTCGACTGATCCAGAAGTGCGTTGTTGGAACGGGGCATGGGATATCCCGCCGCTTGACGCGGGACCCTGTCGCAGCCGGCCGGCGCTGAACCGCCGCTCGGAGATTTGAAGAATCGATGTGCGTCGGCGACCGCGCCGGCGCCCGGGCGCTGGGCCCGTCGCGAACGCAGAACCAAAGGCAGAATCGTCCATGACCGGCGGCAAGATCAGAATTCGGATGGAGGCGTACGACCACCAGGCGCTGGACGTCTCTGCGCGCGAGATCGTGGATCACGCCAAGCGCACGAACGCGAAAGTCGCCGGCCCCGTGCCGCTGCCCACGCGGATCGAGCGCTACACGGTGCTCCGCGGCCCGCACATCGACAAGAAATCGCGCGAGCAGTTCGAGATCCGAACGCACAAGCGCATCATCGACATCACCGAACCCAACGCCCGCACGGTCGAGGCCCTGAACCGCCTCGTGGTCCCCGCGGGCGTTTTCGTCAAGATCAAGGCCTGAGGACGGACCCGCCATGTCTCTCACGATTCTCGGCACCAAACTCGGCATGACGCGGACCTTCACCCCCGAAGGCAAGAGCGTCCCCGTCACCGTCGTTCAGGCCGGCCCCTGCGTCGTTACGCAACTCAAGACCGCCGACAATGACGGCTACACCGCCGTGCAGATCGCCTTCGGCGACGTCAAGCCCCGGCGCTCCACGATGCCCATGATCGGGCACGACGCCAAGGCCGGCTCCGGACCCAAGCGCCATCACCGCGAGTTCCGCGTGGACGACAAGGGCCTCGGCGAGTACGAACTCGGCCAGGCGCTGACCGTCGAGAAGTTCGCGAAGGTCGCCTTCGTGGACGTCACCGGAACCAGCAAGGGCAAGGGCACCGCCGGCGTCATGAAGCGCCACAACTTCAAGGGCATGAGCGCGTCCCACGGCACCGAGCGCATGCACCGGCACGGCGGCTCGATCGGCGGCCACGCCTCCTGGCGCGGCAACGGCCAGATCGCCAAGGGCAAGCGCATGTCCGGCCGCCTCGGCGCTGAGCGCGTGACCATCCGCTCGCTCGAACTGGTGTCCATCGACCCCGAGCGGAACCTCATGCTCATCAAGGGCCCGATCCCCGGACCCAACCAGGGCATGGTGGAGATCCGCGTCCCCTCCCGCCTCTACAAGTCCAAGGCCAAGGTCCAGGCGGCGAAGGCCAAGGCCTGAACCCCGGCCCCCGCACCGTGCATCGAACCCCGTGAAACCCGCGCACCCCGCGCAAGAACAGAAGTCGATCCGAAGCAGAGTCCAATGAACGCCTCGTCCGGCCGCTCGACTGCGACGGCCGGACTGCCCGAGAGGTCCCGGTTCCTGCGGAAACCGTCGGGCGAGGCCAACCCGGTCAGGAAAGCCGATCGCGCCGCTCACCAGTTCTCCCGAGCGGCCGGCGCGTGATTCGAGCGAGCGAACCCATGGAAGTTCCCGTTCTCAACAAAGAAGGCAAGAAGGTCGGCGTCCTGGCCATCGACGAACAGTCGCTGGGTGGGTCCGTCAACGCCTCGCTGATCAAGCAGGCGTACGTGCGGTACCACGCCAACCGTCGTCAGGGCTCGGCCCGCACCAAGAGCCGCGGCATGGTGGAGGGCTCGACCCGCAAGCTCTACCGCCAGAAGGGCACCGGCAACGCCCGCGTGGGCCCCGCCCGCGTGCCCAACCGCAAGGGCGGCGGCGTCGCGTTCGCGAAGGTCAAGACGCGCGAGGAGTACCGGCTCGACATGCCGGTCAAGATGCGCCGCCTGGCCAACCGCAACGCGCTCCTGGCCAAACTCATCGACGACGAGGTGAAGGTCGTCGACGACCTGGCCTTCAAGGCCGCCAAGACCAAGGACGTCAAAGGCCTGCTCGAGGCGTGCAAGATCAACCGCTCCTGCCTGCTGGTGGTGGGCGAGAAGACGGCCAACGCCGCGCTGGGCGCCCGCAACCTCGAGGACGTCTCCACGGTGCCCGTCGCCGAGATGACCTGCTTCGAGATGCTGAACCATCGGTTCCTGGTGATCTCGAAGGCGGACCTGGAGGCGTGGCTCGCCGGCGCTTCTTCGCGGACCACCAAGACGGCCAAGAACATCCGCACCCGCTCCGACAAGGAGGCCGCGTGATGGAAGCCATCCACGTCATCCGCCGCCCGCTGCTGACCGAGAAGGGCACGGGGCTGAACGAGCACAACCAGTACGTGTTCGAGGTCGACAACCGCGCCCGCAAGCCGCAGATCAAGGCGGCGATCGAGGAGTTGTACAAGGTGCGCGTCGTCGGCGTGAACACCATGGTGTGCCGCACGCGCAACCGCATGACCCGCTACGGCCTGACGCCGGCGAAGATCTCGAAGAAGGCGATCGTCACCCTCCGCGACGGCGACGCCATCGAACTGTTCTAAAGGACCACGACCGCCTCACCGGACCAAGACCGGAGCGACTCCCATGCCCATCCGCATCTACAAGCCGACCAGCGCAGGCCGACGCAACGCGTCGGTCAACACGCACGCCGAGGTGACCAAGTCCACCCCGGAGAAGTCGCTGCTCGCGCCCCTGCCCAAGAAGGGCGGACGCAACCACAGCGGCAAGATCACCGTCCGGGGCCGCGGCGGCGGCCACAAGCGGATGTACCGCAAGATCGACTTCAAGCGCCACGACCGCGACGGCGTGCCGGGCAAGGTGGCGGGCATTGAGTACGACCCCAACCGCTCCTGCCACATCGCGCTCATCGAGTACAAGGACGGCGTCAAGCGCTACATCCCCGCCCCCGCGGGCCTGCGCGACGGCGAGGTCATCCTCTCCTCCGCCGAGGCGATCGAGCCCAAGACCGGCAACGCCATGCCGATCCGGCACATTCCCACCGGCCTGGACGTCCACTGCGTGGAGATGACCCCCGGCAAGGGCGGGCAGATGTGCCGCTCCGCCGGCGTCTACGCCCGGCTCACCAACAAGGAAGGCAATCGCGCGACGCTCGTGCTGCCCTCCGGTGAAATCCGCCAGGTCCACATCGACTGCCGCGCCACCATCGGCGCCTTGGGCAACCCCGACCACATCCTGCGTCGGCTCGGCAAGGCCGGCATGACCCGCCACATGGGCCGCCGCCCCATCACCCGCGGCATGGCCAAGAGCCACAACGCCCACCCGCTGGGCGGCGGCTCGGGCCGGTCCAAGGGCAACCGTCCGCCCTGCGGACCGACGGGCGTGCTCGCCAAGGGCGGCCCGACGCGCAACAAGAAGAAGCGTTCGTCCAAGCTCATCATCCGCCGCCGGCGCACCGTCCGGTTCGGTCAGCTCCGCTGATTCCCTGACGAGAGACCCCGAGGAAACTCCCCACCATGGCCCGATCGCTGAAGAAAGGCCCGTACGTCGTCGAGAGCCTCTACCGCAAGGTGGAGAAACTCAACCAGCAGAGCAAGCGCGAGCCCATCAAGACCTGGGCGCGTCGCTGCACGATCGTGCCGGAGTTCATCGGGCACACGTTCAAGGTGCACAACGGGCGCGTCTTCAACGATGTGTTCGTCACCGAGGACATGGTCGGGCACAAACTCGGCGAGTTCAGCCACACCCGACTCTTCCGCGGGCACACGAACAAGAAGGAAGGCATCGAGGGCGGCGCCAAGAAGTAAGCCGGTTCGACTGACCAAGGAATCCGACCGTGAAGATCAACGGCAAGAAACTCAAGAAGGCGGCGGAGAAGGCCGGCATGTCCTCGACGGACCTGGCCGGCGCCATCGCCGCGCCCGGATTCGACGCCGGCGCCGCCGAGTCCGCCATCCGCAACTGGATGGCCGACCGCAACCACCCCCGCGCCAAGCCCGACCAGATGCGCCGCCTCGCCCAGGCGCTCGGCGCTCGGCCCGCCGACTTCGCACGCTTCGTCAGCGTCGCCAAGTTCGTCCGCGGCTCGGAGCGCAAGGCGCGCCTCGTCGCCGACATGATCCGCGGCATGCCCGTGGACCGCGCGATGACCGCCCTGAACTTCAGCGACAAGCGCGCCGCCGTCGCCGTCCGCAAGTCCCTCAGCGCCGCCATCGCCGACGCCGAGCAGGCCGACGCCGACATCGCCTCCCTCGTGGTCGCCGAGTCCCGCGTGGACGGCGGACCCATCATCAAGCGATTCCAGCCCAAGGACCGCGGACG
Organism: Phycisphaerales bacterium; assembly: GCA_016742055.1. GTDB lineage: Bacteria > Planctomycetota > Phycisphaerae > Phycisphaerales > UBA1924 > JACVCK01. The sequence goes on from JACVCK010000016.1 coordinate 12,057, forward strand.
CGCCCACCCCATCCACAAGCGGCTCAGCCACATCGTGGTCGGCGTCGAGGAGAAGAACTGAGATGGGACAGAAGACCCACCCCTTCGGCCTCCGGGTCGGCATCACCGAGGCCCACAAGAGCCGCTGGTACGCCCCCAAGGCGCTCTACGGCGAACTGCTCATCGAGGACTACAAGATCCGCGAGTTCCTCGATAAGCGCCTGAACCGCACGCCGCCGTTCGCGGCCGTGTCGGACATGCTCATCGAGCGCACCCGCGAAGAACTCAAGATCGTCGTCAAGACCGCCCGCCCCGGCCTGGTCATCGGACCCAAGGGCGCCGAGGTCGAGCGCCTCACCGAAGAACTCCAGTACATGACCGGGCGCAAGGTCTCCATCTCGATCCTCGAGGTGAAGAACCCCGACCTCGAGTCCAAACTGATCGCCGAGGGCGTCGCCGAGCAGCTCAAGAAGCGCGCGTCGTACCGGCGCGTGGTGAACATGCGGGCCCAGGCCGCGATGCAGTCCGGCGCCAAGGGCGTCCGCATCCTGATCTCCGGCCGTCTGGGCGGCGCGGAAATGAGCCGCCAGATGGACGTGCGCATGGGCTCCCTGCCGCTCTCGACGTTCCAGGCGAACATCGACTACGGCTTCGCCGAGGCGTTCACGACCTACGGCGCCATCGGCGTGAAGGTGTGGATCTACAAGGGCATGCACACCGACGCCCCCGACGAGGAAACCGCCATCTCCAACGCCGCCGGCGCCCGCCCCCGCGCCCGCGGACGCCGTTGAACCCCCGAACCTTCTAGCGAACCCACGAGGCCAGCGTCATGCCACGGATGCCCAAACGAGTCAAGTTCCGGAAGGAGTTCCGGCGTGTCCGCGATCGCAACGCGACCAAGGGCAACTACGTCGCCTACGGCGACTTCGGCCTGCAGTCGCTGGAGGGCTGCTGGATGAGCGCCCGCCAACTCGAGGCGGGGCGCATCGCCGCGCAGCACTTCCTCAAGCGCGAGGGCCAACTCTACATCCGCGTCTTCCCGGACAAGCCGATCTCCAAGAAGCCGCTCGAGACCCGAATGGGCAAGGGCAAGGCGGACGTCGAGTACTGGGCCGCCCGCGTGAAGCCCGGCACGATGATCTTCGAGATCTCCGGCGTGCCCTCGGACGTGGCCAAGCGCGCGCTCGCCCGCGTCGCCGCCAAGATGCCGGTCCGTTGCCGGTTCGTGACCCGCCGCGTGACGGCCTGAGCCCCGACCAGAGACAAGAGACACCACCATGGCCGTCAAGACCAGCGAAGACAAGGCACGGATCCACAAACTCTCCGAGGAGCAGATCGACGTGGAGCTCAAGCAACTCCGCGCCCGCCTGTTCCAACTCCGGACGCAGGCCGTGACCGAGAAGATCGAGGACCCCACCCAGTTCCGCAAGACCCGGCGCGAAGTCGCCCGTCTGCTGACCGAACGGAACGCGCGCCGCGCCGGCGCCGGGAGCAAGTGATCCATGAGCCCAGCCCCTGAACAAGCCGTGAAGAACAGCCAGGTCGGCGTGGTGGCGTCGGACAAGCGCGACAAGAGCCGCAAGGTCGTCGTGACGTTCTCCGCCAAGCACCCCAAGTACGGCAAGTACATCCGGCGCGAGACCGCGCTCCACGTGCACGACGAGAAGAACGAGTCCCGCGCCGGCGACCGCGTCGAGATCGCCCCGTGCCGGCCCATGAGCAAGACCAAGCGCTGGACCCTGGTCCGCGTCATCGAACGACCCGTCCAGGCCTGAACCCAGCGCCCATAAGCGCAGCCCGCGAGCAACCAGAGAGCAAGGTGGCCCGATGATCCAGCAGGAAACAAGGTGCGACGTCGCGGATAACTCCGGCGCCAAAGTCGCCTACGTCATCCGCGTCCTCGGCGGGTCCACCGCCCGGGGCAAGTTCACCCGGCGCACCGCCGGCGTGGGCGACCGCGTCGTCGTCTCCATCAAGAAGGCCCTCCCCGGCGCGGACGTCAAGGCCGGTGACAAGGCCAAGGCCGTCGTCGTCCGCACGTCCTTCCCCACACGCCGGCCCGACGGCTCCTATGTCCGGTTCGACAAGAACGCCGTCGTCCTCATCCAGGACGACGGCAACCCCAAGGGGACGCGCATCTTCGGCGCCGTCGCCCGCGAACTCCGCGACAAGAACTACATGAAGATCGTGTCCCTCGCTTCGGAGGTCGTCTGATGCCACGCCACGTCCGCAAGGGCGATGAGGTGATCGTGACCGCGGGCAACTTCCGCGGCGCCGTCGGCACCATCGTCCGCATCCTCACCAAGGCCGACCGCGCCGTCGTCCAGTTCGCCCCCAGCGTCTACGACGGCGCCCAGCGCAAGCAGCGCATCAAGGCCCTCCGACCCAACCGCATCAACCCCCAGGGCGGACAGGTCGCGCTCGACCGCTCCTTCCACCTCTCCAACCTCAGCCCCGTCGTCGACGGAAAGCCATCACGCGTCCGCTTCCAGACCAAGGACAGCGGCGAGAAGGTGCGCGTCGCGGCCAGGGGCGGCAAGGAACTCGGCGTGATCCACGCCGCAAGGGACGGCGCCAAGAAGGCCCGCACCTCCAAGAAGACCACGACCAAGAAGACCACCAAGAAGAAGGCCGCGAAGGCGAGCGAGGCGTAAGCAAATGGCGAAGGACAAGGGCAAAAAATCGGCGGAGCACGGGCCCGAGGACTCCGGTCCCCCGGTCCCCCCGCGCCTGCGGGAGCGCTACCGCAACGAGGTCTCCCAGGCGGTCGCCGAGAAGTTCGGCCTCGACAACCCCATGGAGCGCCCCAAGATCGAGAAGATCGTGCTCAACGTGAACATGGGACGGCACCTCGAGGGCATCAAGATCCCCGTCAACGTCAAGGAGACGGTGCTCTCGACCCTCACCCAGGTCAGCGGGCAGAAGCCCGTCGTGATCAAGGCCAAGAAGTCCGTCGCGAACTTCAAGGTCCGCGAGGGCTCCGAAACCTCCGCCATGGTCACCCTCCGGCGCGAGCGCATGTGGCACTTCCTCGACCGGCTCGTCAACCTCGCCACGCCCCGCATCCGCGACTTCCGCGGCGTGCCCACCGCCTCGTTCGACAAGGCCGGGAACTACTCCATGGGCCTCACCGAGCAGGGCGTGTTCCCCGAGATCGACATGACCAAGGTGAACTTCACCCACGGCATGCCCATCAACATCGTGTTCGCCAACTCCAACCCCGAGCGCAGCCGCTTCGTCCTCGAGCAGCTCGGGATGCCCTTCCGTCGTCCGGAGACGAAGTAACCCATGGCCACCAAAGCCCAAGTCGCTAAGTCCAAGCGCCCCCCCAAGTTCTCCACCCGCGTCGTCCGCCGGTGCGAACTCACCGGGCGCCCCCGCGGCGTCTACCGCAAGTTCCGACTCAGCCGCATCATGCTCCGGAAACTCGCCCTCGAAGGCAAGATCCCCGGCATGCGCAAGGCCTCCTGGTGAGCCCTTCACACACGAACACCCGAGCCAACACGCTCCTCTGATCTGGGGCGGACACAAAGCCCCTCCTCTGGAACAAGACACATGGCGCTGAGCGACCCCATCGCTGACATGCTGACGCGGATCCGCAACGCTCTGGGCGGGAAGTCCAAGTCCGTCACCTGCCTCAACAGCCGCGTCTGCCGCGGCATCGCCGAGGTCCTGCGCGACGAGGGCTACATCGACGGCTACGACGTCATCGACGACGGCCGCCAGGGCCAGATCCGCGTCCGGCTCAAGTACGGGCCCCGCGGCGAGACCGTCCTCCGCTCGCTCCGACGCGAGTCCAAGCCGGGCCGGCGCGTGTACCGGGGCGTGGACGACCTGCCCCGCCCCCTCCAGGGCCTGGGCATCGCCATCGTCAGCACCCCCAAGGGCGTCATGTCCGACCGCAAGTGCCGCACCGAACGCGTCGGCGGCGAGATCCTCTGCACCATCGAATAACCACCCGCAGGCCGGACCCGCGAGAGCGGCGCACGGCCGGAGCAGCGACCCATGTCCCGAATCGGTAAAAAGCCCGTCGCCATCCCCGCCAACGTCAAGGTGAACGTCGCCAACCGCGTCGTCACCGTCGAAGCGGGCTCCAAAAAACTCACCATGACCCATCACCCCATGGTGAAGGTCGCCTGGGACGAGAGCGAGAAGGCCGTCAACGTCTCCATCGACGAGACGCTGATGGACAACCGCCAGGCCCGGGCGCTCTGGGGCACCACCCGAGCGCTCATCAACACCATGGTCCACGGCGTCACCAAGGGCTTCGAGAAGAACCTCGAAGTCAACGGCGTCGGCTGGGGCGCGACCGTTTCGGGACAGAACCTCGACGTCAAGGTCGGCTACGCGAACACCATCCGCGTGCCCATCCCCGTCGGCGTCGAAGTCGCCGTCGACAAGGGAACCCTCATCAAGATCAAGGGCGCCGACAAGCAGGCCGTCGGGCAGTTCGCCGCCGTCGTCCGCTCCAAGCGCAAGCCCGAGCCCTACAACGGCAAGGGCATCAAGTACGCCGAGGAAACCATCCGCCGCAAGCAGGGCAAGGCCTTCGGCGCCTGATCCACCGCCCGACCACGAGAGCCACAGCGATGAACAAGAACCAGCACAAATCGAACAAGCGCAGCCGCCGCCGGGCCCAGATCCGGCGCAGCGTGGTCGGCGGACCCGAGCGCCCGCGCCTGGCCGTCTACAAGTCCCTCAACCACATCTACGCCCAGGTCATCGACGACCTCGCCGGCAAGACCCTCCTCGCCGCCTCCACCCGCGACAAGGACCTCGGCGCCGACAAGACCGGCAACGTCGCCGCCGCCGCCGCCGTCGGCAAGCGCCTGGCCGATAAGGCCAAGGCCGCCGGCGTCAGCAAGGTCGTCTTCGACCGCAGCGGATTCCGATACCACGGCCGCATCAAGGCCCTCGCCGACGCCGCCCGCAAGGGCGGGCTCGACTTCTGATCCCGTAGCCACCACCACCGCCGACGCGCCCACGCAACGCAAACGCCCACACCGGACGACCCACCATGGCTGAGATGCTCGACGAATCCAGTTCTCTTGAAAGCGTGACCATCGGCGTCTCGCGAACCAGCGCCACCATCAAGGGCGGACGCCGGTTCTCCTTCAACGCCCTCGTTGTCATCGGCGATCGGCGCGGCTCCGTCGGCCTGGGCTACGGCAAGGCCAAGGAAGTCCCCTCCGCCATCGAGAAGGCCCAGCGCGACGCCAAGAAGCGCATGCAGAAGGTCCGGCTCCTCGGCGGGACCATCCCGCACCAGGTCACCGGACGCTTCGGCGCCGCCTCCGTCATGCTCGTCCCCGCGCCCCCCGGCACCGGCATCGTCGCCGGCGCCACCGTTCGCGGCGTGCTCGAGATGGCCGGCCTCACCGACTGCGTCTCCAAGTGCTACGGCTCCACCAACCCCCAGAACACCGTCAAGGCCACCCTCGCCGCCCTTGACCTCCTCCGCATGCGCGAGGAAGTCGCACGCCTCCGAGGCGTCACCCTCGACTCCTCCACCACCGAGGAAATGGTCGAGCGCGGCAGCCGGCTCATGCCCGCCATCTCCTCCGAGAAGAAGATCAAGGGCCCCGTCAGCACCGTCGCCAAGCCCACCGGCCGCGGCGGGCCCCGCGGCGGCCGCGGCGGCTCCGGCGGTCCCCGCGGACGCAGGGGCCCCGACGCCGGCGCCGCCCCCTCCTCCGAGGCCCCCGCGCCCGCCGAGTCCTGATCCAACAACCACACGAATCGCCCACGCCCACGCTGAAGATACGGAGCGCGACACGCCATGATGATCCACGAAATCACCGAGAAGGCCGGCGCCTACAAGGCCCGAAAGCGCCTCGGGAGAGGCCCCGGCAGCGGCACGGGCAAGACCGCCGGCCGCGGCCACAAGGGCGCCTACGCCCGCTCCGGCTCCAGCCGTCGCGTCACCTCCGAGGGCGGCCAGATGCCCTACTTCCGGCGCATCCCCAAGCGCGGCTTCACGAACGCTCAGTTCTCCACCGAGTTCTGGATCGTGAACCTCGGCGACATCCTTGGGCACGCCGACTTCAAGAAGGGCGGCGAGGTCAACGCCGAGCGCCTGGTCAAGGCCGGCCTCATCCGCGACACCAAGCGCCCCCTCAAGGTGCTCGGCGACGTCGGAGAAGCCAAGGAAATCAAGGCCAAGATCACCCTCGAAGCCCACCGCGTCTCCAAGAAGGCCCGCACCCTCATCGAGGCCGCCGGCGGCTCCGTCAAGGAGTTCGGCACCCGGCGCGACAAGGTCCGCGGCGTCGATCGCAACTCCGACGACAAGACCCCCAAGAACCTGACCAAGAAACTCCGCCGCACCTCCTCCAAGGCCAAGCCGGCGAAGGCCAAGGCCGAGGCCGGCTCCGAGGAGTGATCGCGTGATCAGCGCCGGCGGCCGCCCAGGCCGCCGGGACACGGACGTCAACACCGGTCACCCTTCCTCGTAGCCGCGGAGCCCCCCGAAAAGCGATGCTCAAGGCGCTTCTCAACATCTTCCGCATCCCCGACCTGCGCAACAGGATCCTGTTCACCATCGGGATGCTGGCGGTGTACCGCATCGGGTTCTGGATCCCGCTCCCGGGCGTGGACCAGTCGCTGCTCACCGAGTTCATGGCCACCCAGACCTCGGAAGGCGGCGCCGCAGGGCGCATGGCCCAGTACGTGTCGATGTTCTCCGGCGGATCGTTCGGCCAGTCCACGATCTTCGGCCTGGGCGTGATGCCTTACATCTCGGCGTCGATCATCTTCCAACTGGCCGGCTCCGTCTCCCAGCGCCTCAAGCAACTCCAGCAGGAAGGCCCCACCGGGCGCCAGAAGATCCAGGAGTGGACCCGCTACGCCACCGTCCTGCTCTGCATCGTGCAGGGCATCGGTTGGCTCTCCTATCTCACCAAGTCCAACCTCGTCTATCCCAACTGGTCCGCCAACCCCCTCTGGTGGGTCACCGCCGTCACCGCCATGACCGCCGGCTCCGTCTTCCTCATGTGGCTCGGCGAGCAGATCGACCGCTTCGGCATCGGCAACGGCGTCTCGCTCATCATCACCGCCGGCATCCTCACCGGCATGCCCGGCGCCATCCAGACCGTCATCGGCAACTTCGACCCCAACGACCCCTCGAAACTCGGCTGGATGGGCGTCCTCATGCTCGTCGCCGGCTTCGTCGTCGTCGTCGCCGGCGCCATCATCATCACCGTCGCGCAGCGGCGCATCCCCATCCAGCAGGCCAAGCACACCCGAGGCCGGCGGGTCTACGGCGGCGCCCGCTCCTACCTGCCCCTCCGCGTCAACCACGGCGGCGTGATGCCCATCATCTTCGCCTCCTCCCTGATGATCTTCCCCTCCATGGCGTTCTCCTTCATGGCCGACAACGCAAAGGCCATGGCCGCCCCCGCCTGGTTCGAGATCGGCGCCGGCTGGCTCAAGCAGAACTTCGCCATGGGCATGTACCCCTACGTCATCCTCGAAGTCCTGCTCATCTTCTTCTTCTCCTACTTCTGGACCACCATCGTCTTCAACCCCGAGGAGATGGCCAAGCAACTCCGCGACAACGGCTCGTTCATCCCCGGCATCCGCCCCGGACCACGCACCGCCCAGTACCTCGAAACCGTCCTCGAACGCATCACCTACGTCGGCGCCGCCTTCCTCGCCCTCATCGCCGTCCTGCCCATGATGGTCCAGACGGCCCTGAAGGTCCCCTACAACGTCGCGGCCTTCCTCGGCGGAACCGGCCTCCTCATCGTCGTCTCCGTCGGGCTGGACCTCATCCAACGCATCGAGGCCAACCTCCTCATGCGGAACTACGCCGGCTTCCTCGGCGGCAACGACGAGGGCAAGGGCCCCCGCATCCGAGGCCCAAGGTCCATGTAAGCCCTCCCCCCGTGCCCGGCGGCCTCAGGCGGTCCGCCGACCCCACGTTGCAATCGCCCGCCGCCTGAATACACTTGGCGATTCGACCCCGCCCGAATCGCCGACCACGGGGCGGGGGTCGGCCGAGCCCCGGCCGACGCTCCCGAAGCCCCTCCGGGGCCCAGCCGGGAGCGACGAACCGCCGCTCCGGCCTCCGGGCGGCCCGCTCACGGACGAGCGACCGGTCGGCTCGACATCCAGACAACGCCGCGCGTCATCCGACGCGCACCGATCAGACAAAGGACTTCCGGAGCGATGGTCGCTCCGACAGGACGCATGCCCAAACAGGACGACAAACTGACCCTCGAGGCCGTGGTGGTGGAGGCGCTCCCCAACGCGATGTTCAAGGTCAGACTCCCGAACGAAGTCGAAGTGCTCGCGTACGTCTCCGGCAAAATGCGGCAGAACTACATCCGCATCCTCCCCGGCGACCGCGTCACCGTCGAACTCAGCCCCTACGACCTCTCCAAGGCCCGCATCATCTACCGCCACTGAGCCCGGGCCGACCCCCGAAACGAAACCATCGCGACTCCCGCGAATCAAGGATCCCGATCATGAAGGTCAAGTCGAGCATCAAGCGGATCTGTTCCTCGTGCAAGGTGGTGCGCCGCAAGGGCAAGGTGCGCGTCATCTGCTCGTCCGATCCCAAGCACAAGCAGGTCCAGGGCTGAGCCCCGGCTTCAGGAGATAGATTCATGCCCCGTATCGCCGGCGTCGACATCCCCGACCGCAAGCCCATCCGCTACGCACTCCGGTACATCCACGGCGTTGGGCCCAAGGTGTCCGACGACATCCTGTCCGAAGCGCAGATCGAGCCGCGCAAACGCGCCGCCGAACTCACCGAGCAGGAAGTCTCCACCATCGCCGCCATCATCGACCAGAACATCGTGGTCGAAGGCGCCCTCCGGCGGCAGGTCGCTCAGAACGTCCAGCGCCTCAAGGACATCCGCTCCTATCGCGGGGAACGCCACCGCAAGGGCCTGCCATGCCGAGGCCAGCGCACCCGCACCAACGCCCGAACCCGCAAGGGACGCAAGAAGACCGTCGCCGGCAAGAAGGGCGTCAAGGGCTAATCGACCCGCACGAGCATCCACCCCGCGCCGCGACCCACAGCGGACGCGACGACAGAGACCAGAGACATGGCCAAGAAACCCAAGAAGGTCCGCAAGAACGTCCTCCGCGGCGTCGCGCACATCAAGTCGACGTTCAACAACACGATCGTCACCGTCACCGACGTCAACGGCGAGACGATCTGCTGGGACTCCGCCGGCACCATCGGCTTCAAGGGCGCCCGAAAGAGCACCCCCTTCGCCGCGACCCGCGCGGGCGAGTCCGCCGGACAGAAGGCCCGCAAGGTCGGCATGTCCGAGATCGAGGTCCGCGTCTCGGGCCTGGGCTCCGGACGCGAGTCCGCCGTCAATGGCCTGGCCTCCACAGGCCTCCGCGTCACCGCCATCGAAGACCACACGCCGATCCCCCACAACGGCTGCCGACCCCGCAAGAAGCGGCGCGTCTGACCCCAGGCCGATCGGCGATCCAATCCGTCCCCCCTTCCCTCACGGGACAGAAGGGCCTCCGCGGCGATCAGCAGCCCGCGCAGCGCCCGATACCCCGCGAGGGCGTCTTCACAAGACACCCCTGCTGAAACGTCGGAGATCCACACCATGCGCATCCGCTGGCGAGGCCTCGAACTTCCCAACCGCGTCGTCGCCGACTCCCGATTCGCGAGCCCCAACTTCGGGCGCTTCGTGATCGAGCCCTTCGAGCGCGGCTTCGGCACCACCGTCGGCAACTCCCTCCGACGCGTCCTGCTCTCCTCCCTCGAGGGCGCCGCCGTCACGTCCATCAAGATCAAGGGCGCCGAGCACGAGTTCTCCTCCCTCAAGGGCGTCGCCGAAGACGTCGCCGACATCGTCCTCAACGTCAAGAACCTCGTCGTCCAACTCGAAGGCGACGAGCCCCGGACCATGACCCTCTCGGCCAGCGGGCCCGGCGAGGTCACCGCCGAACTCATCGACGCCGACACCGCCGTCACCATCCTCAACAAGGACCTGGTGATCGCCACCCTCACCGACGCCGTGGACTTCGAGATGGAGTTGCGCGTCGCCAAGGGCCGCGGCTACGTCCCCGCCAGCGAGCAGTACAACCGCGACGAGGACCAGGAGATCGGTCGCATCCCCGTGGACGCGATCTACAGCCCCGTCCAGCGCGTCCGCTACAAGGTCGAAGACACCCGCGTCGGCCAACGCACCAACTACGACAAACTCATCCTCGAAGTCTGGACCAACGGCACCGTCTCCCCCGAGATGGCGCTCGTCGAGGCCGCGAAGATCTTCCGCAAGCACCTCAACCCCTTCGTCCAGTACTTCGACGTCGGCTCCGACCGCGTGAGCGAAGAGGCCGCCAAGGCCGCGAGCATCGACGACGAACTGATCCGCAAACTGCAGATGCCCATCTCGGAACTGGAACTGTCCGTCCGGGCCAGCAACTGCCTCGAGTCCGCTAAGATCAACACGGTCGGCGAACTGGTCTCCCGCGCCGAGAGCGAACTGCTCAAGGTCCGCTCCTTCGGCAAGACCAGCCTCCGCGAAGTGAAGCGCAAACTCCAGGAAATGAACCTGGACCTGGGCATGACCCTCCCCGAGGGCGCCCTGCCCCAGACCACCATGTAAGTCCCCGCCTAGAGTCCTCCCCCCCGGGCAAGACCGCCCGGTCGATCCCGGTCGGAGCCAACCACCATGCGTCACCGCAAAGCCGGCTACAAACTCGGGCGAACCACCGCCCACCGTCTCGCCACCCTCCGCAACCTCGCGGCGGGCCTCTTCGAGCACGGCCAGATCGTCACCACCATCCCCAGGGCCAAGGCGCTCCAGCCGTTCGTCGAGCGCATCATCACCCTCGGCAAGCGCGGCGACATCCACTCCCGGCGCCTCATCGCCGCGCGCATGGGCCACGATCGCATCATGGCCGACGACGAGTCCAAGATCGAGCGCAACCGCTACGGCGAACTCAAGTCGGGCCCCAAACTCGTCAAGCACATCGTGGACGAGGTCTCGCCCCGCTTCAAGGACCGCGCCGGCGGCTACACCCGCATCGTCAAACTCCCCATGCACCGCATCGGCGACGCCTCACCCCTCTGCGTCATCCAGTTCGTCGGCGAAGAGGAAGGCCCCGAGATCGGCGGCCGCCCCTCCACCCGCCGGCGCACCGCCGACAAGCGCACCGCCTTCGCCGCCAAGGTCCGCAAGGAAGCCGCCGCCAAGGCCTGATCCGCGAACGCATCGCACAATCCCCCCAAGGCCCGCGCACCGCGCGGGCCTTTTTCATGGACGCCCGCACGCCGGTAGACTGAACGCCCAATGCTCGAACGCCTCAGCCACATCGAATCCGAGGGGCTCGCGTCCCTCGCCCAGGCGGCCGACAGCGCGGCGCTGGAACAGTGGCGACTCCGCTTCCTCGGCGGCAAGGGCCTTCTCAAGGAGGCCACCGCGCTCTTCCGCGAGGTGCCCAAGGACCAGAAGCCGGCGGTGGGGGCCCGGCTCAACGAGGTCCAGCGCCGCCTGCAGGAAGCGTTCGACGCGCGCCTCGCCGGCGCCGCCGCCAGCGCCCCGGCCGCCGGACCCATCCTCGACCTCACCGAGCCCGGCATCCCGCCCCTGCTCGGCCGCCGGCACATCATCACCCGCGTCCGCGAAGAACTCTGCGACGTGTTCGCCCGCATGGGCTTCGAGGTCGCCTCGGGCCCTGAACTCGAGGACGACGAGCACAACTTCGCCAAACTCAACATCCCCGCCGACCACCCCGCGCGCGACCCCATCGACAACTTCTACGTGGACGACCCCGCCGCCGTCGCCCGCCCGCGCATGCTCCGGTCGCAGACCAGCACCTGCCCCTTATACACATCTGACGCTGCCG
>JACVCK010000017.1 GCA_016742055.1 Phycisphaerales bacterium
GGCGCGGGGCGCGTTACTCTCCAAGAGGACTAATCGCTTGGGCGAATGGGGAGGTGAAGTGAAAGTCCGTGGGGCCGCGACCGGGGCGTCTACGCCGTGATGGCTGTGGCGGTGGGGGTGGCGGGTGGCCCGCCTGCTTCGTGACTCCCCCTTCAGGGTGACACGGTTGCTGGCTCTGCAAGGGCCGTGGCTATTCCAACACCCAACCCTTCCATGCTGATCACGCGTGAGGCGACGACTCCCTTTGGGCGCATCCGCCACGGCTGTCCGCGGCGGACAACCGTGCCACCCTGAAAAGAAAAACCGCCCCGGAAATCCGGGGCGGCTGATGTGGCTGGGAGGCGTTGGAGTGGACGGGCGGTCAGTTCAGCGCCGCGAAGACGCCGGCGAGGGCGTCGCCCTTGACGACGACCGAGGGGTTGGGGTTCCCGCCCTCGGGGGTCTCGGGCTCTTCCTTGAGCGTGCCGAGGTAGTTCACCTCGAGTTCGGTGCGGATCTTCTCCAGCGCCTTGTTCTGGATCTGGCGCACGCGCTCCTTGGTGACGCCGATGATCTGGCCGACCTGCTCGAGCGTCATCGGCTTCTCGCTCTGCCCGGACTCGATGCCGAAGCGGTGCTCGATCACCGTGCGCTCGATGTCCGACAGTTCGGCGCGGTTCTCGGTGACGATGCGCCGGACTTCCTCGGCGGCGTCCTTCTCGAAGTCGGCCCGCTTGGTCTCGAGGAAGTTGGATCGCTCAAGTTTCGGGTCGAAATCGGTCGGGAAGCGCTGGCGGTGCTTGCTGAGTTTCATGCCCTGACGGCTGAAGGCCTTGAGGATGGCGCGGCAGGCGTAGGTCGAGAACTTGAAGCCGCGGCCGCAGTCGAACTTATCGACCGCGCGGAGGAGGGCCATATTGCCCTCGCTGACGAGGTCGGCGAAGTCGACTTCGCTCATGCGGGTGCGCTTGGCCATCGCGAGCACCAGCGCGAGGTTGGTGTTGGCGATCTGCTCGCGCAGGCGGTTGGCGATCGTGGCCCAGGCGAGGAGTTGCTTGGCCTGGTCGTCGTTGGGCGTCTTGTCCGGGGTCTTCCAGACGTCCTGCTGGAGGCCCCAGATGCGATGACGGGCGTAGTTGTACTGGAGGAAGAGGACGCGCTCCTCGGCGGCCGTGAGGATGACCTGCTCCGACCCGCGCGGGTCGCGCGAGCGGGTGTTGAGGTCGTCCATGACGGGGTGGTACCAGGAGGTGTCGGGCTTGCGGATGTCGGGCGCCTCGTCGTAGATGCGCGTCTCGGCCCCGTCCTTGTAGAACTCGGGGCTGTCGATGTAGTCCTGCTCCTTGGCGAGCAGGTCGCGCAGCAGACGATCCTCATCGGCGCTGAGGGCCTTCTTGGGGGCCGCCGTGACGCCACGACGATCCACCGAGGCGCGGGTGCGGCGGCGCACCTGCTCCAGCGGAAGGGTTCGACGGGTTCGAGTCATTCGGTCCATGGCGGTGTGTTCGCTTTCCGTGCCGGGCGGATGCCGCCCAAAGAGGTGATGCTGCGTCCTTCACCTCGTCGCGGGCCCGCTCGGAACTGCCTGGGTGGCCTGACGCGCGACGACGAGTTGAGGGGAATGGTGAGAGAAAAGTCCTTTCAGTCCAAAGCCGTGCCGTGCGGCGGTTTGTTCGCCTGTCCGGGCGCCCCTTTGCGAGGCGCCTGTTCGCGGGGCGGACAAGCGGTTCTGCATCGCCGCGAAGTCGGGGTCTCCGACCCAACCCTCATACGTTCCGAATCAGCGAAAGTTTCCGTTTGGAAGCATTCTAAACAAAATCCCCGGCGTACACAATCCCCTTGGAGGACAGAAAACAGGGGATCGGCTCGCCCCGTTTCACCCCTGCAATCTCGAATTTCAATTGTTCCTGAAATCATCGATCGACAGAGGCCCGGGGACTGCCTATCTTCGGGGTTCCGGAGTCCGCTTTTCGCCTTCCGACGCCCTACGCCCGTTCTTTTCGGACGTTCCACTCCAATACCCCATCAGGAGCCCTTCCCATGGCCTTCACCCTGCCCCCCCTGCCCTACGCCCCCACCGCCCTCGAGCCGCACATCGACGCCAAGACCATGGAGATCCACCACGGCAAGCACCACAACGCCTACGTCGCCAACGCCAACAAGGCGCTCGAGGGGACGAAGTTCGCCGACATGGCCCCCGAAGAGGTGATCAAGCAACTCAACGACGTCCCCGCGGACAAGCGCACCGCCGTCCGCAACAACGCCGGCGGGCACGTGAATCACTCGATGTTCTGGCAGATCATGGCCCCCGCCGGCAAGGGTGGAGGCGGCGCGCCCAGCGGCGACCTCGCGAAGGCCATCGACGGCGCGTTCGGGTCGTTCGATAAGTTCAAGGAGCAGTTCGCCGCGGCGGCCGCGGGGCGCTTCGGATCCGGCTGGGCCTGGCTGTGCGTCAAGGGCGGCAAGGTTGAGATCTGCTCGACGCCCAATCAGGACAACCCGCTCATGGGCGAGGCGGTCGCGGGCTGCGGCGGGACGCCGATCCTTGGCTTGGACGTCTGGGAGCACGCGTACTACCTGAACTACCAGAACCGCCGTCCCGACTACGTCACGGCGTGGTGGAACGTCGTGAACTGGGCCAAGGTGGCGGAACTGTTCGCCAAGGCGAAGTAAGCCGGGTTCAGGCCCGCTCCACGCGGACCTCCCGGGCCCGCACGGTGAAGATCACGCGCGTTCCGCGAAGCCGCCACTCGATCGAGCGTGGCTCGGTGGAGTCGTCGCGCGCCGCGCGGACGGCGCTGTCCACGACGCGCGAGCCGAGCCGGTCGGCGCCGCGCCCGCCCGCCAGGCGCAGCGCGGCGCGGCGCAGGCCCGCTCCCACCACCAGCGCTGTTTCGGCGCGGAGCGACTCGCGCGGCCAGGTGCAGCGGTCGCCGAAGACGTCGTGGACGCGCTGATCGACGAGCGCGGAGGCGTCGCGGAGGTGGTCGGCGGCGCGGGACGCGCGGGCCGCGGCGCCGGGGCGAGCCCTGGCGATGTCGGCGATGGGGCCGTGCCGGAGCGCGGCGCGGGCGAGGGTGGTGTCGGCGTTGGACAGGTCGATGGCCCAGCGGAACGCGCCCGCGGCGCAGATGGCTTCGGCGTCGGCGCGTCCGACGGTCAGCATGGGCCGGATGAGCGTCACGCCGGGGGCGAGCGAGCGTGAAGGGGCGACGCCCGCGAGTCCGGCGGGCCCGGCGCCGCGGATCATCGCCATGACCATCGTTTCGAGTTGGTCGTCGGCGTGGTGGGCGGTGGCGACGAAGGGGGCGTGGTGTGCGATCGCGATGTCGGCGAGCGCGCGATGGCGGGCGCGCCGGGCGGCGGCCTCGAGGTTCCCGCCGGTGCGGCAGCGGACCCGGGCCTCGACGAAGGGCAGGCCCAGCCGTTCGGCGAGCGCGCGGGCGACGTCGCGGTCGGCGAGCGCGACGGGCTCGGGTCGCAGGTCGTGGACGACGTGGGCGATGAGGAGGCCGCGCCCGGCGGCCGCGAGCGCCAGCGCCAGGGCGCCGGAGTCGGCGCCGCCGGAACAGGCGACGACCGTGCGGCGAGAGGTCGCCGCGGAGGTCAGTTCTCGCCACGAGCGAACAATCCGGCGGACCGCGTCCATTTTCTTGAGCGTGCCCAAGCCCGAGCCGGAAGCCACGACGACCGGGGTTCCGGGGCGCACGTTTGGCGTGTTTGTCGAGGCCACGGCCCGACTATACCGATGACCCTCCCACTCCCCTCCCCCGGGCCCGCCCGGGCCCGCCGAATCGCGATGTTCATGCCCATCCCCGCCATTTCGACGCTCGCCGCGGACGCCACCCCGGCGCTCCTGACGGCGATGCCGATCGCGCTGGTCCTCGCCGGCGCGGCGCTGCTGGCGGTGTGGGGGATTTCGCGGGTGCGGCCTGACGCGTTCGCCCGGCTGTCACGGCGCGGGAGCGATCCGTCCGGACGGCCGGCGGAACTGACCGAACTCGGCGCCGACCTGGAGGAACTGGCTGAGCGCCTGGCCGCGATGCTCGACGAGAAGGCGGCTCGGGTCGAGCGGCTGATCGGCGCGGCCGACGAACGGCTCGCGGCGCTGGAGCGCGGGGGCGAGCGTGTGGAGCGCCCGGAAGTGCGCGTGGTCGCGACGGAGTTCGCTGGGGCGCGGGCCCCGGCAGGATTCGTCGCAGCCCGGGACATGGAGCCCGACCCGCTGCATCGGGAGATCTTCCGGCTGGCCGATGACGGGCGCAGTCCGGCGGAGATCGCCAAGGCGCTGGACGAGCAGATCGGCAAGGTGCAGTTGATCCTCGCGCTCCGCGCCCCGTGATCGTTCAGGGCGAGCGGCGCGACACGCGGACGCCGCCCCGCACGGTCTTGATCATCGACGGCTCGCCGCCCCCAAAATCGAACCTCGCTTTGCCCGGCCCGTCGAAGTCCACGGACGCGGGATCGACGCCGGGGCCGACTTCGATGGCTGAACGTGTGGTCTCCGCGGTGAGGGGGCCGACGAACGCGTCGCCGACGGTCAGGTGCGCCACGGCGTTGGACGTCTCGATGCGGACGGGGCCGGCGCTGAGGTCGTTGAGCCGGACGTCGATGCCGGCGTTGCTCGTGAGGGCGACGACGCGCGACGGCGCGTCGGTGATGGAGATCACGCCGTTGGTCGTGCGGGCGGCGACGACGCCGCCGGGGCGCTCGATCGTCACGCGCCCGTTGGTGGTTTCGGCGTCCACGGCGCCGCGATGATCGCGGATGAGGACGTCGCCCTCGGCGGTTCGGACAACCGCGTCGCCGGCGGTTTGCACGAGCGTGACGACGCCGCGGGTGCGGACCTGCACGCCTGAGGCGTGCATGGGCAGGAGGATGCGGAGGGTTCCGCTCTCGGGCGGCTCGGGCTGGCCGCCGGGCCAGACGAAGGCGACGTGGAGCGCCCCGTCCACGACTCCGGCGCCGATGCGTGCGTCCTGCGAGCGTTCGACGGACACGCCGTTGACGGTCGCCTCGATGAACACGTCGGGGCGTTCCTGGGCCTCGACGACGACGGGGCCGTTGTGGCCGACGACCACCAGCCCCGCGCCGGGCGCGATGGAGACGACCGCCTCGTGCGTGCGCGGATACAGCGGCACACGGGCCCGCCCGCGCCGGCCGACGCTGGAGGATGCGGGAGGGGCCCCGGCGGCGCCCTGCTGCGCAGGGGCAGCGGCCTGATCGCTTCCGGAAGCCGGCGGGGCCGATTCGGCTTGCAGGGCTGCGGGGGCGGCGGCGTCGCGCGTGGCGGCGTCGCGGGCGCAGGCGCAGAGAAAAGCCGGCGCGACGGCCGCGCCGGCGAGGAGGATTCGGAGGAGTCTGCTCGTGCGGGCCATGCGTGGTCTCCGGTCGTTGGCCAGAGACTATCCGCGTGCCCGGCGTGCGGCGAGGCGGGGGGTTTCAGTCGGCGACTTCGACGGAGATGGAGCCCATGGAGGTGGTGAGGGTGCAGACCGGTCCGCCGGAGCCGATCTCGATCTCGAAGCGGTCCTTCTGCGTGACGGTGCGGCCGTTGGCGTCGGTGAACTCGATCTTGCCCATGCTCGTGCTCATCTTGAGGACGCCGACGAAGCCGGGCGCGAACTCGAACTCGATGGAGCCGTTGCTGGTGGACAGGTCCACGGGGCCGACGCCGCCGGGCGCGAGTTCGAGGGACACCGAGCCATTGGATGTCTTGGCGGAGACGGGGCCGGCGGCGCCTTCGATCTCGATGCGTCCGTTGCTGGTCTTGGCCTGGACGGCGCCGGCGGCGCTTTCGATCTCGATGCGCCCGTTGCTGGTGTTGGCGCTGACCTCGCCGGCGTGGCCCATCACGCTGACGGCGCCGTTGGAGGTGGTGAGTTTGGCCGCCCCGCTGAGGCCGGCGATCTCGATAGCGCCGTTGCCGGTGGTGGCGGTGACGCCGTGGGCGTCGGGGACGATGATCTCGAAGGAGCAGCCCTCGGCGTTGCGGCGCTTGTCGGGCCAGATGGCTTCGACGATCAGGCCGCCGTCGGCGGCGCGCTCGGCGGAGATGACGACCGCATCGGCGCGCTCCTGGGTTTCGGCGCGGATCTGCGCGACGATGGTGACGGCGGTGGCGTCGCTGTCGGCGGCGATCTCGATGGCGCCGTTCTGCGCTTCGACGGCGATGGACGAGCGCGTCTGATGCGAGACGGTGAGTTCGGCGGTGCGCTTGTGCTTGGCTTCGCCGGCGCAGGCGGCGCCCATGGGCATGAGGAGGCCCGCGGCGAGCAGGGGCAGGAGGGGGAGTCGCGCTTTGAGCAGGAACATGTCGTTTCTCCTTCGCGAGGGATGAATCCCTGATTGTTGGGGCCCGTCCGCCCCGGGTTTCACTGGGCGCGCCGGACCCGCCGGACGGCGTCCAGGGAAATGATCTCGAACATGGCGTGCGCGGCCAGAAGGGCGGTGATGCCGGAGACGTCCCGGTCGGGCAGGACTTCGACCACGTCCCCCCCCACCACGTTCACCCCGGCGAACGAGCGGAGCAGGCCGAGGGCCTCGGCGCTGGTCATGCCGCCGAGGGAGGGCGTGCCGGTGCCGGGGGCGTAAGCGGGGTCCACCACGTCCACGTCGAAGGTGACGTAGGTCTCGGCGTCGCCGAGGGATTTGATGAAGCGCCGGACCGTTTCGGCGCCCTCGGCGCGCCACTGCTCGCAGGTGACGATCGTCACCCCGTGGTCGCGGGCGTAATCGAAGTCCTCCTTGGAGTTCAGCGGCCCCTTGATGCCGATGGTGAGCATGCGTTTGGGGTCAATCAGGCCCTCTTCGGCGGCGCGGATGAAGGGCGACGCGTGGGAGTAGCGCTCGAAGTTCGTGCTGTCGAGCGTGTCCACGTGGCTGTCGAGGTGGATGAGCGCCAAGCCGCCCTTGGGCTTGCCGCGCCGCTCCCAGGTCGCGCGCAGGTTCGGCAGCGCGATCGAGTGATCGCCGCCGACGGCGAAGAGTCGGGCGCTCTTGGCGTCCGGCAACGCGGCGGCGAACTCGGCCATCACCTTGGCGTTGTCCTCGCAGGAGAACGCCCGGACGGGGGCGTCGCCGGCGTCGGCGATGCTGAGGACGTCCGACACCATCACGTCGTGGATAAGGTGGTACGGCTTGACGTACGCGGACTCGTCGCGGATGGAGCGGGGTCCGAAGCGGGCGCCCGGGCGGTAGGTGGTCCCGGTGTCGAACGGGGCGCCGTAGATGATCCAGTCCAGCGGCCTGTTTTCGGGCGCGACCTGATCGATCGTGGGGACTCGGCAGAAGGTGCAGACGCCGGCGAACCGGGGGACGCGTCGGGGATCGGCAAGGAGGGTGCGTGGCATGCGGGAGGCATCCTAGTGGATGGCCCGGAGAGGGCAAAAAGGAAGGCGGGTTCGCCCGACCGGCGAACCCGCCCCCTTGTCAATGTTCCGAAAGGACCCGACAGCCAGGTCGGACCATTCGGAGGAGAGCCGGAATCAGATCACATGGAGCAGGACGTCCCGGCGCAGCAGTCGGCGGCCGCCGGAGCGCAGCCCGGGCACTCGCAGTCCGAGCAGGCGCAGGCGTCGCCCGAGCAGCAGTCCGCGGCGCAACAGGCGCTGGAATCGCAGCAGCAGGCCCCCTCGCAGCAGCCGCCGGAGGCGACGCGAGCGCCGCCGGTGGCGGTGGCCAGGGCGGTGGCGACGCCGCCGAGGGCGACGAGGCCGAGGAGGGACGTCAGGAAAGAACGCTTGTTCATTGAAAACCTCGCATGGGTTTGTGGTGTGGAATCGGGGCACGCCGACGTGGCGTGCGCCCGGTGATCACGTGAGGGTCGCCTGCGCGCAAGGCGCATCGCGGCGGTCCTCTAGATCACCCACACGCACAGCGAAGCCAGGCGCTCATTGGCGCGCCTTGGGCCCGGCGGACCGGACTCATGGACGGCCCAAGCATTCGGCTCTGGCGCCGTCCAGCACAACGGGTGCGCCAGGGGCGCGAGCGCGAGGGCCGGAAGTTGGCCGTTGACGACGAACGTCGCGATCGGCGCGGGGATCGCGGGGGGCAGCGCCGTGCAGCAGGGCATGGGGCACGTCGGGCACGGCTCGGGGCTCGACGGCTCGGGCGTTTCGGCCGGACAGCAGGTCGGAGGGGCCTCGGGCTCGACGGGGCAGCAGCCCTTCGCCGGCGTTGGCGAGGCGGGTTCGGCGCAGCACGCCATCGCGGCGGAGCCCGAATCCCGCATCGGCGCGCAGATGGCCGAGCAAAGCCCGCTCACGAGGAGGTGGCCGACGATCGCAGCGAGGATGGCCAGGCGGGACAGCATCCGATCTCTATTGTTCGGCCGGTTGGGGCTGTGTCAAGAACAGAATCGACCCGAGCGTCCGGAACCCGCTTTTCGGCGTCAGATCGGGGAAACGGCGCCCGGAAAGACTAGAGCCATGCCTCGTCGAACCGCATGCCGGGGGAGGGCGCGGCGGTTGGGCCGGTTTCGATCATGCTGGCCACCGGGTATGCGCAGTAGTCGAGGGAGAACGATCCGGCCGGGCGGTGGTTCCCGGACTGTCCGAGGCCGCCGAAGGGCAGTTTGCTTGAGGCGCCGGCGGTGCCGGTGTTGACGTTCACGCACCCGGCGCGGCACTCGCGGAGGAACCGTTCGGAGGCGGCGGCGTCGCGGGTGAAGATGGAGGCGGCGAGGCCGTAGCGTGTGGCGTTCGCCTGATCGAGGGCGTCGTCGAGGCCGCGGCAGGTGGAGACTCGGAGGACGGGCCCGAAGTTTTCGACGTCGCAGCCGGCGTCGCGCCCCGCGTCCTGCGCGAGGGAGAAGCGTGGCACGCGGACGAGTCCGGGCGTGATGTAGTAGCCGCGGGAGGGATGCTCCATCGCGCGTGCTTCGAGGACGACGTGTCCGCCGGCGCGGGCGATGGCGCTCTGGAAGCCGAGGGACTCGTCGCGGGCGCCGGCGCGGATAATGGGGCCCATGAAGACGGGCGCGCGCTGCTCGGGCGGAGCCCCCGCGTCTCCGAGGCCGCGGGGATCGCCGAGCGCGAGCGCTTCGGCGCAGCGGGCCATGGCCTGGATGAAGCGTTCGGCGATGGACTCATGGACGATGACGCGCCGGGTGCAGGTGCAGCGCTGGCCGGTGGTGGCGAAGCCGGCGCGGACGCACTCGATCACGGCCTGGCGCAGGTCGGCGTCGGGCATCACGACGGCGGGATTGCTGCCGCCGAGTTCGAGGGCGATGATGCGTCCGGGGCGGTCGAGGTTGGCTTCGAGGATGCGCCGCCCGACGGGCCACGAGCCGGTGAAGAGCACGCCGTCGATGTCCTCGTGCGCGACGAGCCGGCCCGCCACGTCGGCGCCGCCCTGCACGAGGTTGACCACGCCCGCGGGGAAGCCCGCGTCGTGGAACAGTTCGGCGAGGAACTGGCCGACGCCGGGCGTCTTGTCGCTGGGCTTGAACACGACGGCGTTGCCCATCGCCAGCGCCGGGACGATGTGCCCGTTGGCCAGGTGCGCAGGGAAGTTGAAGGGGCCCACGACGGCCATGACGCCGTGGGGCCGGAACCGCGCCACGCCGCGCCGGGTGGCGGAAAGTTCCAGGTCGATGCCGGCGACGCGCGAGAGGCCCATCCTCTCGGCGGGATCGAGCGTGATGGCGACCTTGTCGGCGATGGCGCCGGCCTCGGCCATCGCCTCCCACCAGGCCTTGCCGGTCTCGTCGCAGATGATCTCCGCGAGCGCCCGCGCGCGCTGGCGCGACAGGTCGGCGTAGGCCTTGAGCAGCGCGAAGCGATCGTCCATCGTGCTTGTGGCCCACGGGCCGGAGCGCAGCGCGGCGCGGGCCGCGCGGACCGCTGCGTCCACGTGCCCCACGACGGGCGAACCGGCCCAGGGCGTGTGGTCTGGGCGCGCGGGGTTGATGGAGCGCACGGCGTCGCCGGGGATGGGCACGAAGCGCCCGCCGATCAGGTCGCTCGGGGGGGATTGAAGGGAGGGATGGTGCATCGCTCGGGTCAATTCGTTCGCGGCGCCGCGCCGGCCCTGGCGCGTTTGCGGGGAGGCGTGGCGGACTTCGCACGCTTGGCGCCGGCGACGGTGGGCCAGGCCTCGTCCATTGGCATCACGCCGATGGTCATGCCCGGCTCGGCGCGAAGCGCCTTCATCGCTTCCGCGGGCAGTCGCACGCCCGAGCCGTCCGCGCTCTCGGCGATTGGCGCCAGAGCCGCCAGGAATGGCTCGTCCGAGCCGCCGGGCCTTTCGACGCTGACGAGCGCCTCGCGCCGGGCGCGCCCCGCGGGGGCGGCGCCGAGCAGGTCGGCGCGCCGGGTGGCCTTGACGGGGAGGATCTGGTCGGTGTCGCACTCGAGGTGCGGGCCGCCGTCGAATGGGTCCACTCGGTCGAGGTGCCGGAAGCCGACGCGCTCGAGCATGGCGCGCGCGGGCTTGGTTTCTTCACCGACCTGCGCGACGACCTGCACGGCGTCGGCGGGCAGCAGGGAGAGGTAGACCTCTTCGCGGGGGAACAGCGCCGCGATGAACTCGCGGGAGCGCTGGGAGAACAGGTCCGCTTCTTTGTACGAGCGGTTGATGAAGCGGCGTCCGAAGGACTCCCAGAAGAAGGACTGTCCGTCGTCGGAGATGGGGGCCATCATCTCGGCCAGGACGCGGTCCTCGAAGAGTTCGCGGTGCAGGGCCATGAAGTGGAAGCGGACGAAGGAGATGACGCGTCCAACGCCGGCGGCGCGGGCGTCGGGGGCGACGATCAGGCCGCCGATCTCCGTGGGCCCGTCCTCGTCGGCGACGAGTTTGACGGTCATGTGCTGCGCGCCGGTCTTGAGGTCCTCGCTCCAGAAGTCGTGGCGGCGGAGTTGGAAGGAGTAGTTGGGGCTGCCGGGCGAGCCCATCTTGGCGATGATCGCCGACGTGCCGATGGGCTTGCGGGTGTGCATGTCCTCGGCGACGAACATGAAGCGCGGGGAGTCGCCCCCGGCGCCGCCGACGCGTCCGCGCCGCACCGCGCCGACGGGCTCGCCGCGGGACACGGCCTGGAAACAGGCCTGGCTCCACTCGATGCGCTTGGCGATCTCGCGCGGATCGGCGGGGAGGTTTGTGAAGTGGACCATTTTCGCCCACTTGAGGAGCGCGTCCTGGTCGGTCGGCTTGGCCTGCCTGATGAGGAACACGGACACATCCCTTCGCCGGCGCCGCGCGCCCGTGGTTACTTCCTGGCCTTTTCGCGCTCCAGCGCCGCCGCGACCTTGCCCATGGCGGACTCGACGAGCGGGAGCACGCGGGCCCAGTCCTCGATCTTCATGGCGCCCAGGGGCGGGAGCATGCGGACGTGGTACGGGCCGTGCCCGCAGTAGAACACGATGACGCCCTCGTCGAAGAGCGCGCGGCAGAGTTTCATGACGGGGTCCTTCTGCCCGCCGAAGGGCGTGAACCGCATCATGCCGCCCAGGCCGTCCACGGCGTCGGCGACGACGCCGTTGTGGGCGAACCACTCGGGGTGTCGGGCCTCGATCGCCTTCATCCCGTCGCGGAACGCCTTGTAGTGGCGGGCGTTGGAGCCGTTGGGGCCGTAGAAGTCGCCGTCGCGCAGGCGCTCGACGATCCGCGTGCCGACGCGGAGCGCCTCGGTGGAGCCCAGGAACGTGGCGGACATCAGGCCGGGCCTGGGGTTGTAGTCCGCGGTGAAGAGCGTGGCGCAGACCTGGGGCATCTTGCCCACGGTCACCACGTCCACCCACTGGCCCAGGCCCAGGGCGTCGAAGGCGAACATCGAGGTGGTGCGGCCGAAGGACTGCACTTCGTCCGCCCAGACGGCCACGCCCGCCTGCTTGCAGACCTCCATGAGCGCCCTGTGGAACTCCGGCGGCGCGGTGTTGAATCCGCCCTCGCCCTGCACCAACTCGAAGATGAAGCACGCGTGCTGCTTGGGGTAGCGCTCGATGTACTGGCGGAGGTGCATCACGGCCATCTCGATGAAGCGCGTCGGGCCCGAGACGTCGCCGGCGCTCATCCTCTTCGCGGCCGCGTGGTCGTAGAAGGGCATGTAGTCCACGAGGGTGGACAGGGGCAGGCCCTCGCGGTTGGCGGCGGCGTCGCCGATCTGCGACATGGTGACGGTCCGCCCCATGAAGTTGTGGGCGAAGGCGAGCACGCGTGGGGCCGGGGCGTGCTTCTGGAAGCAGATCTTGAGCGCGTTCTCGTTGGCCATCACGCCGGCGTTGGCCAGGAACACGTGCGCCAGTCGGCTGCACTTCTTCGCCTCGGCCAGCAGCGTCTGGGCGAACTGGTACGCGTCGCCGTTGGTCAGCAGGTGGCCCTGCATCACGATGTCGCTGGTCGCGGCGTGCAGCGCGGCGCGGGCGAGGTCGGGGTCCGAGTGGCCGAAGAAGTTCACGCCGATCGCCGTGA
Organism: Phycisphaerales bacterium; assembly: GCA_016742055.1. GTDB lineage: Bacteria > Planctomycetota > Phycisphaerae > Phycisphaerales > UBA1924 > JACVCK01. The sequence continues at coordinate 12,391 of JACVCK010000017.1, forward strand.
TCATGTCCCACTTCACCGAGCCGTCCGCCAACTCCACGAGCGCGCCGTTGCCCAGGCCCGAGCCCAGGAACGGATAGAGCAGCGCGCGCCCGCGGCTGTCGCCCGCGGCCTTCATGGCCGCCTCGAACGCCGCCGACGCCTCCGGCGAGCGCGGGCCCCGCACGTCGGTGATCTGCGAGCGCTTGGCCTCCAACTCCCGGACGATGGCGTCCACGGCTTGGCGGACGGCGGGGCTGGCGTGCAGTTCCTGCCCGAAGGAGCCGTGGCTGGTCGCGGCGGCGGGCTGGGCGGTGGCGGTGGACATCGCAACTCCTCGATGGTCGATCGCAGGGTTCTCGGACCCTGGTCCGGTGGGAAGGGGTCAGGAGGATAGCCCCGGAGCCCCTCTGCGGGCCCCAAGGGCCGAATCCCGGCGGTTGTATCGGCGATTCCTAGCCCCGCGTCGTGCCGGAAACGTCGAGCCGGCCCTCGGCCAGCCGGGCCAAGGTGATCGCGAACAGTTCCGCGCGCTCGACCAGACTCGCCAGTTCGATCCACTCGCCCGTCGTGTGCAGCCCCCCGCCTCGAACGCCCAGCGTGTCGATGGTCGGCAGCCCCGCGTCCTGCAGGATGTTTCCGTCGCATACGCCGCCGGTGCGCCCGAAGGGCAGGCGCTGGCCCAGGTCTTCGGCGGCGCGCTGGGCGAGTTCGGCCAGTCGGCGCGTGCCCTCGGTCAGCGGCTTGGCCGGACGGTTGAAGGAACGGCGAACTGCGACGCGGGGCACGCCGGCGGCGCCGGTGGCCAGCCCATCGATCGCGCGCCCCAGCGCCTCGCACACCTCGGGCGTGGGGAACCGAACGTTGCCCCATGCCGCGGCGTAGTCGGGCACGACGTTCGTCGCCTCGCCGCCCCGCATCGGGCCGACGTTCACGATCCAGCCCTTCTCCGCGTCGGCCAGATCGGTCGCGGCGACCACGGCGCGCGCCAGAGCCGCCGTGGCGCTCACGCCCTTGTCGAAGTCGCGACCCACGTGCGCGCCCCGGCCGAACGCTTCGAGGATGAACTGCCCGCTGCCGAACCGTTCGACCGCCAGCGAGCCGTCGGGCAGTGCGGGCTCGGTGGCGATGCCGATCTGGCACTTCGCGGCCTCGGCGCGCAGGGCCCGCTCGCTGTGGTAGGTGCCCGTCTCTTCGTCGCTGTTGAGCGCCATCGTCCAGTTCGCGCGGACGCCCGCCTCCTCCAGCGCCTCCAGCGCCGTGAGGGCGACGAGGATGCCGCCCTTCATGTCCACCACTCCCGGACCGGTCGCGGTGCGCCCGTCCGCGGAGATGCTCATCGCGCTGAACGCGCCCGTCGGGGGCGGGGGAAAGACCGTGTCGAGGTGGCACGCGATCAGCGTGCGCGGGCCGTCGCCGGCCGACTGGCGCGCGACCGCCATGGGAGGGATGGGCCCGCCGGCGGACTGGCCGTAGAGCCAGTCGGGCTTGGGATCGCCGGGAAATAGTTCGATCCCGCAGCCGAGCGATTGGAGGCGATCGACGAGCAGGCCCCGGAACTGGTCGAGCCCGGGCGCGAAGTTGTGGCCGGTGGGGATGGCGACCCACTGGGCGAGGGTTTCGCGCAGGGAGGCGCCGCGGGCACGGATGACGTCGCACAGGCGTTGTTCGGCGGCGTTCAGGGCGCTCATGGCGTGGCCTTTTTGCGGCGTTCGAGCCACTGCGAGCGGGTGAGGCCGACGAGGCAGTGGTCGCACATCTCCTCGCCCTTTCGGATGTGCCCTGCCTGCGTGCCCTCGACGCGGAACCCGGCCTTCTCGAGGACGCGCCCCGAGGCGGGATTGGCGGTGAACCACGAGGCGAAGATCTTCTCGAGACCCAGGTCCTCGAAGGCGTGATCGATCATGCGCTGGGCGGCTTCAGTGGCGTAGCCGCGCCCGCGGGATGGGCCGGCGATGACATAGCCCAGTTCCGCCCTTTTGTGCTCTGGCTCGATGCGGTAGCCCATGGTGCCGACGAGTTCGCCGGTGTCCCGCTTTTCGATCGCGTAGAAGACGCCGGCTCCGTCGGCGGTCTGGCGCAGGGCGCGGCGCATGAATCGGGCGGCCTCGCCGGGGGGGTAGGGGTACGGGATCGTGAGCGTGCAGCGCGCGATCTCCGGATCGTTCATGTGCGACTGCACCTCGGGGACATCGCTCCATGACAGCGGCCGAAGGACGAGGCGCGCGGTGTCGAGCCGCTTGCCCGGGCCAACGGGCGCGCCGGGCTCGGGCCAGTCGCCGTCGAAGACGTGCGTCGCGGGGCCGGTCTTGTGGATCAGGCCGGAATCCTCGTCCCACTCGATGAAGAGTTCGCCGCCGGGCAGTTCGATGATCGCGCTGCGGCCGCAGCGGGCGGTGGCGGCGGCGGCGGCGAGCGTGGCGCACGCGCCGGTCCCGCACGCGGTGGTCATCCCGGCGCCGCGCTCCCACGAGCGCATCCGCAGGCGCCCGGGGCCCAGAACGTTGACGATGTGGACGTTGATCCGTTTGGGGAAGGCCTCGTGCTTTTCCAGGAGTGGTCCGAAGCGGGCGAGGTCGAAGCGTTCGACGGGCGTCTCGCGGAAGCAGACAAAGTGCGGATTGCCGACGGACACGGCCACGCCTGTCTCCTCCCCCACCGCGAACTCGGTGGCGGGGCCGACTTCGCGGAGCACGGCGATGCGCGACGTATCGACGGGGATGGCGGGCAGGGCGAACGAGGGCTTGCCCATGGCGATGGTGACGGTGTCCACGAGTCCGTCCTCGCCGAAGCGGGCCTCGGCCTCGAGCACGCCGGCGCCGGTGTGCATCCGCAGGCGGTTGCGCTCGCTGAGCCGGACGTGCCCGCGCTCCACGAGAAGTTTGACGGCGCAGCGGAGGCCGTTGCCGCACATCTCGGCCTCCGAGCCGTCGGCGTTGAAGATGCGCATGGCGAACTCGTAGGGGCGTCCTTCGCCGGGTTTCTGGAGGACGATGATCCCGTCGGCGCCGACGCCCAGGCGCCGGTCGGACATGGCCAGCGCCAGAGCGGGGTAGTCGTCGCGCCGCGCGAGGGCCGGGTCCTGAAACCCGTCGAGGAACAGGTAGTCGTTCCCCAGGCCGTGCATTTTGGTGAACTTCATCCGCGTCGCCTACTTTCCCGAGAAGAGCCAGAACTCCGCCGCCGTCAGCGCCGCGAGCGCCAGGAGGGCGGCCACGCCCAGGAGTTTGATCGTTCGCACGCGCCGATCGATGGGCAGGGCGGCGGCGGGCCGACCCACCAGCGCCGCGATGCTTCTCTGACGATCGGCGATGCTGCCGTGCCTCCACGTGAATTTCCGGCGTGGGACGTGGTTGAGGTCGGCGACCGAGTCGAGGGCGCCGATCATGGCCTGCGCCGCCTCGGGCGTGACCAACAGGGACCGGGCGCTGGCCGGGTCGGCGGACATCCCGCTGAGGTGCTTGACCGCGAACGCGTCGGCCTGGCGCTCGAAGGCGCGGCTGACGCCGCCGAACACCCAGAGCCCCACGCCCGCCGAGAAGATCGTCGCGCCGGACTGCGTCAGCGTCCACAGGCCGCCCGGAGTGTCGGGCCCGAGGCCCAGGGCCCCGGCGCCGGCGTACACAGCGGCCGAAACGGCGGCGCCGGCGAGTCCGACCGAGGCGAGCAGGACGCCCATGAGCCAGGGGAGGTGGCGTTCCTTGACGTGCGCGATCTCGTGGGCCATGACGGCCTCGATCTGCCGGTCGGGGAGGCTGTCGAGGAGGGCGTCGGTGAGGAGGATGTAGCGGAGTCGGCCGAACAGGCCCATGACGGCGCCGTTGATCATGGAGCCGTGGGTGCGCCACACGAGCAGGCCGCGGTGCCGGACGCCGTGCCGGTCGCAGAGTTTCTGCAGCCGGTCGCGGAGGGCGCCCGGGCCGAGGGCCACGGTGGACCAGACGTGGCGCATGAGCAGCGGCGAGACGGAGAGGACCACGAGCGCGCCCGCGAGTTGCAGCGCCGCGATCACGCCGCCGACGTCGTCGGTGTAGGCGGCGCCGCCCTCGACGGGCGAGCCCATCCACCGGGCGATGTGCGGCGCGAGGAACGTGAGCGTCTCGCTCCAGCCCATCAGCAGGCCGATGGGCAGGAGCACGATGAGCATCTGATGTCGGAACTGATCGGACAAGTACTCGCCCAGCGTGCGGGGGGGATAGACGGTCTCGCCTCGTTCCACCGCCGCGAACAGGCGCGCTTGGCGGAGCCGCGCGTCAATGGGGTAATGGGCCGCCCATCCTGCGGCGATCGCGAGCAGCGCCGGCGCGGTGGCGACCGCCTCGTCCACGAGGACGGAGTCGCCGATCGCGTCCCGGACCACGTCGAGCCAGCCCAGCGCCAGCACGTTGACCAGTTGCACGCCGACGATCATCAGCCGCGACATGGTCAGCGAGGCGTCGGCGCTGCCGACGTACACCGACGAGCCGGTGCGGTCGATCAGGCGCCCGCAGCGGGCCTGCCAGGCCCAGACAAAGAGCGCGATCGCCGCCAGCGGGCCGACCGACAGGGCGAACACCCACGACGGCGGAAGCACGTCGGCCAGCGCAGCGCGACCCTGGGCGTCGTGGATGAACACGCCCGCGGCCAGCGCGATGATCAGCAGGTGCATCATCTGGATTCGTCACGCCGGCGGGTCACGGCCGGCGGACCTCCCCAAGATCGACCACCGCGCCGTTGGGCTGGTAGTAGTCGGCGTTGAGCGTGTCCTTGTTCAAGGATGTGAACACCAGACAGGACCGGCCAAACCGCCTGGCGTACTCAAGGTCGCCCGGCCCGGGGCCGGCGTATTCCGACTCGTCCGCCTTGCGGGCGTGGAAGTGGTAGTGGAACAGCGCCGCGGCGCCGGCCCCGAGCAACTCGGGGGAGGCGACGAAGCGGTTGTCCGCCACGCGCTGGGAGGGGCGCGGCGGGTAACTGAGGGCGACGAAGCCGCGCGCGCCGCCGTCGAGCACGCCGCCGTACTCGGTGGATATGTCCTCGCGGTCCTTGTCGGCCTGCTCGTGCAGCGCGGCGACGACGGCGGGGTCGGCGATGGAGCGGTCGGCGATCAGGATGAGCAGCGCGTCGCCCCAGACGAGTTTGGAAAGATTGTCGCTCAGGCGCTCGCGCGGCGGCGGGTTGCCGTCCACCGCTTCGGCGACGCGCTGCTTGGTCCGCCGGCCTTCCAGCGCGGCGCGGAGTTCGGCCAGCAGGTCGGCGCGCGACGCCGTCGCCCACCCGGGCTCGTGCTGCGCCGCCCAGAGCACGCCCGCGACGTGGCGCAACTCAAAGCCGGCCATCTGCTCCGGGCCGAGTCGGCCCACGGCGCTGGCGGCCTCGGCCCACCACGAGGCGTGTTCGGGCTTGCGCAGGTCCCTGAGCCACTGCAACTGCTCGGGCGTGGTCGGCGCGGCACGAAGGTCGCGCGCTCCGGCCCGCAGGTCCGCGAGCAGCGGGTCGTTGGAGTCTCCCATCGCCGCCAGATAGCCCGCGGCCTTGGCCCCGGTCGGATCGAGCCGGCACAGGAGGGCCCAGGCCTCTTCGCGGGCCTTGTCGCCGAAGAGTTTGTCGTCGCTGGGGTTGGCGAAGACCTCGAACACCGTGGCTTCAACCTCCCGTCCGGGGTGCAGGGCCAGCAGCGCGGCACGCTCCGGTCGGTCAGGGTCGGCCGGCTGCACCACGGGCCGGGACCAGGACCGGACAAGGGCGGGGGTGAACTCGGTCCATCCCTTCTCGGCGGCAAGCGTGCAGATCCGGTCGATGACGGGCCACTGCGGCTCGCGGGGGAGCATCAGGCGGAGCATGCTGCGGGTGTCCGCCTCGTCGTCGGCCATGAGGGCGTCGATGGCGGCAAGCCGGAGTTTTTCGTAGTTGGCGGCGCCCCAGGCGATTTTCTTGACGCTCTCGCGCCACGCGCCCCGGTCAAGCGAACCCTCGTCAACCTCCGCCCGGGAGCGTTCGATCGCCCGGATGCGGGTTGCGAAACCCAGCGAGCCGTCGGAAAGGTCGGCGTAGGCGCTGCCCGAGCCGGAGCCCGCCGCGGCGCACCCGGCGAGCGCGGCCGCGGTCAGAATCGTCAACAGGGCGGCGCGGATGGTCGAATGAATCATGGCCGGTGAGTCTACCCGGCGCCCGGGCGGCGCTCGGGCCGAGAAAAACCCCGCCGGGGGCCTACCATGCGGCCTCGAAAGGACCCTCCCTCATGGCGCGACACGCCGGCGCGGCGCACAGCACGGATGCTTCCTCCCCCGGCGGGCCGGGGGTTCGGGACAAGGTCCTTCGGGTGCTCGAACTCATCCGACCCGCGATCCAGAGCGACGGCGGGGACATCGAACTCGTGGACATCACCCCGTCCGGCGTGGTCAGGATCCGCTTTCAGGGCGCCTGCATCGGGTGCCCTTCCAGCGCCATGACGCTCAAAATGGGCATCGAGAAGAACCTGCGCGACAACATTCCGGAGATCACCGGCGTGGAGTCGGTCGGGGCCTGACCCGCCCTGCGGCGCTGGAAACGCTGCTTTCGAGTCCCTCGTGGGCGACGGACCGGGCGGCGGGCGAACCCTCGGGGGCCGTCGTGCAACCCCTGCCCGTCCGCGGGCGAACCGTTGGGCGGGCTTTCGAGGTGGGCGACTTTCCTTTCGCCCGTTCGGTGGTAGTCTGTCTGCGGGTGGGTATGTAAGGTCAATGACGACCGCAGGCCTCGTGAACAGGAGGTCCAGGGCCATGCTGGTGATCACCAGGCGAGAAGGGGAAGAGGTTGTGATCGGCGATCCGCGCCGTCCGACCGGGATCGTGCGGATTGTGGGCATCAAGGGCGACCGCGTGCGCATCGCGTTCGAGTTCCCTCGGGACATCGACGTCCATCGTCGCGAAGTCGCCGACGCCATCGCCGCCGAACAGCCCCAGGTCATCGCGAAGATCGCGCTCGCCGCGGGAGCCCAGGGCTCCTGACCGTCCCCACCGGCCGTTGATCGGCCGGCCGTTCATATCGCATCCACGAGCCCCGCACGGCGCGCCGCTTGCGCGAGGGCGGCGAACTGCGCCGGGGAAAGTTCCTCCGGGCGCTGGGCGGCCATCTCCGGGTCCGGCCAGGGGAAGCCGCGCCCGAGCGAGGAGCCCAGCATCTTGCGGCGCTGTTGGAACGCCCTCTGGGTGACGGCCTCGAGCGCGCTGGGGTCGTCGGTGAGCGGGTCGGGCCGGCGCTCGACCGCCACCATGGCGCTCGTGACCTGCGGCCGGGGCCAGAAGCACTCCGGCGGTGCGAGGGCGATCCTTCGGACCGACGCGAACGCGCCGACGATCACCGACAGCGGCCCGTAGTCCTTCGATCCCGGGCCCGCGCCGAGGCGGTCCGCCACTTCCTTCTGAATGGTGACGAACATGCCCGAGCAGTTGGGGGTTTCGAGCAGCAGGAGCGTCATCAGCGGCGTGGCGGCGTTGTAGGGGAGGTTGGCGACGAGGCGGAACGGGGACTCCCCCACCGCCTGCACGATCGCGGGGTTGAGTTTGTGCTTGCCCGCGAGGCAGTCGCCCTCGATGAGCGTGATGCGGCCGCCGAACCGCTCCCGAAGGAGGGCGCACAGCCCCGCGTCCATCTCGCACGCGATGACGCGGCAGCCGAGTTCCAGCAGCGTCTCGGTGAGCGCCCCCGCGCCGGGGCCAACTTCCAGGACAGCGTCGCCTGCGCCCACGGCGCTGGCCTCGACCAGTTTCCTCGCGAGATTGGCGTCGATGAGGAAGTTCTGTCCCAGGGACTTGCGCGGCGCCAGGCCGTGCGTGTCCAGCAGCGCGCGGAGTTCGGTCAGCGTGTGCAAGATCTCACCACGCCCCTTCGAGGATGCGCTCGATCGCGTGCGCGACGCCGTCTTCGGCGTTCGTGGGCGCATGGCGCTGGGCGACGGCGCGGACGCCCTCGACGGCGTTGCCCATGGCCACGCCCAGCCCGGCGCCGCGGATCAGCGCGACGTCGTTCACCTCGTCCCCGATGGCGGCGATTCGATCGCGGGGGACGCCCTGCTCGGCCGCGAGCCACTCGACCGCAGTCCACTTGTTCACGTGCGGGTCGAACGCTTCGAGGATGTGGATGCTGTCGTCCCGTCCGCCGTCGGCGGCGTGCTTGGCCGACACGGCCGCGAAGTGGTGCAGCGTCGCCTGGTCTTTGAATTCGGACATGATCTCGCGCCCGAGGCCGTACATGTGCGCCGTCGCCGCGGCGAACCCGACCCGGACCGTGTGCTCGGGGTGCTCGTCCACGTCCAGCGAGGGCACGTGCCGGCGCTGCACGCCCATCTTGTCGAACCACCAGACGTTCACGGGGTCCAGTTGGCCCGTGTCCACGATGAGGTAGTCGAAGCCCGCGGCGTCGGGGTCCTTCAGCACCATCGACGCCACCCGAGCGTCCGCGAACCGCGCGACGATCCGGCGCACGAGCGCGGCGTCCATCGGCCAGCGGTGCAGCGTGCGGCTCGTCGCGGCGTCGGCGATCATTGCCCCGCCCGCCACCGCCGCAGGAGCAACCGGCCAGCCCCGGGGCAGGCGCCGGCCGTCGATGGCGTCGAGGATGTGCTTGGACTCCACCAGACCGCGGCCCGTGCAGATCACCACCTCAAGTCCCGCCTCGCGGGCCGCGGCGACGGCGGCGCGGTTCCGTTCCGACACCCGGCCCGAGGGGTCCAGCAGGGTGCCGTCGAGGTCCACGGCCAGGATGTCGTATCGGCGTGCGGTCATGGTGGGTGCGGCTTGGGCAGCCGGCGAAGACTAGCCGACCCTGACGGCGCCGGAGCCGCTCGCTACCCTGCCCTGATCGCCGCGCAGCACGGAGGCCTCCCGCGCGATGGGCCCAACGTACCACCCCCACACTCCCGATCTCCCGCCGGCTGGCGGCGCCCTGGCTGCGGCGCTGGCGCCGGCCCTGCGCGCCCAATGCGCCGACCGGCTGTCGGATATCTCGTGGTTTCGCTCCGACTGGCAGCGTGGCGGGGCGTCCACGGGGTACGCGACGTGGACTTTCGACGACGGCTCAAAGCGAGACGTGGTCGTGAAACTGCCGATCGGGCCCGTGGAGCACCGGTTTCTGGTGGGCTTGGCGGGCTCCGCAGCGCCGACGCCGCGTGTGATCGCCGAGGGGCACGAGATCGCCGGCTACGACCTGGCCTGGGCCGTCATGGAGCGGCTGCCGGGCAGCCCGATGGCGCGGACGCTGGCGAAGGAGCATTTTCAGGAGTTGGCCGAGGCCGCGGCGTGCTTCCACAAGCACGCGCTGGAACTCTGCCCAGTGGACAAGCCCGCGGTGGAGCCGGACTGGGAGGCGCTGCTGGTGAAGTCTCGTGAGGCGACGAAGACGGCGCGCCTGAACAACGCGGGTCACTGGAACGACCTAGTGCACAAGACGCAGAAGGTTCTGTCGCGCCTGCTGCCGCCGTGGCTGGGGCGGGACACGCGCTGCTGGCGGCACGGGGACCTGCACCCGGGCAACGCGATGCACCGGCCGGAGGGCTCGCCGTGGGGCCCGGCGGGGTGCATCCTTCTCGACCTCGCCGAGGTTCGCGCCGGGCACTGGGTGGAGGACGCGATCTACCTCGAACACCTGCACTGGAGCCGGCCGGAGGCGCTGGACGGGGTGAAGTGCGTGTCGCTCCTGGCCAAGGCCCGGCGGGCGCAGGGGCTCGACACCAGCGACGACTACCCGACGCTGGCGAACATCCGGCGGGTGCTCTATGCGGCGTGCGCGCCGGCGAACATGCGCCAGGAGGGCTCCGCCGCCCATCTGGACGCTTCGCTGCAGATGCTGGAGCGGCTGTTGCCGGTGGTGGCGAAGTAGGCCGGTATCATCTGGCCGGGTGGGCCACGGGTCGAGAGAGGGCGCCGGCATGGAATCGAACGCTCATCGTGCGCTCAAGCGGCTTTCCCGGGTGTACCTTCGCGCCGTCGGCTGCTGCGCCGTCGCGGCGGAGGTGCAGAGCCCGGTGCCGAAGCACCGCGTGGACGCCGCGGGATGGTCGGACGGGCCGCCGATCTCCGACGCCGCCCGCCGGCGCGGCGCTGTGCGGACGCCCGCGACCTACATCATCGAGTGCAAGGCCAGCCGCACCGACTTTCTGCGCGACACCCGCGAGCGTGATGCGCTCCTTCGCCGGCGCGCCTCGCTGGAGACGCAGCGCGCCGATCTCGAGCGCTCGTTCATCCCCGAGGCCGAGCCGCACCTGCTGCGGGGCGATGGCTTCCTGTTCGCCGACCTGGAGTCGTGGGACTTCGCCTCGTCGCGCCTGCCGGCGTACCGCGAGGTCCTGCGCGAACTGGCGCGCGTGGACCGGGCGATCTACGGCGACACCAAGTTCTGCGTCCTCGCCGCGTGGCGTCTGGCCGACTTCTTGCTCATCGCGGCGCCGCGGGGGCTGGTGCATCCGAGCGAACTGCCGCGGGGCTGGGGGCTGCTGGAGTTCGAGCGCGGGGCAATCCGGGGTAGCGAGGTCGAGGAGGGCCCGGCGTGGCGGTTGCGCGTGGAGCCGGAGGCGCTGCAGAGCCCGGAGCGGCGTCGGGTGCGGCTGCTGCGGAATATTGCGGTGGCGGGGACGAGGCGAGCAGTTACAGGTCGCGCCCCTGCAAACCATTGATCGTAGTTTCGATCGGCAGCGTGGCGTAAGGCGACGGCATGCCGGGCCGGAGAGAGTCGAATCGCGGACTCTCAACATGACCATCTGCGAACCCGACGATCCAGCGCGTCCGCGGTTGCAGCATCACTTCGGGAGTGTCGCCTTCGGGAAGAGAACCTACCTGGAACATCAGCCCCTTCGCGGATGGATACGTCACCTCCGCCAATCGCCGTCCGGAGCAATCCCTCGGAGCTCTCTCCCACGCTTGGGTCCAGTACTGATCTCGCGTGTAAAGGGTGTGAGTCAGCCAGTGGATCGCGGAGCCCGTCCATGGGGTCGCCGGTCGATCGACATGCTTCGCCACGCCGCAGCCAGCGAGTCTCGACTGCCATCCGTCGTACCCGCGAGACTCCAGAAAGGCGCCCCAACGAGTAGGTTGAGCCCAGTGGGAGTTGGTCACCAGATGCCCATCGATGACAAGCGGCGCGACCTCCGTTCCGGGCACGCCCCAGTATGGCGCGCGATCATCGTTGTCGTGTGAATAGAGCAGCAGCGCCTGTAAGACCTGCGACTGATGCGCCAATGAGGCCGCACGACACGATGCCCGTCTTCCCGCGGCGAGCGCTGGAATAAGAAGCCCAGCAATTGCCGCAACGATGCCGATCGTGACCAGCAGTTCAACCAGCGTCCAACCAAGCCGTGCTCGGCGCACCATCTTCATCTAAAGCATGACGCTATACGACCTTGCAGCGACTTTCAACAAAGGACTTGCCATCCCCCCCCCCCCCCCCCCCGCTCCGCCCCGACCACCTCACCCACAACCCCACCTCCCCCCTCCCCTGCGACCCACAAGAC
>JACVCK010000018.1 GCA_016742055.1 Phycisphaerales bacterium
CCCGATCGCCGCCAATGTCCGGTCACGACGCGGGTCGGTGCTGGCGCACCAATGGAAAAGCGCCTCGTCAAAACTCCGGGGGTCCACGCCGCGTGAAACAACGACGGTGTACGGCGCAGGCGAGGACATCGCGGCCAACCGATCCACCACGCCGGGCTCGTCTGCGACGCTGACGAACAACCACCGCCCGCCGAGCGCCTCGGGCAGGTCCGCGTCGATCACGCCCCCGACCGCGCGCGCAGCGCCCACAGCCGCTTGACGATCCGAGGCGTTCGGCGCCGACGGAGGCCAGTCGTGCCAGCCCGGCGCCTCGCTCGCCGCGGCGTCCGCTCCCGGCATCCGCTCATCCGCCATCCTTCTCGTCGCATCGAACCCCATCTTCGTCCCCGCTCCGAGGAACGGCGCCGCGTGGTCGAGAATGTCCAGCGGCCCCTTCACCGTCTCGATGTCGCGCCCGGGGTGGCAGCGCTCGCCCACCGCCCGCATCACCTCGGCGTGGTCGTGCACGTTGACATCCTCGTCCACCACCACGATGTGCTTCGTCCAACTCATCTGTCCCGCGCCCCAAATGGCGTGCATGACCCGGCGCGCGTGCAGCGGATATTCCTTCCGGATCTTCAGGAACGCGCAGTTGTGGAACGCCCCGAACATCGGCAGGTCGTAGTCGAGAATGTCGGGAACAAGCGTTCGGAGCAGGGGCAGGAAGATCCGCTCCGTCGCCTTCCCCATGTAGTAATCCTCCTGGGGAGGCAGCCCCACGATCGTCGTGGGGTAAATCGCGTTCCGCCGCATCGTGACCGCCGTCACTTCGACGATCGGATACCGATCCGGCAGCGAGTAAAAACCCGTGTGGTCGCCGAACGGCCCCTCCACAACCGCGCCCGGCCCAAGCGCGTCCCCCTGCGGATCAAAGCCGATGCCCCCCGCCTCGTGCGACACCCAGCCCTCGATCACGATCTCCGCGTTCGCCGGAACGCGCAGCGGAACCGTCTTGCACGGGCACATCGGGATCCCACGCCCATGCAGGAAGCCCGCCAGCAGAATCTCCGACAGCCCCGGCGGCAGCGGCGCTGTCGCGGCGTAAGGCAACGCCGACTCGCCCCCCAGCACGATCGCCACCGGCATCCGCTCGCCACGCTTCTTCCACGAGCGCCAGTGCCGCGCGCCGTCGTGGTGCATGTGCCAGTGCATCGCCACCCGGTTCCGCCCCAGCAGTTGCACGCGGTACATCCCGATGTTCCGCGACGAGGGCTTGGGGTTCCCGGCGTCGTCCGCGTGGATCGTGTGGATCCCCGCCAGCGTGATGTACCGCCCCCGGAAGTGCGGATCGGCGTGCAGGTCCAGGCCCGCCACGCCCTCGTTGATCCCCGCCGGCCAGCCCACCGCGCCCAAATCGCCATCCAACGGCCAGCACTTGATCACCGGCAGCCGCGAAAGGTCCACGCGATCGCCCGTGTAGACCACCTCCTGACACGGACCCGTAAACACGTTCCGAGGCGGCGTCCGCAGCAGCGGCAGGAACTCGCGCGCCTTGGCCAGCGCGTCCCCCAGCGACGACGGCGGCCGGGGCTCCACCAGCGCCGCGATCCGCTTGCCCCACGCGTCGAACCCTCCGCCCGGCGCCCGGGGCGGCGGCAGCGGCTCGTCAGGGTGTGGCTCGTGGCAGCCCAGCGCGATCTCCATCCGCCGGTACGAGCCCATCGAGTTGATCAGGACCGGGATGTCCGACCCGTCCACGTTCTCAAACAGCAGCGCCCGCCCGCCCAGGTGATGGAACCGCGGGTCGTTCCGGCGCGCCGACTGGCTCGGCAGGCGCGGGCACGGCGACTTCGACGCCCGGTCCGCGATCGCCGCGATCTCCAGAACCGGACTCACCCGCGCGCTGATACGCTGCAGTTCCCCGGCGCGGTCGAGCGTGTTGACGAAGTCGTGGAGCGAATCGAACACGGAGGGCCATCCTTGTCGCAGCGGTCCGGACAGCGGGAGGATAGTGCAGGCGCCCCAGCGCCGGACGCGCCCCGCGCCCTCCGAAACCCCGGCGACCGCCTCGACCGCGACTGGCCCGCCTATTTCGACGCCGTCGAGGGCAACCCCGCCCGCGACACCCTCCTCCTCGCCCTCGACCGCTTCGACGCCGAAGGCGGACCCCGCAGCGGACTCATGATCGACCTCGGCGCCGGCTCCGGACGCGACACCATCATCGCCCTCCGCCGCGGCTGGCGCGTCACCGCCGTGGACGGCTCCGCCGAAGGCCTCACGCGCCTCGGCGCCAAAGCCGCGGACGAGCCCGACGCGCCGCTCCGCCTCCTGGCCGTCGAAGCGAAGTTCGAGGAGATGGACCTCTCCCGCATCGCGCCCCAGGGCGCCCCGCTCGTCAACGCCAGTTTCAGTCTGCCCTTCTGCGCCCCCGAACACTTCGAGCAGGTCTGGGCCCAGATCGTCGCCACCCTCGCCCGTGCGGCCGGCGAGGGCCGGCCCGCGCGATTCGCCGGCCAACTCTTCGGCGACCGCGACAGTTGGGCGGGCATCCCCGGCCGAACGCACCACACCCGCGCCCACGCCGAGCGCCTTTTCCGGGGCTTCGCCCTCGAACGGTTCGAAGAGGTCGAAAAAGACGGAAACGACGCCTTCGGGAATCCGAAGCACTACCACGTGTTCCACGTCGTGGCGCGCCTCGACCGCGCGCCCGCACACGAACACACCAGCGGAGGGGCACGATGACCAGCGCGGCGATCGACCTGTCCAACGTCGAAAAAACCTACCGCGGACGCATCCGCGCCCTCCGCGGCGTGCAGATGCGCGTCGAGAAGGGCGAGGTCTTCGGCCTCCTCGGCCCCAACGGCGCGGGCAAGAGCACCCTCGTCAAGATCCTCACCTCCGTCGTCCACCCCACACGCTGCACCGGCACGCTCCTGGACGCCCCCATCGGCGATAAGAAGGCCCTCGCCCGCGTCGGCTACCTCCCCGAAAACCCCCGCTTCCCCGACTACCTCACCGGCGGGCAGGTCCTCGACCTCTTCGGCGCCCTCGCCAAGATCCCCCGCGCCGAGCGCCGACGACGCGCCGACGACCTCCTCGCCACGGTCGGCATGACCAAGTGGGCCCGCACGAAGATCGGGCGCTACTCCAAGGGCATGCGCCAGCGCATCGGCCTCGCCCAGGCCCTCATGAACGACCCCGAGATCGTCTTCCTCGACGAGCCCACCGACGGCGTGGACCCCGTCGGCCGACGCGAAATCCGCGAGATGCTCGTCCGCATGCGCGACGACGGACGCACCGTCATGCTCAACAGCCACCTGCTCAGCGAGGCCGAAACCGTCTGCGGCCGGGTCGCAATCATGGTCAAGGGCAAGGTCGTCCGCCACGGCGCGCTCGACGACCTCACCCGCCACAGCCGGCGCTACGAGATCGAAGCCGCCGGCCCCCTGCCCTCCGGCGACCACTGGCGCTCGCTCGTGCACGGCCTGGGCGCCGAAGTCCGCTCGCTCGGCGGCGCGCCGCGCGAAGCGTCCCTCGTCGTCGCCCCCACCGACGAGCCCGAACCGATCCAGGCGCTCCTCGACGCCCTCCGCGCCGCCCGCGCCGTCGTCCGCAGCGTCCGACCCGTCCGCGCCTCCCTCGAAGACCTCTTCCTCGAGGCCGTCCAGAGCATGGGCGAAGAGGGCGCCGGCGTCGGAGGCCAGAAGGGCCGCGACGCCGCCGGCAAAGGAGCCGAGCGATGATCCAGACCTGGGCCATCTTCAAGGAGTCGTACCTGCATCTCAACAGCAAAAAGCTGTTCTGGGTGTCGCTCATCATCTCGGGCTTGATCGTGCTGACCTTTGGGGCGATCGGCATCGATGAAGACGGGATGTCGTTCCTCTTCTGGGACCTCCCATTCCCGCTCAACTCGTCGTGGCTTGCTCCGGGATTCTTCTATAAGTTCGCGTTCGCGCAGTTCGGCGTCAGACTCTGGCTCACATGGGGCGCCACCATCCTGGCGCTCGTCTGCACCGCCGGGATCATCCCGGAGTTCCTGAGCGGCGGCTCGATCGACGTCACGCTGTCGAAACCGATCTCGCGGCTCCGGCTCTTTCTCACCAAGTACGCCGCAGCCATGCTGTTCGTCGCGCTTCAGGTCGGCGTCTTTGCAGGGGCGTCATTCCTGGTCATCGGCCTGCGCGGCGGGACCTGGGAGCCGGCGATCCTGCTGAGCATCCCGCTCGTGGTGATCTTCTTCTCCTACATCTACGCGGTATGCGTGCTGCTCGGCGTCCTGACCCGCTCCACGGTTGCGGCGCTCCTGCTGACGCTGCTCATCTGGATGGGCTTTTTCGCGGTGCACCTCACGGAGAGCGCCCTGCTCATGTTCCGCACCCAGACCGAGCAGCAGGTGCAATGGCTGCGGGACGACGTCGCCTCCCGCGAAGCGACCCTCGAATCCGCCCGCGCCGAACCGAAGGAAGGCATCGTCAACACCCTCCGCAGCGGCTTCAACGTCAACAGCAAAGAGGCCGAACTCACCCGCCGGCGCGAACAACTCGCGGACAAGGAAGAATCGCTCCGCGCCGTCGTCGCCTGGCACACCGGCGTCGTCGCCGCCAAGACCGCCCTGCCCAAGACCTCCGAAACCATCGGCCTCCTCGAACGCCGGCTCATCGACATGGCCGACCTGTCCGGCTTCGCGGACGACGAGGGCGGCGTGCAGATGCAATTCGACGATGAAGACGACGATCTGCCCGTCCCGCGCGACGACGCCGCCGTCAGCCGCGCCATCGTCGAAAAGTCCCGCGCCCGGTCCGTCTGGTGGATCATCGGCACATCGCTGATCTTTGAGGCCGTCGTCGTCGGCCTCGCCGCCCGCATCTTCTGCCGGCGCGACTTCTAAGCCAGCCGCGACAACTCCGCCCCCCGGTCCCGCGCCGCCACGATCCCCCGAACGATCGACCCGCCCACGCCCGATCGCTCCATCGACTCGATCGCCGCCTCCGTCGTGCCGCCCTTGCTCGTCACCGCCGCCCGAAGCGCCGCGCCGCTCTCGCCGGGCGACCGCACGAGCAACTCCGCGCTGCCCCGGATCACCGCCCGCGTCACGCGGTCCGCCGTCTCCGCGTCGAAGCCCATCTCCAGCCCCGCCCGCGCCATCGCCTCCGCGAGATAAAAGACGTACGCCGGACCCGACCCCGCCAGCGCCGTGAACGCGTCCATCATCGATTCCTCCACGCGCGCCACCTCCCCCACCGCGCCGAACAGCCGGACCGCCAGCGCGTCGTCGCCCGCCCGCGCCCCCGCGCCCGCCGCGACCGCGCTCACGCCCAGCCCGATCCGCGCCGGCGTGTTGGGCATCACCCGCACCACCCGCGCCGCCCCGCCGAACGCCCCGCGCACGCGCTCGCTCCGCGCGCCCGCAAGGATCGACATCACCAGCCCCCCGAACGGCTCGCCCCCGCCCAGCGCCCGCGCTACATCCGGCAGCGACTGCGGCTTGGTCGCCAGCAGCACGGCCCCCTCCGGCCCCAGCGCCCGCACCGCGCCCAGCGCATCCGGCGCGATCGCGCAGCCCCGCGCCGCCATCGCACTGCGCCGCGCCGCGTCCAACTCCGCCACCACCACCTCCGCCGGACGCAGCAGCCCCGCGCCGAACGCACCCTCCAGAATCGCCGACGCCATCGCCCCCGCGCCGATGACCGCCAGCCGCGCCCCCGATCCATCTCCCCCGCCGCTCTCGAACGCCATCGCGCCTCCGATCCCGGCGCAGGACGACGCGCCGACCGCCGGATTGTGCCGCGCCGCCCGCCGCGGCGCTCAGTACATGATCGGATTGACCGGCGTCTGCGACTCCTCCACCGGCTGCGCGGGCCGGTAGGCATCGAAGACGACCTCGACCTCGGGGCGCGCCCGGACGAACGCGTCCACCGCCTCCGGATCGAACTGCGTCCCGCGGTTCTTGGCGATCTCCTCGAACGCCCAGTCCACGCTGAACGCCGGCTTGTAGCACCGCTTGCTCGTCAGCGCGTCGAACACGTCCGCCACCGCCGTCACCCGCCCCTCCAGCGGGATCTCCGTCCCCGCGAGCCGGTGCGGGTACCCCGCGCCGTCCCAGCGCTCGTGGTGGCTCAGCGCGATCTTCTCCGCGAACCGCAGCAACTCGTTGTCCGCCCCCTTGAGAATGTGCGCGCCGATCAGCGTGTGACGCTGCATGATCAGCCGCTCCTCCTCCGTCAGTTTCCCCGGCTTCTGCAGGATCGCGTCCGGAACCCCCAGTTTCCCAACGTCGTGCATGGGGCTCGCGAACAGCATCAGCCGAGTCCAGTCCCGCGGCGCCCCCATCCACCGCCCGATCGTCTCGCAGTACAGACTCACCCGCTGGATGTGCTGGCTCGTCTCCGTGTCGCGGAACTCCGCCGCCGTCGAGAGCCGCAGGATCGTGTCCAGGTGCGAGCGGTACAACTCGTCCCGCATCTGCGCGTTCCGCACGCTTAGCGCCGCCATCGACGCCAGCCCCTCCACGACCTGCATGTCCCGGGCGCTGAACTCCGCCACGATCCCCGCCTCGTCCAGACGGTTGATCAGTTGCAGCACCCCCACCACCTGCGCGCTGCGGTCCACCAGCGGCGCCACGATCATCGACCTTGTCCGGTACCCCGTCATCCGGTCGAACGAAGGGTCAAACCGCAGCGACTCCCCAGCCGGCAGTTCGTACGCGTCGCGGATCCGCAGCGCCTCCCGACGCCACGCCGCGTGCCCCGCCAGCGACGTCTCGTCGATCGCGATCGTCTTGCCCCCCAGCGTCCCGGTCAGGAAGCGCCGCTCGTCCACCCGCGGCGTGATGTCCAGGTCCCGGCGCGCCTCGTTCTGCGCGCACACGAACCGCAACTTCCCCCCCTCCGCCACGTACACCGTCCCCGCCTCCGCCCGCGTCAGCAGCCGCGCCTGACGCAGCAACTCGTCCAGCAACTCCTCCACCGGACGCGCCTCGTTGAGTTTCGAGCACACCCCCAAAAGCGCGTCGAACTCCACGCGCAGGGCGGCGCCTTCGTCCGTCGTCGCCATGCTGGGCGTCAGAGTGCTCATCCGGGGGAACCGGCCCTGAGGGAGGCCGAGGCAAGACCATTCTACGAACCACGCCTGCCCCGTACAACAAAAACGGGGGAATCAGGCCCTCCCATCGCAACGTCCGCCCCGCCTGCGGCTCAGCGCCGCCCCAACATCCCCACCCCGAACGCCCAATCTCCCACCCAGGCCCAGTCTCACGGGAATACCGGACCTCACCCGAGCGTTGGCACAACGATTCTTCTCCCTCCTCCCCGAAGGGGCCGCGTCCGACGCGGCCCCCTTTGCCCTGAAACCCGCCCGGCCGCCCATCACCCCGCGGCTACACTCGGCGCGTGCCGCCCCGCCGCGTCCTCCACGACAAGTTCTTCAAGCAGGCCAAGGCCGACGGCTACCTCGCGCGCTCCGCCTACAAACTCGCCGAGATCAACGACCGCAAGCGCCTCCTCCACAAGGGCTCCCGAGCCCTGGACCTGGGCTGCGCCCCCGGCGCCTGGCTGCAGGTCGCCTCCGAGATCGTCGGCCCCACCGGCGTAGTCGTGGGCATCGACCTCAAACCCGTCGAACACGCCATCGCCCCCAACGTCCACACCCTCGTCGGCGACATCTACGAAACCCCCGCCGAGTCCCTCCTCCAGCACACCGGCGGCCATCCCTTCGACGCCGTCCTCTCGGACATGGCCCCCAACACCACCGGGCACGGCGACCACTTCCTCAGCGTCCGGCTCTGCGACCGCGTGCTCGACCTCCTCGAATCCTCGGCCGCCGCGGGCGCGCCCCTCCTCAAACCCGGCGGCTCGCTGGCGATGAAGGTCTTCGAGGGCGAGGCCTACCCCGACCTCGTCAAGCGCACCGCGCGCCTCTTCACCGAAGCCAAGGGCTTCAAACCCAAAGCCAGCCGCGACGTCTCCCGCGAGATGTACATCGTCGCCTTCGGCTGGAAGGGCTGAACCCCAACCACAACAAGCGAACCGCGCCCGTCTGGAAGCGGGTCCACCAACCGCACCAACTCCACTTTTGTGCGCACACCCGCGCCCTCCTTCCGGCCTTTTCTCTCTTTCTCCTCAATTCCCCCAACCCCTTCCCCCAGGCCACTTTCCGCGCATCCTCACCGCCCCCAACTCCACAAACGTGCGCAAGATCGTGACCGCCCGCCCATGGGTAAAGGAGACACACCCCATGGACGCCACGATCGACCCCACCCTGCCCCTCGAAGAACTCCAGAGCCAACTCTTCGCCGCCGCGCTCCGAGGCCTCCTCGACCTCGCCAACTCCACCGACAACGACCAGATCAAACTCCGCGCGCTGACCGAGATCGCCCGGCTGTGCTCCCCCCGAGCCCGGGCCGCGCAAGCCGCCGCCGCCGCGGCCTCTCCTCCCCCGCCGCTCGAAACCCCCGGCGCCAGCGCGCCGCCCCACGCGCCCGAACCCTCGCCATCCCACGAACCCCGCGCCCCGCGCAACTCCCCCGCCAACCCCATCACACACGCTCCAAACTCCCACGCCAACGGCGCGCACACGCAGGGACGCACGCTCGCCGCGGCAGGCGCAGTTCAGCCCTGAAGATGAAACCCGCGGCCCCGCATCACTCGCACGCCGCGCTGTACGCGCTCAGCAGCAGGTTCAGGTCCCCGAAGTCCACATCGCCGTCGCCGTCCAGGTCGCCGTGGATGCCGGGCCACGCCTTGCCATACTGGCCCAGCAGGATGTTCAGGTCCGTGAAGCCCACATCTCCGCTGCAATCCAGGTCCGGACCGCACGAACCATCCGGAATCGCCGCGATCCCGCCAAAGCCCGAGCCCAGGAACCCCAGGTTCGTGTTCGAGATGGGCCCCTCGCCGTTGGTCGTCTGGATGCTGTGCAGCACGCCCACCGACGTGCGCCCATAGAACGAATCCTCGCACGCGACGTACGCCATCTCGTTCACCGCCACCACCACGTTCAGCGGCCCCACCGCGCCCGTCGCCAGGTCCACCGTCGCCATCCGTGGAGAACCCGCGCTCACCGTGTACATCGCGCCGCGCCGGCTGTCGAACGCCGCGGCGATGTGGTCCCGCCCCGTATCCACGAGAAACTCCAGCGCCCCGTCTTCATCGATCGTCCACAACTCATGGCGCACCGCCCCGTTCCCGCGCGACACCACGATCCGCCCCAGCGTGTCCGCGTACTCAAAGAACCCCAACTGGCCGATCACGCCCGTGTTGCCCAGGTTCGAGACCAGTTCCCCCGCCCCCGTCGCCGGGTCGAAGCGGTACAGCATGTAGTCGAACGTGCTCCCCGGCGCGGGCTCGCTCCGCCGGCCGTAGAGATAGCCGTCGGCGCGGTTGTACGTCAGCAGAAACGCGAACTGCGAAGCGGGCAGCCCGTGGGGGCCAATCTCGGTCTGCGCAGCGGGGTCGGCGGAGTCGAAGCGGACGATGCTCGTGGGCGTGACGCCAAAGAGCGTGGCGCCCAGGCAGGGCGCGCTCGCCAGCGCCGCGCACAACCCCCTGCCATTTCCGCCCAACATCGGCACGGTCCCATCTCCTCAGCCGCCCGGCACGGCAGGAAATCATCGCCCGGATTCGCGCCCAAAGCAAAGGAAATCGCGCTCCCCGCGCCGTTATCGGCGCCCCCCGGGCCGGCCCATCCCGCTCAGGCCCCCAGACTCCGGCCCAGGCCTCAGGCCCCGGTCTCAGGCCCCAGTCTCATGCCAATTCTCAGGCCAGAAACCGGGCCCGCTGCGCCGGGCTGGGAACGGCGCAGGCCTCCGCACGACCGAACCAGGCGTGCCTCCGCCGGGCGACCCAGGCGTACGCCCAGTCCCGCAGCCCCCGCGGCGCCCATCCCACAACCGTCCCCACCCCCGACCACACGCCCCCAACCAGCCGCAGCACTCGCACCCACGAGTCGCTCCGCGTGAACAGCCGCCCATCGTCCAGCAGGACCATCGTGCTCATGTCCGTGGGCTTGCCCGGGATGTTCAGCGCCCGATACGTCTCGCCCTGCAGCGGCGCGAAGCGGAGCGCATCGCGCCGCTCGTGACGCAGGATCCACTGAACGCCCCGTGCGCACAGACCGCACTCGCCGTCGTAGAACAGGATGGGTTTCTCGTCCGCCATGCGCTCCGAATCCTAGGTGCGCCGTCAGCGGTTGAAGGGGTATTCGTTGATCCAGCGGAATCCGCGGCTCATCAGCGGGAACTCCTGCACCGGGCGCTCACGCAGAACCGTCCGCAGGGCGCGCCCATTCACGTTCCCTTCGAGGATCAGCGCCCCGTCCTCGGCGCGGCTGAACACGATCTCGTGCTCCACCGGCTCCTCCTCGCCGCCGGCGCCGGGCGTGCCGCCGGGCACGCGCCCCGGCCCCTGCCGCACGCCGACGAGCGTGATCCGCGCGCCGTCCTCGTCGTACCGGAAACGGAACCACTCGCTCCCGCCCGTCATCGTGCGCACGCGGAACGTCCCCAGCCCGTCCCACGGCGCGACGCGCCCGATCACCACGTCGCGCCAGCGCGATTCGTCGGTCGTCAGGGGCGGGCGCTCCTGGCCGTCCGCGACGAACGTCTCGACGCGGTACAGCCCCGTGATGGGCAGGTTCCTCGCGCCGCCGCCGAAGGCGAAGTAACTCTGCGCGGTCTGGAACGCGCCGAAGGACACCACCAGCCCCAGAACCGCCGTCTTGACCCCGAACCACGTCCAGTGCAGCCAGGGCGTGGCGAACGCGGACAGGCGCGGGCTCGGCGCCACGGGCCGATTCAGCACGAGCAGGTTCATGAGGCGCGGGAAGTCCGGCGCCATCAGGAAGAAGCACTGCAGCAGGAGGTGCGCCGAGAAGAGTTTGACCGGCACGTCGTAGAAGAAGTTGAGCGCCACCACGTTGGACATCACGCCCGCGCCGACGATCGAGCCCAGCAGCGTCGTCCGCCGGTAGAACAGCAGCAGGCCCGCGCCCGCCTCGGCCAGGCCCGCGAAGAGGTTGTAGCCGTAGGAATACCCCATGAACGCCCACAAGAGCCCCATCGGCGAAAGATCGCCGAACTCTGTGCTGAGCCGGTAGGCGTCGGGCGTCGGGAACTGCGTCTTGATGATCTTGACGATCCCGTACGTGAACAGCGTCAGACCCAGCGTGTACCGCACGTACACCCGCAGGCCGCTCAGCAGCGCCGGACCGAAACGCAGCCGGCGATCGACCAGCGCCCAGACCGCGGCGCCCAGCAGCGCCGCAACCGCGAACACGAACAGTTCCACGTAGTTGTACGTGGTGTCCCCGCTGCCGCCGGGGAACACCGTGATGTCCACGCCGAAAACGGTCCGCCCCACGGGCACGACCGCACCGCGCTTCAGGACGGTCCAGAACTGGTCGAGTTTCGCGCCCGCCCAGGGGATGTACGTCAGCGGGCTCGGGAAGATGTAGAGGATCAGGTAGATGAAGAAGAACCGGAACGCGAAGCGCAGCGGCCCGCTCCAGGGCGCGCCCTGCCGCTCGGCTGACTCCCGTTCACCGTCCATCGGACCTTCCTCCCGAGCGGTTCCGCGCTCCGATCAGCGCGCGATCTCGATCGCCCGCGTCTCCCGCAGCACCGTCACCTTGATCTCGCCGGGGAACGTCATCTCTTCGCTGACCTTGTCGGCGATCCGTTTCGCGATGAAGGCCGCCTCGTCGTCGGTCACGTTCTGCGCGTCCACCATCACGCGCACCTCGCGCCCCGCCTGGATCGCATACGCCTCCGTCACGCCCTTGTGGTCCAGCGCGATCGCCTGCAGGTGCTCCAGGCGCTGGATGTACCGCTCCAGCGACTCCCGCCGCGCGCCCGGACGGGCGCCGCTGATCGCGTCGGCCGCCATGACAATCGGGGTGTAGAACGAGGTCGCGGCGATGTCGCCGTGGTGCCCGCCGATGGCGTTGAGCACCGGCTCCTTCTCGCCGTGCTGACGGGCGAAGTCCATGCCGATCTTGGGGTGCCCGCCCTCCATCTCGTGGTCCATCGCCTTGCCGATGTCGTGCAGGAACCCGCAGCGGCGCGCGACCGAGCCGTCCATGCCGAGTTGGTCGGCGATCAACTGGCTGATGTACGCGACCTCCATGGAGTGGCGCAGCACGTTCTGGCCGTAGGACGTCCGGAAGTGCAGTTTGCCCATCGCCTCGCGGACCTTGGGATGCACGCTGCGGATGTTGGCCTCGAGGACGGCGTCGCGTCCGAGTTTCTGGATACGCTCGTCCATCTCCTTGCGGACCTGCTCGACGACCTCCTCGATGCGCGTCGGGTGGACCCGCCCGTCCGCCACCAGTTTCTCCAGCGCCTCGACCGCCACCGCCTGACGCACCTTGTCGAACGACGACACCGCGATCACGCCCGGCGTGTCGTCCACGAGAATGTCCACGCCCGTGGCCTTCTCGATCGCCCGGATGTTGCGGCCCTCGCGCCCGATGATGCGCCCCTTCATGTCGTCCGAAGGGATCGCCACGCTCCGCACCGTGGACTCGGACGTGTGCTCCGACGCGTACCGCTGGATCGCCATGACCGTGATCTCGCGGGCCTTTTCCTTCGCCTCCGACTGCGCGTCCTCGGTGATCTTGCGAACGATCCGGGCCGCGTCCATCCGCGCCTCTTCCTCCACACGCTCCAGAAGCGCCGCCCGGGCCTGGTCGCGGCTCCATTCGCTGATCCGCAGCAGTTCGTCGTTCTGCCGGCGGATGATGTTCTCGACCTCCTGCTCCTTCTGGGCCAGCCGGGCGTCCCTGGCCTTCACCGCCTCGCCGGCCTTGGCGAGCGCCTCTTCCTTCTGGGCGATGCCCTCGAGTTTGTGGTCCAGCGTGTCCTCACGCTTCTTGAGCCGGCGCTCGTCCTCGCGGAGTTCGCTCCGGCGGGACTCGGTCTCGGACTCCAGGCGCGAACGGGCCTCGTTCACGCGCTTCTCGGCCTCGAGTTCGACCTGGCGCGCCTGGGCGTCGGCCTCGGCTTTGGCCACGCGGATCAACTGCTCGGCCTCGGCCTTCGCCTTGCCGATCGTCTGGCCGGTCAGGATGCGGAACAGCACGAAGCCCAGCAGGGCCCCGACGATGAGCGCGCCGGCGCCGATCCCCGCGCCCGCGGCGGGGGAAAGGTCGGCGAGCGTGAAGAAGCCGATCTGTGGAGGGGCGAGGCGCATGTCCTATTCCTCGCGCCGCGCAGGCGGCGGACTGCAGCGTGACGTTCTCGGAACGCCGCGGAGGAATCGGACTCGCTACGCCGGCGGGCTTTCCCGCCGGCCCGTTCGCCATCAGACTGAACGTGCCCCGTGAGTAAGAACCTCGCCCGGCGGCCCGGACCCGGCGCCGCCCGGGGGAGCCGGGAGCGCCGTCGCGCTGGGGATGCGGCCGGAGATGGTTCGTGCCTTCTGCATGCTCACGTTGTCGCTTCGACGCGGGGAACTCGGTTCAATCTATGCGCCGCGGGCGGGACCCGGGCGGACCGCTGCGCCGTGGCCGAAGGCCAGGGGAGCAGAGAGTCGAAAACGGCCGCTCGTCAGAAATCCGGACGGGCCGAGATGAGCCGCGCCGGCGAACGCTCGCCGGGGCGGGGGGGTTAACAGCGGCTCATATTGACGAGTCGGGGGCGTCGGGTCAACGGGCCCCGGGCGGAACCCCCGAGACGCGGGGCCGGGCCCCGCGATGCCCGCCCCAGTCCAGACGTCGGGTCCCCCGCTCACGGCGGGCAAGCCGCGTTGAACTGAGCAAGGAGGGCGTTGAGATCGGCGAACCCGGTGAAGCCGTCGGCGTTGAGGTCGGTGTCGCAGGACTGCCGGATGGCGAGAACCGCGGGCGCGCTCGTCGCGAAGCCCAGCGCGTTGGTGACGACGCAGTCGTAGACGCCGAAGTCCTCGTTGCTCGCCGTCGTGACGGTCAAAGTCGGGGTGTCGGCGCCGGAGATCGCGCCGCCGTTGGCGAGGGGCGTTTCGTCGCGCCGCCACTGGTACGAGAGGGTGGCGTCGCCCGCCGCAGCGATCGAGAACTGGGCGACGCCGCCTCCGACGGGGAGCAGCGCGAACCGCGCGGGCTGGGCGGTGATGGAGGGCGCATCGGCGCAGTCGCCAAGCGAGACGATCCACACTGCGCCGGCCTGCAAGCCCGCATCGTCGTCGAGGTTCTCCCCGATGGCGAGTTCTGCGCGTCCATCGGCGTCGAGGTCGCCGAGGCTGGCGACGGCCGAGCCGAAGTGGTCCTGATCGTCGAGCGCTCCAGCGAAACCACCGGCCGTGTCGGAGATCTTCCGCTCCGCCTTGACGGTCCCTCCGGGGTGAAGAAAAAGGAACCAGACAGCGCCGCGATCGGACCCGCCGTCGTCGTCCGTGATGGCTCCAACGGCGAGGTCGGAAACACCGTCTCCGTCGTTGTCTCCGAGGAACGCGAGGCTCGCGCCGAACAGGCCCGAGGCTCCGAGCACACCTGCGAAGCCGCCTTCGGTCGCGGAGATCTTCTGCTCGCTCTTGACGGTTCCGGTCGCGGTTAGGAAGAGGACCCACACGGCGCCTCGGTCCGTTCCGCTGATGCAGACCGGTGCGTCGTCGTCGAAAGGCGCTCCGACGGCGAGGTCTTCGACACCATCGCCGTCGAGATCCCCGAGCGGCGCGAGGCTCGAACCGAAGTTGTCGCCGGCGTCGAGCAGCCCTGCGAAACCGCCTTGGATTTCAGAGATCTTCTGTTCGTTCCTGACCGTTCCATCGGCGTTCAAGAAAAGGATCCACACGGCTCCGGCGGCGAATCCGCCGTCATCGTCCGATATGGCCCCAACGGCGAGTTCCGGGAGGCCGTCGTCATCGAGGTCGCCGGGGGAGGCGACGGCGAAGCCAAACCAGTCCCCGGGGTCGAGCGTTCCACCGAAGCCCCCTTGGGTCGCGGAGATCTTCTGCTCATGCTTGACGGTCCCATCGGCGTTCAGGAACAGCGTCCACACGGCGCCGAAGGACGATCCGCCGTCGTCGTCGAATTGGGCGCCGACAGCAAGGTCGCCGATCCCGTCGCCATCGAGGTCGCCGAGCGGCGCGAGGCTCGTGCCGAATCGGTCTTGATCGTCGAGAACGCCGCCGAATCCGCCTTCGATCGACGAGATTTTCTGCTCCGCCTTGACGGAGCCGTCGGGGTGCAGGAACAGGATCCAGACGGCGCCGCGGCCGATTCCGCCATCCCCATCGAGGGGTGAGCCAACAGCGAGATCGACCACACCGTCGCCGTCGACATCGCCGATGACCGCAAGCGACGAGCCGAAGCGGACGCCGTCGGCGAGAATTCCCCCGAATCCTCCCACGCCCTCGGTGATCTTGAACTCGGAAACCGCCGTTCCGGATTCGGGGCATTCGGGTGTGCCGGCGGGAGCGACGCCGGACCACAACAGCGCGGAGAGCGACACCACCCCGAGGGTACCGCAGCGCTCGAAACCGAAGCGTTCCATTTTGTGTTCCTCGTGCCGCGGCCCCGAGCGCCGCCGCGAAATTCCAACCGGCCTGTCCAGGATGCGGCCAAAGCCCCACGCCGGGGTGTCCACCTTCGTCGAAAGATATCGCATCGGGCGCGGTGTTCAAGGGTTTCCTTGAGGAAACGCCGTCCCCGTTGGGCGTCCTCCGCGCGGGGTGACGCCCAGAGGAGGCAGGTTGCCCAGATTGGCGCATCCCCCCGAAGCCGAGGCGGGCTCGGCTAACATCGTCGCGATGCCCGCCTTCCTCCGCTGGCTGCTCCGGCTCGGGCCGACCAATCCGATCTGCGTCCGGCTCGTCCAGGGCGGGTCCAGGCGGTCGCGCCACCTCTACATCCGCACCGGGTACCTGGCCGTCCTCATCGCCGTCCTGCTCTGGTCCCTGCTGCTCAACGCCGGGCGGACGACGCTGTCGTACCGGGAACTGGCCGCGGCCGGCGCATCCTCCTTCCAGATGGTCTCCTACCTGCAGATCGCGCTCATCTGCATCCTCGCCCCGGTGTTCATGGCCGGCGCCATCGCGCAGGAGGCCAGCCCGCGCACCTGGGAAGTCCTGCTCACCACGCCCCTTTCCGCAGCGCAGATCGTGCTCGGGAACCTGCTCGGACGCCTGTTCTTCGTCGCGGCGCTCCTGCTGAGTTCCCTGCCGCTCTTCGCCATCACCCAGTACTTCGGCGGCGTGCCGGGGCGATCGATCTTCGCGTCGTACGCCATCGCGCTGTGCGCGGCGCTGCTGGTGGGCTCGATCGCCATCTTCCTGTCCGTCTCCCGCGCCGCGGGCCGGCGCGCGGTGTTCACGTTCTACGTCGCGGTGATCTCCTACCTGGCCGCGACCTGGGCGATCGACCTGTGGCTCCGCCGCCAGTCCGGCGGCGTGACGGTGATGACCGCCACCAACCCCTTCCTCGCGCTCGAGGCCCTGCTGAACCCCACGGCGTACCCGCGCCCCGCGCCGGACGAGGTCGCGGCGATGGGGCCGATCCGAGGGTTCTGGCTGGGCGCGCCGGTGACGGCTTGGTGCGTGGGGAGCGCGGGGCTGAGCGTGGGGCTCGTGCTCCTGAGTTCGCTGACGGCGCGGACCGGCGCCGCGGGCGGCGTGCCGTGGCGGCGCCGGCTGTTCGGCCTGGGCGTGAAGGGCGAGAAGGTCCGGGCGCCGCGCCCGGTGTGGAAGAACCCGATCGCCTGGCGCGAGGCGATGGCGCGCTCGGGGGCGCTGCCCAAGGTCGTGGCGCGCTGGGCGTTCATCGCGCTGGGCGGGCTGTGGGCGCTGGCGATCGTCGCGGCGTACCACGGCGGCGTGAGTCACGAGGGCTTCCGTCTGGCGCTGCTCTCGACGGTGTGGACCGAACTGGTGGTGATCACGCTGATCGCGATCAACCTCAGCGCCACCGCGGTGTCGCGCGAGCGCGAGGACGGCACGCTGGACCTGCTGCTGACCACGCCCATCACGGCGAAGATGTACGTCGGCGGGAAACTCCGCGGGCTCATTGCGTACCTCGCGCCGCTGCTGGCCGTGCCGCTGGGAACTCTGGTGGTCGCGTCGGTCTATGTCGCGCTGGACGGCCTCGGGCGCCAGGGCGGCGTGACGGTGTCCACGCTCGCGGGCACGACGATGGTCAACGCGCCCGTCGTGCTGCCCGAGGCCGCGCTGGTGGCGCCGCTGGTGGTGCTGCCCGCGGTCGCCGCGGCCGTGATGGTGGGGTTGCAATGGTCCATCAAGAGCAAGGGCACGATCGGCTCGGTGGTCGCGGCGGTGGGCGTGATCGGCGTGATCGGCGGCATTCTGGGCTTGTGCGGGTGGCAGGCGGGGCGCGAGATCGCGCTGGTGGGCCCGGCGCTCGCGGCGCTGAACCCGGCGACGGCGATCTTCACGATGGTGGACCCCGGCCGCGCGGCGGAGACGACGCTGGCGCAGGCCGACGGCCTGTCGCGCACGCGCATCGCCGCGCTCTCCGGCGCCGCGATCGGCGCGACGGTGTACATCTCGATCGTGTACGCGCTCTATTCGAGCATGGTGCACCGGTTTGACATGACGGTGCGGCAGTTGGCGGGGACGAAATAGCCACCGCGACGGGGCGCCGCGATCTAAAGTTGCGGGAACAAGGGCGAATCGCTCGGGTGCAGACCGGATTTTTCTTGTGCATCCGCCAAAGCGTGCTACCATGCACAGAGTCGAATGGCGCAGGGGCCCGTTCCGGACCCGGACGTTGTACAGGAGCCCGCCATGCCGAATGGTTCCATTTTCTGGCCCCTGAGCGCGGCGATCCTGTTGGCCGGGAGTTCCGCCTCCCTCGGCGCCGGCGGCGGATTGGGCCGCGGGGACAACTCCCGGGGGCGCCCCACCGACGACTTCGGGATCGAGTTCGTGCGGATCGGCGCGCCGCGGAACCGGGCCGCGCTGCCGGAGGAGCGCTTCTACAACCAGCGCTTCGAGGACCTTGGCGCGGTGGGTTATCGGTACCGAATGGCGAAGACCGAAGTGACGGCCAGCCAGTGGGTGGGCTTCGTGAACGCGTACGACCCCTACTGGGTCGCGGCCGGCGGCAGCCGCCTGAGTTCCGGATTTACCGGGGGCTGGCTCAGCCCGAGCACATTGGACCCGAACCAGGCCGCGACGTACGCGATCGCGACCGGCGCCGAGCGGCTGGCGGTGAAAGTGTCGTGGCGTGTGGCCGCGACGTATTGCAACTGGCTGCACAACGGCCAGGTCAACGAAGCATGGGCGTTCCAGAGCGGCGCGTACGACGTCTCAACCTTCGGCGGCAGCACGCAGGACGGCTACACCGACCAGCCGGAGCGCTCGCCGGGCGCACGCTTCTGGATTCCGAACGTGGATGAGTGGACCAAGGCCGCGCACTACGACCCGAATCGCTATGGCGAGGGCGAAGAGGGCTACTGGCTGCGCATGGGGAGCCAGAACGACCCGCTGACCCCCGGCCTTCCGGAGAACGGCGGGCAGACCAACGGCGGGGACTTCCTGCCGGGCTTCGGAGAGCAGTTCATGCACGTCGGCTCGTACCCGCACGTCGGCGGGCCGTGGGGCGTGCTGGACACGTCGGGAGGGGTGCAGGAATGGACGGAGACGGTGCGATCCTTCCACGACGACGGCGTCCTTCACTCTGGTAGACGATACGTCCTCGGCTCGCAGGCGGGCGACTCGGGATACGACGACAAGGACCTGATCGACTGGTACTTCACGGCCGGTGGGCCGTCCCTTGAAAGGTTCGGAATCCGCCTTGCATCCATGATCCCTTCGCCGGGCAGCGCCGGCATCGTGCTCTTATTCGCGTCGGCCAGCCTTGCTCGTCGCGGCTCATGGGCGAAAGATTGCAGGCGGGTGGCCGGGGTCTGACTCCGGGTGCCACGGGTCGACGCTTTGAGAGACCAGTGCTGCGGCGGGTTCACCGCGGAAGATCGTCAATAAACACCGGTGACGACCGATCCCCTTCCGGAACGGCGCCGACGACCACGCCCACTGCTCGCGGAGCATCACCAGTCCGCTTCGCACAGGCTTGAGTTCGATGCACTGCACCTTCTCGAAGAGTTCATCACGGCCGTACTGTTGCGGTCGTATCCCCCGCCCGCTTGCCACAATCGTCTCTCTTCTCCAAGGGCGTCGCACCGGACGACGGCGGGTGGAACGGCTCTGACGCGGGGCGCCATCGGTCACGCCGCGGCCTGACTTCCGAGCGCCCGCGGCGATCGCCGCCTTCGATCCCCTCCGCCCGTCCCCGCTATCCTCTCCTCCCCCAATCGACCCCCTCGGAGGAGCCCCCATGACCGACATCTCCAACCTCAAAACCATCGCCGTCATCGGCGCCGGGCAGATGGGCGGCGGCATCGCCCAGGTCGCCGCGCAGGCCGGCTACACCGTCAAGGTCTACGACGCCTTCCCCGGCGCCGCGGACAAGTGCAGGGCCCTCCACAGGAAACTCATGGACCGCGCCGTCGAGAAGGGCAAGGCCACCCGCGCCGACGCCGACGCGGCCCTCGCCCGCATTTCCTTCACCGCCGACCTCGAATCTCTCAAGGGCTCCGACTGGGCCATCGAGGCCGTCGTCGAGGACTTCGCCGTCAAGGCCGACCTCTTCCGCAAACTCGCCGCGATCCTTCCCGACACCAACGCCGTGCTGGCGACCAACACCTCGTCCATCTCCATCACCCAGATCGCCGCGGCGCTGCCGAAGGATCACCAGCCCCGCGTCGTGGGCATGCACTTTTTCAACCCCGTGCCGGTGATGGCGCTTGTGGAGGTCATCAAGGGCCTGCAGACTGACGACGCCGTCGTCGCCCGCACCGTCGCCCTCGCCGAGAAGATGGGCAAGACGCCGCTCAACGCCAACGACCGGCCCGGCTTCGTCTCCAACCGCGTCCTCATGCCGCTGATCAACGAGGCGTTCTACGCGCTCATGGAGGGCGTGGCCGAGCCCGAGGCGATCGACGGCATCATGAAACTCGGCTGCAACTTCCCGATGGGCCCCCTGCGCCTGGCCGACTTCATCGGGCTGGACACCTGCGTCCACATCATGGACGTCCTGGCCGACGGCCTGAACAACGACCGCTACCGCGCCTGCCCGCTGCTCAAGCAGTACGTCGCCGCGGGCCGCTTCGGCGACAAGTCCGGGCGCGGCGTGTACGAATACCCCGCGAAGTGACGGGCGCGCGAGGCGCCCGATGAGCCCATGAAAAGGAGCGACGGCGCCGTCACGCCGCCGCTCCGGTTGCATCTCGGACCTCTCGGTCCCTGTGCGCCGACGCACGGGCGCACGGGGCCGCCGGCCGGCGCCACGACGCGCTCCCGACGGCGGGGCCAGCATCCCGCGCCGCGGCCCGGAATTCAAGCCCGCAGGGCCGGAATCGTCAGTCCTTCGGTCCGAAGCGCCCCTGCACCGCCGCCCGGAGTTCCGACGCCTTCACCGGCTTGAAGAGTTTCTGACGCTGACGCAGCCGCTCGGGCAGCAGCGCCGGGCTCCCGTAGCCGGTCAGGAAGAAGAACGGCAGACCCTTGGCCTCCAGCGCCTCGGCCACCGGCCCGCTGTGCTCCCCGCGCAGGTTAATGTCGAGGATGGCGCCTTCGATCTCCCCCTTCTCCGCGAGGCGCAGGCCCTCCTGCACCGTCGGCGCCGGCCCGACCACTTCGCAGCCCCACTGGCGCAGCACCCCGCTCAGCCACGAGGCCACCAGATAGTCGTCCTCAACCACCAGGATCCGCTGACCGCTCAGCGCCTGGGACTCCTTCGAGCCGAGCATCGCCGTCATCGATCAGCCCTCGCTTCCGTTTCGGCCTCGGCCGCGTCGTCCCGCCATCGGCCCTTCGGCTCCGCGGTCCGTGCGAAGTCCACCTCGATGCGGCACGAGAAGCCCTCGGGATCGTGGCGCATCTCCAACTTCCCGTCCAACTGGTACTCGATCGCCCCCTTGATGAGCGTCGTGCCGAAGCCGTTCTTCTCCGGCTGGACGACCGGCGGCCCGCCGCGCTCGGTCCACCACAGTCGCAGCCGCTCCGGCGCCCCGAGGGGCCCGTCCATCTCCCAGCGGACCTCGACGCGTCCGCCCTTGCGCCCCAGGGCGCCGTGCTTGGCGGCGTTGGTGGTCAGTTCGTGCAGCGCCATGCAGATCGGCGAGGCCGCCTGCGCCGAGAGCATGCCGTCTGGCCCGTCGATCGTCACCTCGCCGCCGCCCCGGCCCAGGAACGGCTCGAGCGTGCGCCGGACCAGTTCGCCGCAGCGCACCCCGCTCCAGCGCGTCAGCGCCAGGAGCGCGTGCATCCGCGCCAGCGCCGCCAGGCGGCCCGTGAACACCTCCTGGAATTCTTCCAGCGAGTCCGCGTGGCGCGCGGTCATGTCCGCCAGCGACAGCGCCGCGGCCAGGTTGTTCTTCACCCGGTGGTCCAACTCCTGCATCAGCAGCGACTGGCGGTGTTCGGCGAGTTTGCGCTCGGTGACGTCCTCGGTCACGCCCGCGACGCGCCAGACCTCGCCCCGCTCGTTGAGGATCGGGAACGCCCGGTCGTGCACCCATCGCAACGCGCCGTCCGGGCGCACCAGGCGGTACTCGATGTCGTACCGGCCCACCGGCGCATCCTTCCGGAACGACGCGACCACCCGCTCGCGGTCCTCCGCGTGCACCGCCGCCGCCCACGCCATCGGGTCCGCGTAGACCGAACTGCGCGGGATGCCCCACACCGACTCGAACGACGAACTCAGGTGCAGCATCCGCCGGGCCTTCCAGTCCACCAGCCAGAACACCTCGCGCACCGCCTCGGTCAACTGCCGGAACCGCTGCTCGCTCTCGCGCAGGGCGCTCTCGACCTCGCGGCGCGACGTGATGTCGACGTCCATGCAGATCACCAGCGAGCGGCCCTCGCCGAAGTGGATTGGGAAGATCGACGACAGGCACCAGCGCGTCCGCCCCGTGGGCGTCACCATCCGCCACTCCCGCACCGACGCCGGCTGGCCGCGCTCCAGCGCCCGCGTCACCATCGACTCGAACTCCTCCCCGTCCTCCACGCTCATCGCCCGCCCGCCCAGGCGCTGGCCCGCCATCTGCTGCGCCGACCAGCCGTACAGCGCCTCCGACGCCTTGTTCCAGAACGCCACGCGCCCGTCCGGCTCGTACCCCTGGATCGCCACGTGCGGCGAGTTGTCCAGAATCGCCCGCAGACGCTCGCTCGCCTCCCGCAACTCACGCTCGCCACGCTTGCGCTGCGAGATGTCCCGGCACTGACCCAGGATCCGCGGCCCGCGCTCGGTCTCCACCACGGCGGCGTTGATCTCCACGGGCTGGATCGTGCCGTCCCGCCTCACATAATCCACCTCCAGCGACCGCACCACGCCGCTGGCCATGCAGTGCGCCACCTCCACCCCGTTCCGCTCCAGGTCGTACGGCGCCGTCCACTCCGTCACCTTCCGCCCCAGGACCTCCGCCTCCGACTCCGCCCCGATCAGGCGCAGGTACCGCTCGTCCGCCTCCTCCACGCGCCCTTCGCCGTCGATCATCAGGAAGGCGTTGCCCGTGGTCTCGATCAGCGTCCGGAAGCGCTGGTCGCTCGCCCGCAGCGCCTCCGCCGCGTTCCGACGGTCCGTCACGTCCCAGATGTACCCGTGCCACAGCGTGCTGCCGTCCTCCAGGCGCTCGGGGACCGAATGGCCCTCCAGCCACCGCTCGCCGCGATCCGGCAGCGTCACGCGGTACTCGCAGTTCCACGGCTCCAGCGTGTCGCGGGAGCGGAGCACGCTCTCGAGGATCATGTCGTAGTCGTCCGGGTGCAGCCGCGCGAACACCGTCGACGCGTCCTCGCGCACCTCCTCCGGCGCCACGCCGTACACCGCGCGGATGCCCTCGCTCGCGTACGGGAAGCACGACCGCCCGTCCGGCCACATCCGGAACTGGTAGATCACGCCCGGCACCTGCTCGGACAGTTTCCGCAGCAGCAGGTCGCGCTCAAGCAACTTGGTCTCGGCGTTCTTCCGCTCCGTGATGTCCTCCGCCAGCCCCGCCACCCGAACCACCCGCCCCGACGCGTCCACCACCGGGTACCCGCGGTCACGCACCCACACGATCTGCCCGTCCGGCCGGCGCAGCCGGTACTCCGACTCGAACATCTCCGGAGTCGGCGCGTTCACCGACGCCTCGAACCGCTCCAGCGCCGCCGCGCGGTCCTCTTCCACGATCGCGTCCAGCCACGCCCACGGGTGCGCCTCCAACTCCTCGGTCGGCATGCGCCACATCCGCTCGAACGACGGGCTGACGTACAGCATCTCCTTCGGATTGACCCGCATCACCCAGAACACATCCTCCACCGTCGAGCCCATTTCGCGCAGCAGGCCCTCCGTGTGCGAAGCGCGCTCCGCCGCCGCCTGCGCCGCGCGGGAGCCCGAACGGATCAGGAAGTACAGCGCCACCGACGTGCCCGTCAGCCAGCCGATCCCCTTGAGCGTCTGCGCCAGATGAGCCGCCGCCCCGTCCCCGAACATCGCCGCCACGACGCGGTCGCTCGTGAGGATCCACGTCACCGACGCCGCCAGGTACAGCGCCGCGATCCCCCCGGGGGACTGCCACCAGCGCTCACGCTGCGAAGCCGACGATGCCCACGCGCCGGAAGACCCCGCGTGATCCGCCATACGTCCCTTCCCGGCGACCGGCCAAGCCCTTTGCAACCGCAAAGTCCCGCGGCACGCCTCTCCCCCGCGCGCGCGCGCGTCCCGACGTGCCGCCCGATCCTGAGTCCCCGGTGCGCGACGCGGCACAACCCTTCCCCCCCGCCCCCG
>JACVCK010000019.1 GCA_016742055.1 Phycisphaerales bacterium
ACGGGGCTGCCGACCGACAGGCCGGTGACGGCTTCGCGGAAGACCACCTGGTATTCCTGCCAGGTGCGTTCGGAGGAGTACTTGGCTGCCCACAGGCCGAACAGCAGCAGCGCGGCTGCGATGATCAGCGTGAAGGCGCCGATGAGCACGTAATTGGCACGGGTTTCCATCGATCAGACCGCCGTTTGCGTGTGGGGTGGCCCGTAGGCCGTATCTTGGCCCCGCGCGGCGCGCGCGCGCGACCTGCGGCCGGCGGTCGGCCGCCGGGCAGCGTACCGCCGGGGGGCCTCCTCGGGCGGCTCGCCGCCGGCGATGAGGTCGGAGATGATGCGCTGCTTGGCCGCCTGGAGCCGGTCGAACGTGGGCGCGTCGAGGGTCAGGCCCTGATCCTGCATGATGAGGTGGAAGCCGTTGCGATCGCCGTGCCCGGCGTAGCGGCGCCAGTCGGTCCACCCGGCGGGCAGGCCGCAGGACTCGAAGGCGGCGCGGATGGCGCGTTCGTGCATGGGCTCGGAGTTGACGATGACGCCGTCGAAGTCGAAGACGATGGCTCGCATGGGGGTGGATGGTAGGTCGTGGTGCGCCGGGCGCCGTGCGGTACACTGGCGGGCATGGCGCCGCTGGTTGTTTTCGACGACGCGCACGGGGGCCTTGGGCCGCTCGTGGACCTTCGCGCATCGTTCGAGGTGCGGACGGGGGCGCTGACGAATCTGGAGAGGATCGAGCGGACGCTGGGCGTGCGTGCCGCGGCGCTGGCGCCGGCGGCGGGCGTGCGCGGCATCGTGGCGGCGCGGCACGCGGCGCCGGCGGTGAGCGGACCGGAGGGCGCCGAGGCGCTGTTCGTCAACGGGCGCTGCGTGCTTCCGGGCGCCGAGATCGCGTCGCTCAAACCGGGCGAGGCGCTCGTGGAGGCCGGGACGGGCGATTTGGTCGCGGCGGCTGGCTCGGGGGCGGACTGCGCCGCGGCGCTGCGCGACGGGCTCGCGGGCTCGGGGCTGGCGATGCACCCCTCGAAGGGCCATTGCCTGATTCGGCGGCCGTGGGATGTCGTTCGATTCCGGGACGAGGCGCTGCGCCGGGACCTGGCGATGCTGTCGGTCGAGCGTTGGGCGGGCGCTCCGGGGGTCGTCTGCTTCGGGAGCCACGCGGTGTCGGTCGACGCCGGGGCCAAGGTGCAGCCGGGCGTCGTGATCGACGCGGAGCACGGGGCGGTGCGGATCGAGGCGGGCGCGGTGGTGAGGCCGGGGGCGATCCTGTGCGGGCCGTGCTGGATCGGACCGGGTTCGACGGTCGTAGAGCGGGCGCACATCAAGGGCGGCACGGCGATCGGGCCTGTGTGCAAAGTGGGCGGCGAAGTGGGCGGCACGATTTTCCAGGGCTGGTCGAACAAGGGGCACGAGGGGCATCTGGGCGACGCTTGGGTGGGCGAGTGGGTGAACTTCGGCGCGGGGACGACGAACTCGAACCTGCTGAACACCTACGGCGAGGTGGTTTCACGGGTGGAGGCGACGGCGTCGAACGAGCGGACGGGCCTGACGTTCTTCGGGTGCGTGGTGGGCGACCACGCGAAGTTCGCGATCCTGACGCGGCTGATGACGGGCGCCGTGGTGGGCACGGGCGCGATGTGGGCGGCGACGGCCCCGGTGAGCGGCGCGGTGGAGCGCTTTGCATGGTCGACGGACGCGGGCCGGAAGTCGTTCCGGTTCGACAAGTTCCTCGAAACGGCGCGGGCGATGATGGGGCGGCGGAAGATCGACCCGGCGCCGGCGTACATCGAGCGGCTGCGCGAGTTGCACGCGATGGGCGCGGGCTCGTGAACGCCGGTGCGGGCCCGACGCTGTACATCATCGACGGGCATGCGCAGATGTTCCGCGCGTTCCACGCGATCCGCACGCCGATGAGCAGCCCCGTGACCAAGGAGCCCACGAACGCCACGTTCGGCTTCGTCGGCATGCTGCTGAAGATCCTGCGGACGTACAGGCCGGACTACCTGGTGGTGGTGGTGGACGCGGCGGGCGACCACGGCACGTTCCGCAGCGAGATCTACCCCGAGTACAAAAAAAACCGCGAGCCGCCGCCTCAGGCGCTTGAGCCGCAGGTGGACCGGTGCGTCGCGCTCCTGCGGGAGATCGGCGCGCCCGTGCTGGGGATCGACCGCGTGGAGGCGGACGACACGATCGCCACGCTCGTGCGCCGCTTGGAGCGGGAGCGGCCCGAACTGAAGATCCGCATCGTCTCGAAGGACAAGGACCTCCAGCAACTGCTGCGGGAAGGGCGGGTCGAGATGTTCGACGTGCACACCGACGAGGCGATCGACGAGGCGCGCCTGCGCGCCGAGAAGGGGGTGACGCCCGCGCAGGTGGTGGACATGCTCGCCCTGATGGGCGACACGGTGGACAACGTGCCGGGCGTCGAGGGCGTGGGGCCCAAGACGGCCGCGGAGTTGATCTCGCACTACGGCACGCTCGACAACCTCCTGGCGCACGCCGCGGAGATCAAGGGCAAGCGGGGCGAGAAGATCCGCGAGGCGGCCCCGCGGCTGGGGCTGAGCCGCGAACTGGTGCGGCTGCGGGACGACGTGGCGTTCGAGTTCAATCTCGAACAGGCGGGGACGGCGGGACTGCGCCTGGAGGCGCTCGGGCCGATGCTCAGGGAACTGGGGTTCAATCGCTACCAGGACGATGTGAAGGCGCTGATGGCGGAGCGTTCGGGCGGCGGACCGAGCGAAGCGGCGAGCGCCCCGCCGCCGCCGCCGGCCAAGCGGGCCGCGGGCGGATACACCGGGGGGCTGTTCGACGACGTGGCGGCGCGGGAGCCGTCGCGCTCCGACCGGCCCGCGGCGGACTATCGCTGCGTGCGAACGATGGCGGATATGGACGAACTGCTCCGGGCGGTGGGCGACGCGGGGTGCGTGTCGATCGACACGGAGACGACGGGGCTGTCTCCGCTGGACTGCGCGCTCTGCGGCGTGAGCGTGTCGGTGAGGCCGGGGCAGGGCTGGTACGTCCCGCTGCGCTCGCCGGAGCCGGGGTCGCATTTGAGCCCGGAGGAGGTGGTCCGCGCGCTGGGCCCGGCGCTCGGCGATGCGCGCGTCCGCAAGTGCGGGCACAACCTCAAGTTCGACCTTCTGGTGCTGCGGAACGCGGGGATCGAACTGCGCGGCATGGCGTTCGATTCGATGGTGGCGTCGTACCTCGTGGACTCGTCGCGCTCGTCGCACTCTCTCGACGCCTTGGCGCTGGGGCTGCTGGGGTATTCGTGCATCCCCATCAAGGACCTCATCGGAACGGGCAAGGAGCAGCGGACGTTCGACTGCGTGCCGCTCGACCTGGCGACGGAGTACGCGGCGGAGGACGCGGACGTGGCGCTGCGTCTGCGGGAGGCGCTGGCGCCGCAGTTGGATGCGATGGGGCTGGGCTCGCTGTTCGACGACGTGGAGATGCCGCTGGTTGGCGTTCTGGCGGAACTGGAGTGGAACGGCATCCATGTCGATCCCGAGGAACTGGACCGCCAGGCGGCGCGCCTGAACGCGCGGATTGAGGAGTTGCGGCGGAAGATCCACGAGGCGGCGCCGCGCCCTTTCAATCCCGACTCGCCCAAGCAACTCGCCGAGATCCTCTTCAACGATCCGGACGACGAGCCGCCGGGGCTGGGCATCGCGGGGCTGAAGAAGACCAAGACGGGGTATTCAACGGACATCGAGGTGCTGGAGAAACTCGCGGCCGATCCGTCGGTGACGAGCCCGGTGCCGGCGTTGATCGTCGAGTATCGGCAGTTGACCAAGTTGGTCGGGACGTACCTGGTGGCGCTGAAGGAGGCGATCAACCGGCGCACAGGGCGCGTGCACGCGTCGTTCCACCAGACGGTCGCGGCGACGGGGCGGCTTTCTTCGAGCGACCCGAACCTTCAGAACATTCCGATCCGCTCGGACATCGGGCGCGACATTCGGCGCGCGTTCACGGCGGAGCCGGGGAACGTGCTGATCAGCGCGGACTACTCGCAGATCGAACTGCGGATGCTGGCGCATCTTTCGCAGGATCCGGGGCTGATCCGGGCGTTCGAGGAGGGACAGGACATCCATCGGGCGGTCGCGGCGCAGATTCATGGAGTGCGTCCTGAGGATGTGACGCGCGAGCAGCGCGACGGCGCGAAGATGGTCAACTTCGGCATCGTCTACGGCATCACGGCGTACGGCCTGGCGCGCCGGCTGCAGGTGAGCGACAAGGAGGCGGCGCAGATCATCGACGACTACAAGCGGCGGTTCTCGGGGATCACGACGTTCCTGCAGGAGTGCGTGGAGCAGGCGACGCGGCTGGGGTATGTGGAGACGATCCTCAAGCGGCGGAGGCCGGTGCCCCAGGTGATGTCGCGGAATCCGTCGGAGCGCGCGCTGGGCGAGCGGGTGGCGATCAACTCGGTGGTGCAGGGCTCTGCGGCGGACCTGATCAAGTTGGCGATGCTGGACCTGCACGCGCGGCTGAGCGCGCACGCGCCGGAGCGGCTGCGGTCGGCGCCCGAGATTCCGGGGGTGCGGATGCTGCTGCAGATTCATGACGAACTGGTGTTCGAGGCGCCGGGGCCGGAGGCGGCGCGGGCGCAGGCGCTGATCGTCGAGCGGATGGAGCGGGCGATGGCGCTGCGAGTTCCGCTGAAGGTGGAGGCGGCGCGTGGCCGGACGTGGTTCGAGAACAAGTAGCGGGGCTTGGCGCGCTCATGCGTAGCCGATGGAGGTCTGGCTGACGTCGGGCACGACGCCGCCAAAGCCGCCGGCGCTGTTGCGGTGCAGGCGGCACATCACGAGGAAACGGCGGAAGGACGAGCGGAAGCCGCGGGGGCGCGCCACGTGCAGGGGCTCCGCCGGAGCGGCTCCGTCCGGGTCGAGGCGCAGGACTTCGACGCCGGCGCGCGCCCAGGCGTACAGCACGTGCGAGAGGTCCTCCGCCACGCGCCCGGGGCCTCGCTGCACGAGGACGACGCGGGGGATCGAGCGCGACAGGAGCATCGAAGCGGAGGGGAAGTCCTGCGGGAAGACGAGCCACCGGTTGTCGAACTGTCCGGGCGATGGGCGCCGGCCGCCGCTCATGCGGTTGGCGTCGAGCATGAAGCAGGGCGGCGCATCGGCGGCCAGCGGCGAAGCGGGCGGCGCCATCGTCGCGAGCGCGTAGACCAGGGAGTCGCAGTTGACCATGGCCTTGTGGCCCGGCGCGCCGTTGAAGAGCGGCACGGTGGCGAAGCCGCGCTCCGCGAGCGCCGCGGCCCAGGCGATGGCGTCGGTCCCGGGCAGATCGAGCACGACGGCGAAGGGCGTGGTCGTGGCGCTGAGGGCGCGGAGGTCGGGCGCGGGCTGCGGGCCGGCGGCTGGCGGGTCGGGCAGGCGCTTCGTCAGCGCGAACAGCACGGGCTTGGCCCATTCCGTCCAGGGCGAGGCCGGGGGCGCCCAGCGCTCGAATAGTTGGCGCGGATCGTGGCTCATGCGGCGCAGGCCTCCGCGGGTGGTTGGATCAGGACGGCGGCCTCGGCGGCGTGCTGATCGATAAGAGGAGAAGCGGAGAGCCGCCCGTACGCGCCCACGGCGCGTCCGTCGAGCACGAACACGCCCACGCACGGGTGGAGCGCGGGGCCGCCATCGGCAGGGAGCGCCAGGGTGTCGAACCGGCGCTGCGCGACCCAGTGGCCCGGGCGCTTTCGCGCCAGGCGCGGCGCGCGCCGCTCGCCGATGGGTCTGGCGCCGGGCAGGTACACGGCTTCGCCCACGCGTCCGAGCGCCGGCTTGAGCGCCCAGTCGGCCAGAGCCGCGCAGGAGCGGGGGTCGCGCGTTTCGGGCAGCAGCCTTCGCCACGTGGGCAGCGGTAGGCCGACCTCGTCCCACAGCAGCGGAAGGCGCTTGCTCTGCGAGACGATGGCGCTGACCGGGTTCAGAACGCATCGGGCGCGCGGGGCCGCCAGGGGCCGCCAGGCGCGCGCGTCGTGCAGGTTCGGAAGCCACTCGGCCGGGAAAAACCTCGCGACGGCGCCGATCCGGGCGGGCGGCTCGCCGTCAAGACGGGCGAAGAGGGCGCCGTCGCGCTCGCGGAGTTGGTCCGGCGCGAGCAGCATCGCGGGGACGCCCAGCGCTTCGAGCCGCTCGGCGATCGCGGCCATCGATTGTCGGTCGTCGGTGTACGCGGTGGCGTGGATGAGCGCGACGTGCTCGCCGCTTCCTGTGGCTTGCGCGAGCGCGCCGGCGAGGGCGGAGCAGGGGTCGCCCGCGCCGGAGCAGCCGGGCGCGAGATCGAGGAACAGGGGCGTCAGGGCCGCGGATTCGAGGAAGCCGCCGGGCACGTCCGCGTTGGCCTCGGAGATGCGCCAGCCGTCGGGGGTCGGGTGGAAGTCGTAGCGGACGAACCGGGCGCCGACGCCGGCGTGGCCGTGGCGCGTGGCGCGTCGGACCTCGGCGATGAGCGCGCGGGGCAGGCCCAGGCGCGTCAGAAGGCGGGGGTTGGCCAGGACTCGCGCTTCGAGTTCAACCGACTCGCGCCAGAGCGCCTCCGAATCGCGGGCGATGGCGCTCCATTCCGAAGCCGACAGGAGGATGGGTCGCGCGGCGATCGTGCTGTGGTCGCCCAGGTGCAGGTCGTACTTGCCGTGGTCGAACGCCAGGCGAAGGCGCATCTCGGCGGCCTGCGCACGCGACATCTCGGGTCCGAGCGCGAGGGCGCTCACGTCCACCACCCGTAGCGGACAACCAGCCAGGCCGCGAGCGCGATGTACGCACACGCGGGGAGGATGCCCGCCGTCAGGACGGACGGCCTGGGCGCCTTGGGCGTCGGGCGAAAGACCGCGTGCAGCGCTGGCTCCGCCACGAGCAGCACGAAGGCGGGCCATCCGAGCGTGATGAAGTCGGCGAGGAGGTTGGCGGCGGATTGCCAGGTTCCCGCGACGGCGCGGCCGAGCACGAGCGACGCGGCGATGAGGGCGCCGGAGAGCCGGATGGCGGTGGCCGCGTCGCGATCGATGGTGACGGCCTCCGAACGCCGGTCCACGGCCTCGATCAGGGCCCAGATGGCCAGCAGCGCTCCGCTGGAGAGCGCGGCGCTCAGCAGCACGACCCACCAGCCGGGACCGTCGCCGAGGTTGCCGCCGAGGTACGCGATCGCGAGCGCGGCGGAGGCGCCGGCGTGGACGATGA
The DNA here is from genome assembly GCA_016742055.1 of Phycisphaerales bacterium. GTDB lineage: Bacteria > Planctomycetota > Phycisphaerae > Phycisphaerales > UBA1924 > JACVCK01. The sequence goes on from JACVCK010000019.1 coordinate 7,169, forward strand.
TCGAGGGCGCGGCGCGCCGCTCGACCGCCTCCTTGGGCGAGAGGATGCCCAGCAGCGGCGGCGCGACGAGCATGAGAACCTCCACCCACGCGACGCCGATGGCGGTGAAGAGGAGCACGTAGCGCAGGTCGCCGCGCACGTCGGCGGCGGCGAGGGCGTTGACAAGGATCCCGAGGGCGAGCGCGAGAATGGGTGTGACCAGCATGGCCGCCACTCGCAGGCGCCGGGAGGCGGTCATGGGGTGCAGTTCGGTCAGAAAGTAGAGCCGGACGCCGTAGAGCGACATGCCCAGGAGCATGGCGACGACCATGGCGAAGACTTCATCGCCGCCCATGGGTCCGGAATAGGCCAGGGATTCGAGCATCGGGGCCGGATTCACGAGTCTCGAGGAAGAATACCGCGATTGGGCCCCCAGATCGGGCCCGGTGGCCTTGGGCTTGACAGGGGCGGCTGGTGGGCTACATTTCCCGGCTCGCCGGATCGGGCCTCGACAGGGCCCAGGCGACGGAAACACCCATTGGGGCGGTAGCTCAATTGGTTAGAGTACCGGACTGTCGATCCGGTGGTTGCGGGTTCGAGTCCCGTCCGCCTCGCTTCGTAAGCCCCTGTTATGCAGGGGCTTATCGTTTTTTGGGTTTTGCGTCCCGACCCGGTTTTTGCTCCATTGCGAGCGCCAGGCGCGCATTCTGGGAAAACGCGGTCGCCGACTTCAGCATCGCGTTGAGCGCCTCGCGGGCGCGGTCGGCGTCCAGCGTCGCAGCAGCGAGGCCGCGCACCTGCGTCGTCTTGATCCGGGCGCGCCGCGCTTGCACCTCAGGCACGCCCCCCCTGGGGCACGACGGCGAGCCCGTCATCGACGGACTCCGAATTCGGAGGGGTATGGCGCCCTTGCCTGCATCCAGCCCGCCTTCACGGGCGATCAAGCCGTGCGATATGTCCCCATTGGCCCGGGAGCGGGTGTCCTGCCGCTCGGGCCACGGTCGGGCCTTCAGTCCACGGGCGTCCTTCTTGCGATCGCCCATCGCTCGACGCCCACCCGTTGCGGCGGGGAGCGAGCTCGGCTCGGCCACAGTTTGACGCTTGCCGGGCACAGTTGAGCCCGACCCCGATGATCGATTCTCACGAATTGGGCGTATGAAGACCAAACGCCGATCCCCGACCAGCCGGCAACTCGCCGAAGCGTTCGACGGCCGGATGTATGGAAGTCGCTCATCGAACGCCACCTCGGGAGAAGGGGTGGTCGCGAGTCCGGCCCTGAAGAGCGCGAAGGTTCGAACGATGGATCCCGGATCCGACCTGCGCCCGCTGGACCATCGGCGCATCCGCTTCGTGGACGCAGCGCCCCTGCTGACGATCCATGCGATGTGCCTCGGCGTCATCTGGACCGGCTGGAGTTGGCCAGCCCTCGTGGCCGCGGGCGGGTTGTACCTGTTCCGCATGTTCGTCATCACGGCCTTCTACCACCGCTACTTCTCTCACCGAACGTTCAAGACGCACCGGGCGGTGCGGTTCCTGGCTGCGTGCGTCGGAACGACCGCCGCGCAGCGCGGCCCGCTGTGGTGGGCCGCCCATCACCGCGAGCACCACCGGCACTCCGACCACGAGCCCGACCCGCATTCGCCCTGGTGGCGCGGCGCGCTGTGGAGCCATACCGCCTGGTTTCTGACAGAGAAGGGGCGGGCGACGAACTGGAAGGCCATCCCGGACTGGGCGCGCCATCGCGAACTGCTCTGGGTGGAACGGAACCACGTGCTGGGGCCGGTCCTGCTGGTGGCGATGCTGGCGCTGCTGGGATGGGGCTTGTCCGTCTGGGCCCCGTCGCTGGGGACTGGCGCGGCCCAGATGGTCGTTTGGGGTTTCGGCGTATCGACCACGGCGCTCTACCACGCCACATTCACCATCAATTCTCTGGCGCACACCGTCGGCTCCCGGCGGTTTCGGACGGACGACGACAGCCGCAACAACTGGCTTCTCGCCGTTCTGACGCTCGGCGAGGGGTGGCACAACAATCACCACTTCCATCCCGGTTCGGTGCGGCAGGGGTTCTATTGGTGGGAGTTCGATCCGTCGTACTGGCTGCTCCGGTGCATGGGGTGGCTGGGGCTGGTCTGGGATCTGCGCCCGGTCCCGGCGTGGGTGTACGAGCGGGCGGAGGAGCACGCGCGATCGGCCGGCCGGGGTGCGGCGTGAGAATCGCCGTGGTGGGCTCGGGCGTCAGCGGGCTGACGTGCGCGTATCTCCTCGCGGGCGCGTACGACGTCACAGTCTTCGAGAAGGACGGCCGCCTTGGAGGGCACACGAACACCGTCCCGGTGGAGCACGAAGGCCGCCTTCTGCCCGTTGACACGGGGTTCATTGTCTTCAACGAGCGCAACTACCCCAACTTCTGTCGGTTGCTTGACCGCCTGAGAGTGGAGTCCCGGCCCACGAGCATGTCCTTCAGCGTCCGCGACGAGTCCGACGGGTTCGAGTACGGCGGCGCCTCTCTTGCGGGCGCCATCGGAAGCGCTGGGAATCTGCTCCGCCAACGCTGGTGGAGCGTCGTGAGCGGCGTGGCGCGGCTTCGACGCGCGGGCCGAGCCGCGCTCGAATCGATGCCCGAGGACGAGACGATCGCCGACCTGTGCGCCTCCGGGCTCTTTTCGAGGGGCTTTCTCGATGGATATCTGCTCCCCATGGGCGCGGCGATCTGGTCGGCGCCTCGAACGGAGTTGATGCGCTTTCCCGCCCGGTTTCTTCTGCGGTTCTTCGATAATCACGGGATGCTGGACCTGCGGCGTCGCCCGCAGTGGCGGACGATCGTCGGCGGCTCGCATCGCTATGTCGACGCCATGATGGGGGCGCTGAAGGAGCGCGTTCGGCTCAACCGGCCCGTGCGGTCCGTCCGGCGCTCAACCGGCGGCGTTCTGGTGGAGACGTCGGCGGGAGAGGAGGGGTTTGATGAGGTGATCCTCGCCGCCCATTCCGACGAGTCCCTGGCGCTGCTCGCGGACGCGACGCAGGCGGAGCGTGAGACGCTCGCCGCCTTGCCATACCAGACCAACGACGTCGTGCTCCATACCGACGCGCGGCTGCTGCCGAGGCGTCGGCGGAGTTGGGCCGCGTGGAACTACCTGGTTGGGACCAACGCCTCCGATGCGGCGGTCGTCACGTACAACATGTCGATCCTGCAGGGCCTTGACACGCGCGAGCCGCTGTGCGTGACGCTCAACGCGGCCGATCGCGTCGACCCCGCGCGGATCATCCGCCGATTCTCGTACGCCCACCCGCTCTACACGGTCATGGGAGAACGCGCGCGAGATCGGTGGCGGGAGATCAGCGGCGTGAACCGCACGCACTACTGCGGGGCCTATTGGGGCGACGGCTTCCATGAGGACGGCGTAAACAGCGCCCTGCGCGTGTGCCAGCGGCTGGGGGTCGAACTGTGACGCTCCACAGCGCCGTGTATGAGGGCAGCGTCCGCCACCGGCGCCGCGAGCCGGGGCGCTGCTTCACGTTCCCGCTGTTCATGGTGTACCTGGACCTGTCGGAGATCGACCGCGTGCTCTCGATGAGCCGCCTGTGGGGGCGTTCTCGGCTGTGCCCGGCGCGCTTCCGCCGCGACGACTACCTGAGCCCGCACGACGTCCCGCTCGATGAGGCCGTTCGGGGTCGAGTGCACGCTTCGCTGGGCCGTCGCCCCAACGGTCCGATCCGCATGCTGACGCACCTGCGGCACTTCGGCTACATCTTCAATCCAGCGACCTTCTACTACTGTTTCGACGACTCCGAGCGCGTGACGGCGATCGTCTCGGAGATCACCAACACCCCTTGGCGTGAGCGTCACGCGTACGTGCTGGACGTGGAGCGCCTTCGCCCCTCCGCGGGCCTTCGCCCGATGCGGTGGCGATTCGGAAAGGAATTCCACGTGTCTCCGTTCCTTCCGCTCGATCTGGAGTACGACTGGACCTTCACGCGCCCGGCCGAGTCGCTCCTCGTCCATATGAACGTGCGCGACCGCGGTCCGCGCGCGCGCCGGGTGTTCGACGCGACGCTTCGCATGGACCGCCGGGCTCTGACGCCGGGCCGTATGAGGTCGCTGCTCGTCCGCTATCCGTTCATGACGGCCCAGGTCATTGCGAAGATCCATGCCGAGGCGCTGGGGCTGTGGCTCCGCGGGGCCCCGGTGCATCCTCATCCGAAGGCCGCGTCTCGATCTGACCCCACCACCGCACAAGCCAGAGGCCGCTGATGTCCACGATCTCCTTTGACGCTTCCGGCATGGATCGCCCGTCGATCCGCGAGCGCGCTTCGCGCCGGCGGCGGCTGCCAGCGTTGCTGGACGGCGCTGGCCGACGGGTGGTCCGTTCGGCTCTCGAACGGCTCTCCCACGGCGGCGTCCGCCTGGTTGACGAGCGCGGCCGCACCGCGTTCGAGCCGCGCGCGGCGGCCGCCGCCACGGTGCGGGTTGTTGATCCGTCCTTCTACGCCGCGGTTGCGTTTGGAGGGGGCGTCGGCGTCGCCGAGTCGTACATGGCTGGCGCCTGGACCACCGACGATCTTCCTGCGCTGATCGAGACGATCACGGTCAACCTGGCGGCCATGGAGGCGCTGGAGGGCCCGCTCGCCCGCCTGTTTGCGCCGGTTTCGTTCGCCGCGTACCGGCTCGACCGCAACACCCGGGCCGGGAGCCGGCGCAACATCGTGGCGCACTACGACCTTGGCAACGACTTCTTCGGCCTTTTTCTGGACCCCACGATGACCTATTCGTGCGGCATCTTCGAGAACGGGGCCGACACGCTCGAAGCGGCCCAGTTGGAGAAGATCGACCGCGCCTGCCGCAAGTTGCGGCTCCGCAAGTCCGACCATCTGCTCGAGATCGGGACGGGCTGGGGAGCCCTGGCGATTCACGCGGCGACCCGGTACGGATGCCGCGTCACAACCACGACGATCTCGGAAGAGCAGAGCCGCTTTGCGGCCGAGCGCATTCGGCGAGCGGGCCTGACCGGGCGCGTGACGGCGCTGCAGACCGACTATCGCGATGTTCGAGGCGAGTTCGACAAGATCGTCAGCATCGAGATGCTCGAGGCGGTCGGCGCGGAGAACCTCGGCGGGTACTTCGCCGCGTGTTCGCGTCTGCTGAAGGCCGATGGGGCCGCGCTGATCCAGTCCATCGTCATCCGCGACCAGCGCTTCCGCGCCGCATCGCGGCGTCAGGACTTCCTCAAGAAGTACATTTTTCCGGGCAGTTGCCTGCCTTCGGTGGCGGCCATCCTCGACGCGGTCAGCAGGCGGACGGACCTCCGCCTGTGGCACATGGAGGACATCGGCCCCCACTACGCCACGACGCTTCGGCTCTGGCGCGACGCGTTCCTCTCCCGGATCGACGACGTCCGCGCAATGGGCTTCGACGAGCGGTTCATCCGCATGTGGGAGTACTACCTGGCGTACTGCGAGGGCGCGTTCCGAGCCCGGCACGTGGGGGATGTGCAGGCGCTGTTGACCAAGCCGATGTGCCGCATTCCGCCGGTCGGCAGCGAGGGGCCCGCCACGTGAGCAAGTGGGCGCCGATTGTGCTCAACGTGCTGCTCTTCCAGTCGCTCTGGACGCTCTCCGTCCTCGGGGCCGGGACGGCCTGGTGGTGGGCCGCGCCCACCCTCATCCTGGCGAGCGCGGCGGCGCAACTCCGCTGGTCGCCGGCGCCACGGGTGGAGGCCGCCGTCATCCTTCTCGGCGCCGCCGCGGGCTTCTCGCTCGACGCCGCCGCGATGCGCCTGGGCATGTTCCGATACGCCTCGGGGTCTCCGCTGGAGTTCGCGATCGTGTTCTTGCTGCTCTGGGTCAACTTCGGCACGACCCTGCGCCCCAGTCTGCGCTGGATCTGGGGCCGGCCACTGGTTGGAGCGGCCCTGGGGGGAGTCGGTGGTCCGTTGACCTACTGGGTGGGCGCTCGGCTCGGAGCGATTGCGCCCGTGGAGCCGGCTTGGCGGGCGTTCGTGTGGTGCGGCGTTCAGTACGCCGTCGCCGTGCCGGCGTGGTGCAGCGCGGCCTCGTGGGCTTTCAGCGCCTTCCCCGAAGCAGTTCGTCCATCGATCGAGCGCGCACAGCCGCGATCATCAGGTACACCATCGTCGCCAGGTTCCCCAGGAGCAGAAGGGCGGCGATCCAAGGAGCCGCACGGATGACGCTGCGCTCTCGATACGACACCCATCCCGCAACAACCATCACCCCGGCGTACAGGTCCGCCATGGTGGTGACGCCCCACCAAGTGTCCACCGTCGCCTTCAACCCTGCGGCGAGCGGCATCTCCATGGACGACCGCATGATCAACGCCGCGAGCACGGCGGCGCCCGCCATGGCGATCACCCCGACCCATTGGACCCGCCTCATACACGCCCTCCCGCTCGAACTTCCTGGAGCCCAACCGTGACGCTCGATTGGTCCGACCAACTTCTGCACATCGGCGCCGGCGCCGCGACGGTCATGGTAATCCTGTGGGCGATCCAACTGCGCTCGCGCGATGCGGGCGTGGTGGATGTCGGGTGGGCGGGGTGCCTGGGGCTTGCGGCCGTGTTCTGCGCGCTGACCGGGCCGGGCGACCCGGCGCGCCGCGCCTTCATCGGCGTCATGGGCGGCGTCTGGGGCGCGCGTCTGGCGCTGCATCTTTTCTTCGACCGAGTGATGAGCGGCCAGGAGGATGGCCGCTATCAGATGATGCGGGAACGGCTGGGCCGAAGGGTCCAGCCGGTGTTCCTGCTGTTCTTCCTGGCTCAGGGGGTTCTGGTCGTCATCCTGTCGGCGCCGTTCGTTCTGGCCGCACGGGATGCGCGTCCGGGGCCGACAGCGCTGGACTGGCTTGGCCTCATGATCTGGGTTGTCGGCCTGATCGGCGAATGGTTGGCCGACGGACAACTCAGGTCATTCAAGCGCCGAGCGGACTCGCGCGGCCGGGTGTGCGATGTCGGCTTGTGGCGATACTCGCGTCATCCCAACTACTTCTTCGAGTGGCTGATGTGGATCGGGTATGCCACGGTCGCGTCCAGCGCGCCGCTGGGATGGATCGGCTGGTCGGCGCCGGCGCTCATGCTCGTCTTGGCGCTCAAGGTCACGGGCATTCCCCCCACGGAGGCCCGAGCGCTTCGGTCCCGACCGGAGGCCTACCGCCGGTACCAGCAGACCACCTCGGCGTTCTTCCCTTGGTTTCCGCGGACCTCACCCCGGGCTCCGGCGTCTGGAGGACAATCATGACGCATGTCGTCGCGCAGAGCCCCGTCTCACCTACGCCACTCGCGGCGCTCGGATCTTCGTGGTACGAGCCGCTGCTCGACCGCGGGCTGATCCCGGACGCGCTGCTGCGGCTCGGCATCCGTAGCCGCCTGCGGGCGAGGATTCGGCACGAGGAACGGGGAGGCACAGACGCCGCCTCGGCTCGCTTCCGCGATCTGCTCGAGGATTTATCACGTGCGCCGGTGGCGCTCCACACCCGTGAAGCCAACGAGCAGCACTACGAACTGCCCCCGGCGTTCTTCCGGCTCTGCCTTGGGCCGCGGCTCAAGTACAGTTGCGCGCTCTGGCCGGAAGGCGTCTGCACGCTCGACCGGGCCGAGGAGGAGATGCTCGCGCTCACCTGCCAGCGCGCGCAGGTCGAAGACGGCATGGACATTCTGGAGCTCGGCTGCGGCTGGGGCTCATTGACGCTCTGGATGGCGGAGAAACTCCCCAGCGCTCGAATCACGGCGGTCTCCAACTCGCGCCCTCAGCGGGAGTTCATTCTGGCCGAAGCCGCCCGGAGGGGCCTTCGCCCCCCCACCATCATCACGGCGGACATCAACGACCTCGAACTATCGCGCCGTTTCGATCGGGTGGTCTCCGTCGAGATGTTCGAGCACGTCCGGAACTACAAGGCGCTGCTCGGGCGGATCGCCTCGTGGCTTCAGCCCGACGGGCGCCTGTTCGTGCATATCTTCGCCCATGCGCGGCTCGCCTATCACTTCGGCGACAATGACTGGATCGGGCGCCACTTCTTCACCGGAGGCACGATGCCCTCGGACGATCTGCTCCTGCACTTCACGGAGGACCTCGTCGCGTGCGATCATTGGCGGCTCTCTGGCGAGCACTACGCGAAGACGGCCCGCGCCTGGCTGACCAATCTGGATTCTCGCCGCACGGAGGCGCTGTCCGTGCTCCGAGGGCGCTACGGCGACGACGCCGGCGGATGGCTGAATCGCTGGCGGGTGTTCTTCATCGCCTGCGAGGAACTCTGGGGCATGCAGAGGGGCGGAGCATGGATCGTTTCGCACTATCTGTTCAGGCCGCGCGGGCATCGCTGAACTTTGCGAACTCGGCGCGGCTCTCTGCCGCACGGCAGCGCGGCCTGCGCCCCAAGGGGCTTCAGCGCCGTGCCGCGCCTTTCGCCCCGCAAGGGGGCGACTTTTCCTCCGCGGCGCCGATCATCTGACTGCTGATCAGCCGCAGCGCCAGGCGCCACTCCTCCATGGACTGTTCGTCGCGCTCCGCGCCGAGCAGTTCGCGCATGGACTCGATGAGCAGGTCGGTCACGAGGGCGTAGTGTTCGGGTTGGGCGCCGTAGTCCGCGTGGCGTCGGCCCAGATCGGCGAGGAGGGCGGCGTTTTCCGAGGGCTGCTCGAAGTTCCGCACGACGGCGTCGAGGGCCGACATCAGTTTCTCGGACTGGGCCTCGGGCCCGCTGCGGAACATCGAGCGCAGGTGCGGGGCCGCGGCGAAGAGCTTGTCGTAGAAGATCTCCGCCAGGCGATGCTCGCGGGCCCGGACGCGCTCGTAGGTCCGACGCAGTCGTCCGACGAGCGCGGTGTCGAGCGGGAGCCGGGCGAGGGGGTCGCGGGCGTGCGGGACGGCGACAGGGTGTCTTCGCAGGGGCATGGATCGGCTCCGGGTGAAGTTCGACGGTGTAGGACGCGGAATCCGGCGGGAGATCGCGCCAACGGCCGTGGCTCAGGCGACGGGTCGGACGTCTGACGCCGGCCGAACGCGGCGGTATGCGGCCCACGTTCAGGGGATGGAGTCTCCCGCGATGCGCAGCCACTTCTCGTGTGCGGCCTTGAGCGCCGGGTCGGCCCCATCCTTCAACGCGTGGGCGTGCCAGTCCGCGAGGCGTGCCGCGGCTGTTCGGGCGAGGGGGTGCGCTTCGCCCACCGCTTGCTCGATCATTTGGAATCCGTCCAGCAGGTCGGGCAGGGCGTCCTGAGCCCGGCCGAGCCGGAGGAGCAGGCCGCCTTGGATGGACAGGAAGTCCCCGGTCAAGAAGGGTTCGCGGATGGCGCCGGCGCGGGAGAGGCGCGTGACGCGGTCGCTGAGGGCCATCGCTTCTTTGAGGCGCCCCGCGTCGATCTCGATGTCGCGCAGGCCGGCCATGCACAGGATGGCGTTGGGGTGCGACTCGCCCATGAGGCGGACCTGCGCTTCGACCGCTTGGCGGACGAGGCGCTCGCCCTCGTCGCGGTCTCCCATTTCGTGCTTGATGGAGCCCAGCAGGGATTGGGCCAGGAGCGTGTCGGTGTGGTCCGGCCCGAGCGTGTCCAGCCGGCCCAGGAAGCACTCGGTCTGGATCGCGAGCGCCTCGTCGAGGCGGTCCATGTTCCTCAGGAGCGACGCGAGCATGGCCATCGAGGTGAGCGTCGCGACGTGGCGATCGCCGCGCTGTCGGCGCTCGGCTTCGAGCGCCTGACGGAGCAGCGGCTCCGCCTCGGCGTAGCGGCCCTGGTCGCTGAGCAGTTGTCCAAGGTTCGCCAGCGACGACAGGTACTGAGGATGGTCGGGCCCGAGCGTGGCGCGCCGTCGGTCCAGCAGTTCACGCCATGCGGCCTCGGCCTCTCGGGTCCTGCCCTGCACCGCGAAGAGGATTCCGATGTTGTTCAACATGCGGAGCGTGCTGGGGTGGTCGGCGCCGAGCGTTCGTCGCTGGCGGGCGAGCGTGTCGGTCCAGACCTGCTCCGCCGCGGCGAGTTCACCCAGTCGACGGTGGAGGCCGCCCAGCGTCGCGCCGATGGTGAGCGCCTGCCAACTGTCCGGACCGAGATGTCGCCGGCTTCGGTCGTATGCCTCAACAAGGTGCGATCTCGCCTCGTTGTAGCGACCGAGCGTGGAGAGGATGGAGCCGAGCGAGTGGCGCGACTCGAGCGTGTCCTCGTGATCCTCGCCCAGGCGCGCCTGCCGAATCTCGAACGCGCCCAGGGCGTTCGGCAGCGCCTCCTGGTGGAGCCCGAGGGCGCTCATCGTGCCCGCCAACTGCTGGAGGAGCCGCGCGCGCAGCAGCGGTTGGGCCTCGAACCGGGAGTCGATGGACTCGGTGTACTGCCGGAACAGCCCCTCGTTGAGGGAGCCGACGGCGAGCGTCGTGAAGTTGAGCGATGCGGCCAGCCGGTTCCATTCGGCGACGGCTTCGACAGGGTCGACGCCGTCCGCGGGCGCCTGCCGTTCAAGACTGGACGTGATCGACGCGCGAAGGCGCGCGCCCATCTCGGCCACGTTCAGGTTTCGGAGCATGGACTCCTGGAACTCGGTGATGACCTCGAGTTCACGTTCACGCTGCAGCGCGGCGTCGCGCGCGACGGACGCGGTGTACGCGAACCGCAGGGCCACGCCGGCGCCGATGACCAGCGTGGCGACGGCGGCGCCGACGGCCGCGAGCAGGGGCGGGTTCCGGCGGGCCAGTTTGCGGACGTGGTCCAGGGGCGTCGGGCGGCGCGCTTCGACGGGCTGATGGGAGAGGAACCGGCGGACGTCCGCGGCGAGGGCGTCGGCGCCGGAATAGCGGCGGTCGCGGTCCTTCTCCATGGCCATGGCGATGATCGCTTCGAGGTCGCCGGCCGCCTCTCGCCGCAGCGCCCCGGCCGGGACCGGCTGAGCCTCGGTGATGGTTCGAACCGCCTGTGGGATCGAGGCGCGTGACAGGTCGTGCGGCAGTGAGCCCGTCACCAGTTCGTACAGCAGAACACCGAGCGAGTAGACGTCGGATCTCACGTCGATGCTCGCGGGGTCGTTGCACTGCTCGGGGCTCATGTAGTTGAGCGTGCCGATGAGTTGGCGGGCGTCCTTCGCGCCGGTGAGTTTCGATTCCCCCGCCCCGACGCTGCGGGCGATGCCGAAGTCGATGACCCGGGCCCGGCCGTCGGATCCGACGAGCACGTTGGCCGGCTTGATGTCGCGATGGATGATCCCGTTCTGGTGTCCGTGGAGCACGGCGTCGCACACGGACACGAACATCGCGAGCCGCTCGTGCAGCGAGAGGCCGTGCCGCTCTGCGTACTGCGTGATGCTCAGCGCATCGGGGATCAACTCCATCACGAGGAAGGGCGAAGGGTCGGACTGCCCGAGCGACGCGGCGCCCGCCTCATAGATCTGGGCGATGCCGGGATGCTGCAGGCGCGCGAGCGTCTGGGCCTCCAGACGGAACCGCAGCAGCGCGTCGGTGTGGGAGATCGAGCGGTTCAACACCTTGATCGCCACATTCCGGTTCGGGTTCTCCTGGACCGCCTCGTACACCGTCGCCATGCCGCCGGAGCCGAGCACGCGCACCACCAGGTAGTTGCCGACGGCGTCGGGCATGGCCGGGGCCGGCCCGGTCCGGGAGGACATGGCGGGGGCGTCCAGAAAGTCAGAACTGCTCTCCGCCGCCTTCAGCAGCCGCCTTACGCGCTGGAGCAGTTCAGGGTCGTCCGCGCAGGCCTCGCGGACCAACGCGTCGCGCTGATCGCCGTCGAGCTCCATGGCCCGGCTGAAGATGGCGTGCGCGCGCCGTGCGGCGTCAGCCGTCACGTTGGCCCTCTCCGTCATCCCCGCCCTCACGGAGCCGCTCGTACAGCCACGCCCTGGCCGCCTGCCACTGGCGATCGATCGTGCGCTTCCCGAGTTCGAGCAGTTCGGCGATCTCCTCGATGGTGCACCCGCCGAAGTAGCGCAGTTCCACGATGCGGGCCTGCTGCTCGTCGAGTTGCGCCAGTTCCTCCATGGCCTCGTCGAGCGCGAGCAGATCGACGTCCCGGGACGGCGCCGCGACGTCGTGGCCGCCGATGCTGATCCGGGTGATCGATCCGCCCCTCTTGGCGGCGGCGGCCGCTCGCGCGTGATCGATCAGGATGCGCCGGATGATCCGCGCCGCGATCGAGAAGAAGTGCAGGCGGTCCTTCCAGTCGGTGCGCCGCTGGTCGAGCAGTTTGACGTAGGCCTCGTGCACGAGGGCCGTGGGCTGGAGCGTGTGGTTGTGGCGCTCCTGGTCCATGTGCGACATCGCCAGCCGACGCATGTCCTGGTAGACCGCGGCCATCAATGCGTCCAGGTCCCGCCGATCGCCGGAGGCGGCGGCGTGCAGCAGGAGCGTGATGTCGGGAGTGGGCGCGTTCACGGCGGTTCTCAGGGACGCTCCGCGGGGCTCACTCATCGTGCCGACCCCGCGTCCTCGTCGCGGCCGGAGCCCGAAGCGCCGGACCGCGACGTTCACCGCGGCATCTTACCGAGGTTCAACCCCCCGAATGGCGCCCCCGGGGCCTTCGGAAAGCGTGGCCGACGGCGGCGGGGGCGTCGATCGGCGTCGAACCGAGGCGATCCAGAACAGCGCCGTGCCGACGGCCAACAGGACGGCCGTGGCCAGCACGGAGTTCCGGCTGACCTGCGTGAGCAGGGCGAGGCACACGAGCAGCGCGAGCGCGGGGATGGCGTGCCCGCCGGGCAGCCGGAAGACGCCCGAATCCTCACGGGCGGACGCGCTCACACGCGGCATGGCGGCGATGCACACGATGTAGATGAGCAGGCGCGTGAACACGCTCAGCACGGCGAGCCGGGCAAAACTGCCCGTCGCCGCAAGCCCGAAGATCGCGCCGCCGTAGACCACGATCGAAACCCAGGGCGTCTGGCGGCGCGGATGGACGAGGGCGAAGCAGGGGGGAAGTTGTCGTTCCAGCGCGAGGCAGTAGGTGACACGGGGCGCTGAGAAGACCGAGCCCAGGAGGTTGCCGCCGACCGAGGCGATGATCGCCACGACGACCACGACCGCGCCCGCGCGACCCAGCAGCGCCTCGCCCGCCTCGACGATCGGGCGCGGCGAGGCGGCAAGGTCGGGCACGATGCGCTGGGCCGCGGCCTGAATCAGGAAGTAGACCGCCCCCACGCCCACGAGCGCCAGCACGAGGGCGCGGGGCATGTCGCGCTGCGGGCGGCGCGATTCGCCCGCGGGCACGAGGCCGGACTCGAAGCCGACGTAGGCGTAGATCACGAGCAGGATCGCGGCGCCCAGATCCGCGGGCTTGGGGGTCGAGGAGAAGGAGGCGAACAGCGCGCGGTCGAGCGCCGTCAGGCCGATGGCCGCCAGGACCAGGAGGGGCAGGAGTTTGACGACGGTCAGGAAGCCGAGCGAGCGCATCGCGGTCCGGGCGCCCGCGACGTTCAGCCAGACGAGCACGGCGCATGTGAACAGGAGCAGGCCGACGCGCACGGCGGGGCCCATGGGCTCCTGCCAGAAGAAGCCGATCGTTGCGACCAGGAGGTTGATGTTGGCGGCGGACGCGGTGAGGCGGGCGATGTAGAACGCCCAGCCGATCTGGAACCCGACGAAGGGCCCGAAGGCGGTCTGCGCGTACAGCACGGGGCCGCCCGTGCCGGTGAAGGCGCTGGAGAGTTGCGCAAAGCAGAGCATGATCGGCGCGATGAGGATCGCCCCGAGCGCAAACAACCAGGGGCTGAAGGCGCCCGCGAGTCTTTGCGCATCGGCGGGTATGCCGAAGATGCCGGCCCCGATCATCCCGTTCACGACCAGGAGCCACAGTCCGAGCAGGGTGAGTTGCCGCCGCAGGGACTCGGGTTGGGCCGTGGTGGGCTGCAATTGGTTCGGTTCGGCGCGGGCCTCGACGGGCGGCCAAATATACGGGCGGGGCTCGTGCGCGGAGGGGTCGGCGGGAACGGCGTCTGTACGGCTGTGCGGGCGGGGTTTCCCATTGGGCGCGGGCGGCGGCTTGGCGGCGAGCGCGAACTGGCGATAGTCTGAAGCCACCAAGCCCCCCGGGAGGTTGCGCACCTTGTCGACGCCGCACAGTCGCACCGGTTGGATCGAGCGCGCCGGGGAATTGGCGCGGAGCGCCGATGCAGCGTTTCTGGAGCGATCATGACGCTTCAACTCGGCATGGTCCTGGCGCTTCTGGCGGGCGCGATCCTGATGTTCGCGCGCGGCCGACCCCGGATGGATGCGGTGGCGATCATCATGCTCGTGGCGCTGCCCCTGACCGGCGCCCTGACCGTGGGCGAGGCGCTCGCGGGGTTCAGCGACGCCAACGTCGTGCTCATCGCGGCGTTGTTCGTGATTGGCGACGGGCTGGTGCGGACGGGCGTGGCGAGGGGGATCGGCGACCAACTCATCCGCCGGGGCGGAACCAACGAGACGCGCCTTGTCGCGCTGCTGATGGTGGCGGTGTGCGGGCTTGGGTCGATGATGAGTTCGACCGCCGTGACGGCGATCTTCATCCCCGTCGCTCTGCGCATCGCCAGCCGCGTGGGCGCCGCGCCGGGCAAGATGCTCATGCCGCTCAGCGCCGCGGCGCTGATCAGCGGCATGATGACGCTCGTGGCCACCACGCCGAACCTCGTGGTGAACAGCGAACTGACGCGTCAGGGCTTTGAGGGCTTCCGGTTCTTCTCCTTTACGCCCTTCGGCGTTCCGATCCTCGTGCTGGGCATCGGGTACATGCTGTTCGCCCGCCGCTGGCTGCCCGGGGCGCAGGAGGGCGACGCGGGGCCCGGGGCGCCGCGGCTTTCGGACTGGATCGAGCGGTATCAGGTCGCGGGGCGGGAGCGTCGCCTGCGGGTGGGCGCCGGCTCGCCGATCGCCGGGGAGACGGTGGCGGCGTTCGAGGCGCGCGAGCCGCGGAACGCGAGCGTGATCGCGATCGAACGCGCCGGCCGCCGCTCACGGACGCTTCTCGAAGCCAACGACAACGAGGAGATCCGCGCCGGCGACGTGGTGATCATCGACCTGCCCGCGCCCGACGCGGGATTGGACGAGCGCGTGCGAGGGCTGGGGCTCGAAGACCTTCCCCTCGCGGCGGCGGACTTTGCGGACCGCACGCAGGACATCGGCATGGCGGAAGTGATCGTTCCGGCGGATTCTCCGCTGATCGGAAAGACGCTGCGCGGAGCGGGGTTTCGAACCAAGACGGGCCTCACGGTGATCGGTATGCGCCACGGCGGCGACGCGGTGGAAGAGGGGCTGCTTGAGGAGCGCCTGCGCATCGGCGACACGCTCCTTGTGGTCGGGCCGTGGAAGCGCATCCGCCGGCTGGGGCCGGACGATTCGGGCGTGCTGATCGTGCGCCTGCCGACGGAGATCGAAGAGGCGCTGCCGGTCTCCGGGCGGGCGCTGCCGGCGGTGCTGAGTCTGGGGCTGGTCGTCGTGCTGATGGTGTGGGGGATCATCCCCAACGTGCAGGCGGCGCTGATCGGCTGCCTCCTCATGGGCGCGTTCGGCTGCATCAACCTGGCGAGCGCCTACAGGGCGATCGACTGGAAAACCATCGTGCTCATCGTGGGGATGCTGCCGTTCTCGATCGCGCTCCAGCGCACGGGCGGGGTGGACATCGCGGCCGACGCCCTCACGGCAGCGACCAGCGGGGCGGGGACCTACGTGATCCTTGGGGCGCTGTTCCTCGTGACGATGACCCTGGGCATGTTCATCTCCAACACGGCCACGGCGGTGCTGATGGCGCCGGTGGCGGTGTCGGTGGCGAAGGAGTTGGGCGCGGCGCCGCATCCCTTTGCGATGATCGTCGCGCTGGCGGCCTCGACGGCGTTCATCACGCCCGTCTCTTCGCCGGTGAACACCCTGGTCGTGAGCCCGGGCAACTACCGATTCGGCGACTTTGTCAAGGTGGGAGCGCCGTTCGCGCTCGTGGTGATGGTGGTGTGCGTGGTGATGGTGCCGTGGCTGCTGCCCCTGTATCCGGCGGTGGAGACGGCGCCGATCGAACTGACCCCGATCCTGGAAGGGACGAACCGATGACCGCATCCAAGGCCGCGTCGCGCTCCGGCATGCAGAAGGTCCTGGACGTCGTGGAGCGCGTCGGCAACCGCGTGCCGCACCCGGCGGTCATCTTCCTCATGCTCATCGGCGCGACGATCATCCTGGCGCAGGTCTTGCAGATGTTCGGCGCGAGCGTGACCTACGAGGTCCTCAACCCCGAGACGCACGGGGTGGACACCGTCACCACC
>JACVCK010000226.1:0-1872 GCA_016742055.1 Phycisphaerales bacterium
TGGGCGGTGTGTGATCCACGGCGCACGGCTCCGCAGAGAGGCTCGAGGGCGTGAGGTCGGCGGCCGCGTCGGGTGTGTATAAGGGACCGCGGCAGCGTCGCGCCGAACGACAGCGTCGGCGCCGACGGAAGCGACGTCGGACGCACGCGGTCGAACACCACCACGTCCGGCGGCGCCGCCGCGCCCGCCGCCGCGCGCTCGTACTCATCCAGGGTCATCACGCGCAGCGCCTCCGGGGCGCTCACGAACAGCGACAGCGCGTCCCGCAGCGCCGGCGAGGGCGCGCCCGGCGCCACCAGCCAGAGCCGAATCGCCGCCGGCGGCGGCACAAACACCGCCGCGCCGTTGTCCGCCTCCAGCGCGTCAGGGCGCGCCAGCGACACGGTCAGCATCCCGCCCGCCGGCGCCGGCAGCGTGACCGTCACCGGCGCCTCGGCCGGCTCGCCGCCCGACGCGCCCGCGATCCGCACCCGCTCCGACCGCACCGGCGACCCGTCGATCAGCGCCGTCAGCGCCGTCTCGATCGGCTCGATGCTCGTGGATTGCAAACGCACGAACAGACGCACCAACTCCGGGTCCGACTCGTCGCGCCGCGCGCTGATCGCCGCCACGCCGACGTTGTCCCGCGCCGCCTCCGGCGCCGGGCCCACACGCTGCAGCACGAACGAAGCGCCCGGCAGGTCCGCTCGACCGTCCGGCGCCGCACGAACAAAGTCCCCGTCCGAAAGCAGGACCACCGTCGCCGGCGCGCCCGACGACTCCTCGCCCTGCGGCGCCAGGAACGCCCGCGCCAGCGCCAGCGCGCCGTCCAGGTCCCCCGGCTGGTCCGTCGCGCGGACGCCCGCCACCGCGTCCCGCAACGCCGCACGCGAAGACGTGTACGGCGTCTCGATCCGCGCCTCCGACGCGAACGACACCACCATCGCCTCCGATTCGCCCGGGCTCAGCCGCTCGATCAACTCGTTCGCCGCGGCCCGCGCCGCGTCCAAGCGCGTCCCGCCTTGCGCGTCGCCGTCCTTCGCGCTCATCGACGCCGAGCGGTCGATCAGGATCACGATCCGCCCCGTCGGCGGCGCCTCCGGATCGAGGATTGCCGGCCGACCCAGCGCCGCCGCCAGCAGCGCCAGCGCCAGAAACTGCAGCAAGAGCAGCAGCGAGGGCCTCAGCCACTGGAACGGCGTGTTGACCTGCAGGTCCTCGACCGCCCGCTCCCACAGCAGCGTCGAAGAAATCCGCACCGGCCGCCGGCGCAACTTGAGGAAGTACAGCAGCAGCAGCGCCGGCAGCGCCAGCGAGCCCGCGATGATCCCCGCCGCAGGATCGAGGAAGGTCAGCGCCAGGGTGGAAGGGTGGGGGGTCACGGGCCTTGGCGCTCAGACTACCGCCACGCGGCCATGTACACGACGTCGTTGTCCTCGAGGTCCGCCGGCTCCGCCGCACGCAGCAGCAGCCGCCCCCGACCGTCGATCGCGTCGCCCAGCCGCGCGTACGCCTCCACGCGCGCGAACCCCGCCTCCGCCAGCCCGTCGCGCAGTTCCGGGACCGACCACAGCCGCCAGTCGTACACAAACGCGTCGCGCAGCCGCTCCCCGTTGCGGACGCTGAAGTGCATCGCGTTCACCACCCGCCCGGTCAGCGGGTCCGCCTCGCGCTGCTCCCACGTGTACGTCACGCCCCCCGGCAGGCGCTGCTCCACCTCCGAAGGCGTGAACGCGTCGCGCCCCAGGTAAGTGTCCAGCACGAGCAGCCCGCCCTCGTTCAAGCAGCCCCGCGCGTGCCGCAGGTACCCCAGCAGCGACGGCCGGTCGTGGAAATAGCCGATCGGGAAGTTCAGCGCCGCGATCACGTCCGCCCGATCGTCCGCGCCGAGCA
>JACVCK010000226.1:1882-3236 GCA_016742055.1 Phycisphaerales bacterium
GAGCACGTCCGCGCAGCGCGTCGTCAGGCGCGCCCGGGCGTCCGGCGCCAGCCGCCGCTCCAGCGCGCGCAGCGCGTCGGGGTCCATGTCCACCGCCACCGCCTCGCGCCCCGCCTCCGACGCCCACGCCCGCGCCAACGCCCCCGAACCGCAGAAATCCTCGCGCAGCGTGCGCGGAGAGCCCCCGTGCGCCGCCAGGAGAAACGGGATCGCCCGCCCGGGGCTCGTCGCGGCCAGTTCGTACAGGTCGTAACGGTCCATGCGCCCCCGCTCCGTCAGGGCGCCGACTTCCGCGCCGAACGCACCATCTCCAGCCAGCGCTCACGGTGGGCCGACATCACCTCGCTCGGGCCCGTCATGCGGATGTAAAGCGGCCCCGCCGCGCCGCCCTCGATGATCGCGCCGAACAGCGCAAAGTCAGGCCGCGGCGTCTTCGGTCCCGCCGGCGAACCCGACTGGTACGTCCCGCGCGATTCGATCAGCGTCACCGCCAACTCGCCGACCCGCTCGGTCGACTCCTCGTGCGCCGCCGGCTGGCCGCCCTCATCGTGCACCAGAGACGCCCAGCGCGCCACGTTGGACGCGGCGTCGCCCGCGCCCTGAGGCCCAAACGAGAAAAACGCCACCTCCGCCGCCTCCAGGTTCGAGCCCTCAGGCGCGCCGGCGCTCAGTTCCGCCACGCGCATCGTCCCCGGCGTGCGGCGCGACCAGCCCGCCGGAAGCGAGAACGTCAAGCCGCTGGCGTCGATCGCCCCGCCCGCCGTCGGCGCCGAAGGGCTCGCCGCTCCCGGGGCAGGAGTGGCCGCGGGGCTGCTGGGAGCGGGACCCGGCGCCGCCTGCTCGCTCGCCCCCGAGGGCGCCGCCACCGGCGGGGCGGCCTGATCCGGAACGGGCTCGCTCCGGTCGCAGCCGCCCAGCCACGCGATCGCGGCCAGGGGCAGAACGATCAGGGCCCAGCGACGATGAAGGGTGTTCGTCATGATGGGATGCTAGAAGGTTTAGGAGGCCGATGCGCGTCGAGGAAGTGGACAGTCTGGACGACCCGCGGATGGACGACTACCGCGTGGTGAAGGAGGCGGCGCTCCTCCAGGGCCGCGGCGTGTTCATCGCCGAGGGCCGCCTGGTCGTCGAGCGGCTCCTGGAGCCCTCCTGCCGCTTCGAGATCAAGTCGATGCTGCTCACCCCCGCGCGCCTCGACGCCCTCCGCCCCGACATCGAACGCTCCGGCAAGAACCCGCTGGTCTACCTCGTGTCGCGCGAAACGATGGACGGCGTCGTGGGCTTCAAGTTCCACCAGGGCGCCGTCGCCGCGGGCCGGATCGGCCCCGGCCTGCACGTGGACGACGTGCTGCAC
>JACVCK010000020.1 GCA_016742055.1 Phycisphaerales bacterium
GTCACCAGCACCGCCCGGAGCCTTCTGAGCGTCGACGGCGTGCGGTTCATGTACACCTCGCTGATCCCGAGTTTCATGGGCTTCACGGCGGTCGGGCTGCTCATCGCCGCCATGATCGGCGCCGGCGTGGCCGAAGAGTCGGGCCTGGTCACCGCGCTTATCCGCAAACTCGTCATCGTCTCGCCCCGAAGGGCCTTGACGTTCATCCTCGTCTTCGTAGGCATCCTGTCGAGCATCGCGGCCGATGCGGGCTACCTCGTGCTGATTCCCCTCGCGGGCGTGGCGTTCATGAGCGTCGGCCGGCACCCGCTGGCGGGTCTGGCGGCGGGCTTCGCGGCCGTGGCCGGCGCCTTCACGGTGAACATGCTCATCAAGCCGCTGGACGCGGTGCTGGTGGAGTTCACCAACGACGCGATCCACCTGGTCAACCCGGACATCTCGATCGACCTGACGTCGAACCTCTGGTTTTCCCTCGTGTCCGTGGCGTTCCTGACCGTCCTGATCACGGTGGTCACCGAGCGGGTCATCGAGCCGCGCCTGGGGGCCTACACCGGGGAGAAGCCAGCCGACGAAACCGGCGGGCCGCTGACCAAGGAGGAATCCCGCGGGTTGAAACTGGCCGGCCTGGCGCTGCTGGGCGTGCTGGCCCTGTTCGCGCTGCTGACGCTGCCCTCGGGCGCTCCCCTGCGCGACCCGCAGACGGGCGCGATCGTGGGCAATACGCCGTTCATGACCGGCCTTATCGGCTTCATCATGACCGCATTCCTCGCCACCGGCGCCGCCTACGGCCTGGGCTGCGGCAAGTTCAAGAGCGGCAAGGACATCATCAAGGCCATCGAGAAGTCGCTCTCGAGCCTGGGCGGGTTGATCCTGCTGCTGTTCATCATCTCGCAGTTCATCGCCTACTTCAATTACACGAACATGGCGACGATTCTGGCGGTGCAGATGGCGGACTTCCTCTCCACGGCGAACATCGGCACGCTGTGGCTGCTGCTGGGGTTCATCGTCGTGGTCGGCATCCTCGACCTTCTTATCACCGGCGCCATCGCCAAGTGGGCCATTTTCGCGCCGGTGTTCGTGCCGATCTTCATTCAACTCGGCGTGGACCCCGCGGCCGTGCTCGCCGGGTACCGCGTGGGCGACTCGCCCATGAACGCCATCACCCCCCTGAACGCCTACTTCGCGCTCATGGTCACCTTCTGCAACAAGTACGACAAGAGCGCGGGCGTGGGCACGGTGGTCGCGCTCATGCTGCCCTACGTCATCTGGCTGTCCATCCTGTGGACGGCCCTGTTCGCCGCGTGGTACCTGCTCGGCCTGCCCTGGGGCCTGTGATCCAATCCAACGAGAGAACCTTCCAACGAGGAGATCGACCCCATGGCGCAGAACATGCCCCCTGTGGACGCCGCGTCCGCCGAAGACCGGTTGATGCGGTTCCTGGCGATCGAGGGCGTCAGCGGACAGGAAAAGGCGATCGCCGAAGCCGTGATCGCGGACCTCAAGAAGTCGGGCGTGCCCGAGGCGGGCATCCGCTTCGACGACGCGCACAAGCGCATCCCGCTGCCCACGCAGACGGGCAACCTCTTCGCGTCGCTGCCGGGCACCCGGAAAGGCCCGCGCCTGGTCTTCGCCACGCACCTGGACACCGTGCCGCTCTGCGCCGGCGCCAAGCCCAAGCGCGACGGGGGCAGGATCGTGCCCGAGGGCAAGACCGCCCTGGGCGGCGACAACCGCACCGGCTGCGCCGTGCTGGCGACCCTCGCGGAGACGCTCCTGAAGCACAGACTCCCCCACCCGCCCATCACGCTGGTCTTCACCGTGCGCGAGGAGAGCGGCCTGCAGGGCGCCAAGTACATGGACGCCAAGCAACTCGAGGGCGGCGCCATGTGCTTCAACGTGGACGCCAAACTCGCCTCCGAACTGGTCACTGGAGCGGTCGGCGCCGAGAAGTGGGAAGCGGAGATTCACGGCAAGGCGTCGCACGCGGGCGTGGCCCCCGAGAAGGGCATCTCCTCCACGCTGGTCGCGGCGATCGCGCTCGCCGAATCCCAGCGGCGCGGCTGGTGGGGCAAGGTCTCCAAGCCGGAAGGCGCGGGCACGAGCAACGCCGGCATCTTCGGCGGAAGGGAAGGCAAGGCCGCGGGAGACGCCACCAACGTCGTCACCGATTACGCCTATGTCCGAGGCGAGACGCGCAGCGCGGACGCGGCGTTCGCGTCGAAGATCACCGCCGGCTTCCAGGACGCCTTCCGGTTCGCCGCCGAACAGGTGAAGGACTCCGGCGGCGAGATGGCCGAGGTGAAGTTCAAGGGCGCGCCGGAGTACCCGCCCTTCAAGATGAAGGACGACGAGGCGGCGGTTCGCCACGCGGCGCGGGCGGCCGAATCCCTCGGGCTCAAGCCCAAGACGGTGTTCTCCAACGGCGGGCTCGACGCCAACTGGTTCGTCAAGCACGGGCTGCCGACGGTGACGTTCGGCGCCGGGCAGCACGAGATCCATACGGTGCATGAGTACGTGGATCTGGCGCTGTACCTCGAGGGCTGCCGCATGGCGGTGGCGCTGGCGACGCTCGAGGCCTGACGAGCCGGGCCGGCTCAGTCCTTCTTCTTGGGCGGGGGCGGCGCGGCGCGCCCGACCTGCAGCCGCCACGCGCCCAGGGACTCGGTTGTCCAGCGGTAGATCGACGCGCCCACGAGCGTGCCCAGCGCGATCGAGGCGAACGCGAAGAGCGCGTTGGTCATCCCCTCGATGCCCGCCTCGCGATCGCTCAGCATGTGCGCCACGCTCACCAGCCCCACCGAGCCGGGCACCAGCAGCCAGAAACTCGGAAGGAAGGTCACCATCGAAGGCGGTCCCTTGAACCGCTGCTGGATCAGGTAGCCCGCGGGCGTGGCCACCAGCGATCCGAAGAACCCGCTGATCACGGGCCCGAACGCGAAATAGCCGAACCGCTGAGCGCCGAAGGTCAACAGCAGCACCAGCAGCAGCCAGAACAGCGATCGCCGCGGCGCCGAGAAATGGATGTACACCCCCACGCCGAACGTCACCACGCCCACGATCGGCGCCCACGGCACGTCGGCGGCCAGTTCGGCGCCCGTCGCCACCAGGCTCGCTGTGGTGTACCCCACGATGAGCGCCCCCGCCGCGAGGCCGAACGCCAGCAGCACCAGATGCACCAGGCCCGCGACCAGCCGGCTCGCCCCGCTCACCATGTCGCCGTAGGCCAGTTCCACCATGCCGATCGTCACCATCGCGCCCGGCAGGAACGTGATCAGCGGGGGGATGAGCACGTGGATGGGATTCACGTTCAGCCCGCGCCCCATCGCCAGGAACACCAGCCCCGACACCACCGCCGCCACCACGACCGAGAGCGGCGCCGCCAGCACGGGGCGGTTGCGGCTGGCGACCTTGATCGCCCCCACCACCGCGCCCAGCACGGCAGCCACGGCGAGATTGTCCAGCGACGGCGCCAGCACCATCGACAGGCCCACCGTCAGCACAGTGTGCCCGATGATCGACCCGAAGGCGCCGAACCGCGGCGGGCTGCGCATGATCTCGTTCAGGCGCGACAGGCCGTCCTGCGGATCGACCGAACCCTCCGTCGCCTGCGCGCCCAGGTAGTACACGTCGGCGATCTGATCCAGTCGCAGCGTCTGCAACGGGCCCTCAGCGATGGTCACGCGCTCGCCGTCCGGCTCCACCAGCGTGATGAAGAGCGCTGTCGGGAACGCCACGATGCGGGAGCGGCGGACGCCCCTTGCCGCGGCGACGCGCCGGAGCAGCAACTCGACCTGAGCCGTCTGCTCGCCGCAGGCGAGATACGCCTGACCCAGCCGGTACATGAACTCCAGCAGGGGGCGGTTGTCGGCCTCGGGACGCTCTTCGCTCATGGCTCGTCTGCGCTCGGCGCCTCCGGTTCGGGCTCTTCGATCCTGGGGCGGGTGAAGAACAGGTCCGAACCTTCGTGCCACTGGGGCACGAGCACGTCGCCCCAGTTGACCCGGGCGCGCATGCGTTCGGCGGTCTCGGCGTCGATGAACTCGCGCCCATTGCGGATCTCCCACCC
Source organism: Phycisphaerales bacterium (assembly GCA_016742055.1). Classification (GTDB taxonomy): domain Bacteria; phylum Planctomycetota; class Phycisphaerae; order Phycisphaerales; family UBA1924; genus JACVCK01. Next base: position 4,067 of record JACVCK010000020.1, read on the forward strand.
GCCGCCGAGCGCGCGGTACGTCCGCACGGCGCCGAGCGCGATCCGGGCGCGAGCCTCGACGAGGTTGTCCTCGAGGACCACGAGCCGCGTCAGCGCGTCGTTCACCCGGATGAAGTCCACCAGCCCGGCGCGGTACTGCATGAGCGACAGGTCGGCGGTGCGCTGCGACGCCGCCACGCTCCGCCCGAGGAACGACTCGATCTCACGCGAACGGAGGAACTCTGAAAGGCCGGACTCCACGTCGGCGGCGGCCCGCAGCACGGTGTTCTGGTACTCCGCCGCCGCCTGCTCGAAGAGCGCGTCCTGCGCGCGGATCGAGCCCTGCACCCGGCCGTACTGGAGGATCGGCCAGTTGATGCGCAGGCCGACGAAGCCGGTGAACGACTCGGAGTCGAAGATGTCGCCCAGGTCCGGCGATCGCACGCCGCTGAAGTCGCTCGTGGCGAAGCCCGTGGCGCCGACGATCGACACCTGCGGGAACAGGTCGGCCGTGGCGACGCCGATCGCGGCGCTGCGGGCGGCGGCGACCCGCTCGGCGGCGCGCACGTCCGGCCGGCGGCGGAGCAGGTCGGCGGGGATGCCGACGGCGATCTCGACCGGCGCCACCGGCACGCGCGCCGCCGCGCCGTCGGCCGTGGCGAGTTCGGCGTCCAGCGTCGAGGGAGGGCGGCCCAGGAGCACGCACAGCGCCAGTTTGGCCTGACGCAGCGCGTTCTCGAGTTCTGGCACGAGCGCCTGCGTGCTGGTGAGCGTGGTGGTGGCGGAGGACACGTCCAGTTCAGACACCGTGCCCGCCCGGAAACGGGACTCGGTCAATTCGAGCGAGCGCCGCTGGAGCGCCACGTTGGTCTCCGTGATCGCGAGCCGCTCCTGCAGCGATCGGATGATGATGTACGTGGCGGCCACATCCGCGACCAGGATCGTCAGCGCCGCGTCGTACTCCGCGACCGACGCCAGCAGCAACGCGTCCGACGCCTCGATGCCCCGGCGGAACTTGCCCCAGAAATCCAGTTCCCACGCGGCCTCGAGGCCGAGCGAGGCCTCGGAGAACGTGCGGTCGGCCTGGCTCAGCGACTGGCCCGCCGCGCTGTTCTCGCTGAGCCGCACGCTCCCCACGTCGCCCACCGCCTGCTGCACCTGCGGAAAGAACCGGCCGACGGCGATCTGTCGGCGCGCGCGGGCCTCGATCACTCGCAGCCCGGCCGCCCGGAGCGTGAGGTTCGACCGATACGCCTCCATCACCAGCGCGTTGAGCGCGGGGTCGTCGAATGTCTCCCACCAACGTTCGAATCGTTCGGGCGCGCCGTCCTGCGCGCTCGGGCCGCCCAGCCATTCGTCGTTCAGCGGCGCCTCGGGCCGGCGGTAATCCGGGCCGACCATGCACCCGGCGAGCGCAAACGCCGCGGCGGCGATCGAGGCCGGCAGGGCGCACCGCGCAGGCAGCGCGAATCGTTGGGGCGGTTGCGGGCGAGTCGGTCGCGTCATGCGGAACTCTGGAAAGTGGAACGATCAGAAGGCCAGGCGGAATCGGAACGTAAACACGCCCACGAAGTCGTCGTCGGACCGAGAGGGCTCGAAGATCGACTGAAATCCCACCGAGAACTGCGTGTGGGCGGTGAGTTGGAATCGGTGGAAGACTTCGAAGACCGACTCGGGGTCCTGACCGGCGGCCGTGGGGTCGCTCACGCCGAATGCGGCCCCGGTCATGTTCAGCGGGCTGCCCAGCAGGCCGCGATACCCCATGCCGATCTGGCCGGACTGTTTGATGCCCGTCAATGCGCCGTCGTCGGCCCATCCGTATCGCGCGAACATCAGGAGCCGCTCTCCGAAGTCCTGCTCGGCGATGAGCGTGAAGCCGTTGTCGCTGGGCAGGTTGAGCAGGTCGCGGTCGTCCATGTGCCAGAGCAGCACGGCGTACCGGCCCCAGCCGAGGTTGGGGATGACCGGCGTGAACCCCGCCTCGCCGAAGGTGAAGAACTTGCCCTCGTCGAGGTACTGCATGTCGTTGATCGTCGATCGGCCGTAGGCGTTGGTCCCCCCCGCCGTGACGTAGAACTGATCGACGGGCCGGATCGACACGCCCAGCGCCGTGACGTGGCCCGCGGGGTACGCCGTCGTGGAGTCGGCGGAGAAGTTGCGGTTGGAAAAGGAGTTGTTGATGCCCTGCAGGCGATGGCCGCCGACGTAATCGGACGCGTCGGCGCGGCCCGCGAGCAGGCGCAGGCGGCCGTCGAACAGTCGCTGGGTGTAATGGAAGTCGCGGACCGCCCATCCCCTGTCGTTGAATCCGCCCGTGGTGGACTGCAACGAGCCGATCTCACCCCTCAGGTCGCTGGGCGGCTGCACGCCGATCGAGTGACGGTACTCGCCGGTCACGATCAGCCGTCCCGCGTTCGCCGTGCCGCGCCCCACGAGCGTCCAGTCGGACATGAAGTCCAGGTCGCCCGAGAAGCCCGTCCGATCGCCCCCGCTGCCGGTCGCCTGCTGGAGCAGCATCGTGTACGCGATGGCGAAGCGCAGCCCTGTTTCCCGGTGCAGGTCGTCCAGCGCCGTGCGCCACGACTCCACGAGGGGAGTCAGGCCGGGCACGGAGAACATGCCCGTTCGGGCGCTCGCGGCCTCCTCGATCTCGTACAGGGGCGCATCGGCGGTTTCACCCGGCGAGTACTCGAAGTCCAGACTCGTTGTCGACTGCTCGGGGAGCGTCAGCGCCTCCGCAGCGGGCTCGCCCATCGGCGGCTCGGCCGACTGCTGAGCCACCGCTGCGCCGCACCACGCCGTGGACACGCCGGCGAGCAACGCACACAGTCGGACCGTGCCGCATTCACTGGTACGGTTCAAAGGCGTTCCTCACTTTCGCATGATCAGGTCCGGAACGGAGCGCCAGGCCGAGCAGCAGGCGGGCCTTGAGCCCTGAAAGGAAGCCAGCCGGGATCAGACCCCGTTTGATGAGGTCAATCTCGCCGCCGGGGTAGCCGTAGGTGCTCGTGAACACCGGCCCCGTCGTGCAGCGCGACGCCAGCACGACCGGGATGCGCGAAGCGATCTCGCCCATCACGGGCGCCATCTCCGCAGGAACATGCCCGGCGCCCAGGCCCTCCAGCACCACGCCCTGATAGCCCAGGTCCGGCAGCGCCGCGAGGAGGCGGCCCTGCGTGCCCATCGCGATCTTGATCAGCGGCACCGGGGGCGGCGGCCCCAGCGCCACGGGATGGCAGGGCATGCGCGTCACGCGCGTGTAGAACCGGGCGCGGCCTTCGGCGATCACCCCCAGCGGCCCGGTCAGCGGCGACTCAAATGCCGAGGGATGCGTGGTGTGCATCTTCTGCACGAAGCGGGCGCTGTGGATGTCATAGTTCAGCGTGACGAGCACGCCCTGTCCGTGGGCGTCCGGGCTGGCCGCGATCCGCGCCGCGGCCAGCAGGTTGGCGGGGCCGTCCGCTCCCGGCGCGTCGGCGCCGCGCATCGCGCCGGTGACGACCACGGGCTTGTCGCCCCCCACGAGAAGGTCCAACAGGAAGGCGGACTCCTCGATGGTGTCGGTGCCCTGGATGACGACGGCGGCGTCGAAGCCCTGACGGAAGGCCTGCTCAACTTCCGCCGCGACGTTGACGAGGTTCTCGAGACTCAGAGACGGGCTGGGCAGGCGCATCGGCGATCGGGCTTCGATCTGCGCGACTCTCGCGAGTTCGGGAATCGACGCGACCAGTTCCGCGGCGCCGAGTTGAGGCGTGATGCCGCCGCCGGCGTCGGGAACCATGGTGATCGTGCCGCCCAGAGAGAGGAACAGGATTCTTGGCAGGGTCATGGTGGACTCTTTCGCGCGCGTCAGGCCTTGCGGACGCCCTTCTCGGGAGGGATCTCTCCGGGTTTGTAACCGGGCAGCCAACTCGCGGGAAGGAACGCGAGCAGCGCCAGCCCCGAGAGCGTCAGGAAGCCGATCTTCAGGGCGCGGAGGCGGGCCTCCGTGTTGACGCGCACGGCTTCGACGACCTGCTCGGGCGTGGCGTCGGTCCCCGACAGCACGGACTGCAGGCGGTCGTTGCTGACGAAGTTGATGGTTTCGAGATCGAGTTGCGCCTGCAGTTCGGGGGTCAGCACGATGTTGCTGGAGAGTTTGCCGATGACGATGGCGCTGAGGAGGCCGACGAGCAGCGCGCCGATGACGGCGGTGCCCACAGCGGCGGCGAGGTTCTGCGTCACGCCGCGTAGCGAGCCAACGTCGCCCGCCAATTCCTTGGGCGAAGCGGTGACCAGGACGTTGAAGAGGAGCGTCACGAGGGCTCCCTGGCCCAGGCCGGTGATGACCAGGCCGATGACGACGGGGGCGACGCTCCAGTCGTTGCGGACGACGAACGCCAGCCAGAGCGTGCCCACGAAGACGAGCCCGAAGCCCAGTCGCGCAATTTGGCGGGGCGTGAAGCGCTTGTAGAGGCGGACGACCATGAACGCCGTGAAGAACACGGTGAGCATGAAGGGCATCATCGCGATCGACGTCGCCATGCTGGAGCGGCCCTGTATGATCTGGATGTAGAGCGGCACGGAGAAGTTGATGGCGCCCTCCATGCCGACGATCAGGAACAGGGCGACCACCGCGGCCCATTCCTTGGGGGAATCGATGACCTCCAGCGCCAGCAGCGGCGTGCGTCCGCCGGTCTGGCGCCGATGCGACCAGACGAAAAAACCGCCGAGGATCACGACGCCGCAGACGATCATGATCGGCGCGGGGGACACGCCGAGCACGTCTCTCGGGGCCGCGGAGGTGGCGAGCAGGGCGCCCCAACTCCGCAGGTTGTTGAAGCCAAACGCGATCATGATGATGCCGACCGCCGCGAGCACGACGCCGACGACGTCGATCTTGACCTCGGGCCGGGGTTCGGACGGCTTGAGTTTGAAACTCAGGAGCAGGAGCACGGCGGCGTGGACGATGAGCAGCCCGAACGCGAGCCGGTAGTCGATGGCGGCGACGAAGCCGACAATGACGAACGCGAGCACGCCGGCGATGGCGCGTGCGGATCCGAGGAATCCGACGGCCTGCGCCTGCTGGGCGCCTCGGTAGTGGTTGGCGATCAGCGCCACGAGCGAGGGCACGAGCGCGGCGCCGGCGAGCCCGGCGAGGCCCTGAGCGGCGATCATGACCGGGGCCGTGGGCGCGACGACCATGAGGATCATCGCGGCCAGGAACAGCAGCACGGCCGCCTGAAAGAAGATCTTGGAGCCGAAACGTTGGCCCAACTTGGCGCCGAGCATCACAAAGCCCGAAACGCCCAGGGAGTACATCACGATCGCGGTGCCGACGGTGGTGGGCGCCGTGCGGAATCGCTCCACCATGCCGCTCATCGAAACGGGCAACGCCGCAACGTTGAACGACATGAGCATCTGGCCCATGGCGATCACCGCCATGGGCAGCCACGAGGCGCGGAGCGCGGCGCCGGAGTCTGCTGGAATGGCGCTGTCGCGGGACATGCGGGATCCTTTCGAAGGCGGACGCGCGGTTCAGGCGCGGGGTCGGGTGTCGATGCGGAAGAAGATCGTGTACAGCACGGGGACGACGATCATCGTCAGCACGGCGGCGAACGCCAGGCCGAAGATGATCGCCACGGACATCGCGGCGAAGAACGGATCGCGAACCAGGGGGAGCATGCCCAGCACGGTGGTCACCACCACCAGCACCACAGGACGCAGACGGCTGATGGAGCCGTTGACGACCACGTCGTACGGCGCCTCGCCCTTGCGGGCGCGGATGGCGTACTCATCCAGCAGGACGATCGCGTTCTTGATCTGCTGGCCCGCAAGCGCGATCACGCCCAGAAGCGCCATGAAGCCGAACGCCTGCCTGGTCAGCAGCAGCCCGCCGGTCACGCCCACCAGGATGAGCGGCACCGTCAGGCAGATCACCACCGTCGCGCGCACCGAGTTGAAGATGCACAGCACGATGAAGACCATCAGCACGAGCGTCATCGGCAGAGGTCCGGCCAGCGCCTGCCGGGCGTTGGTGGAGTCCTCGTGCTCGCCGCCCCACTCCATCGTGTAGCCGTCGGACAACTGCATCGCCTCGATCGGCCCGCGCACGCGGTTGAACAGCGCGCTGGGCAGGCCTGACCTCGGGTCGGCGTGGACGGTCAGCGTCGGGAAGCGGTTGCGGCGCATCACCGCCGAATCCTCCCACGCGACCTCCATCTCCGCCATCACCTGGCTGAGCGGGATCATGCGCCCGGCTGTAGGGCTCCAGATCTGCACGTCGCGCAGCGCGCCGACGTCGAGGCGCTCCGCCTCCGGCGGGCGGGCGATGATCGGCAGCAGCCGCGCCTCCTGCGGGAACACACCCCCGCCCACGCCGCCGGGCTCCCTGTAGAAGCCCACGGTGCGCCCCTCGAACGACGTCTCGATCGCGCGGGCGATGTCCGCGCGGGTGACGCCGGCGCGACGGGCCTGCTGCTCGAGCGTGCGCGGGCGGATCACCTTCTCCTTCTCGCGCCAGTCGTCGCGCACGCCGATCGCGCCCCCGTCGGCGCGAAGAATGGCCTTCACCTGGTCGCTGTAGCGACGCAACTCCTGAGGATCGGGCCCCGATAGGCGCACCTGGATGCGCCCGCCCTTGCCCGGGCCAAGCAGGAACTTCTTCGCGATGGCGTTGGCGTCGGGCATCTGGCCGTCGAGCCGGCCCTGAATCTGGACCATCAGGCCGTCGATCTCGTCCTCGTCCTCCACGTTGACCAGGAACTGCACGAACGCGCGGTTCTCCGGCTCCGGCGAGTACACCAGCAGGAATCGCAGCCCGCCGCCGCCGATGAACGACGAGACGTGCGTCACGCCGGTCAGACCCAGCATGTACGACTCCATGTCGGAGGCGAACGCCTCGGTCTCGCGGATGTGCGTACCGGCGGGCAGGAACACGTCCACCATGAACTGCGGACGCGTCGCCGGCGGGAAGAAACTCTGCTCCACGCGCCGAAACCCGAACACCGCCGCGATCAGCATCACGACGCACGCCCCCACCACCGCCCATCGCCAGCGCAGGCTCGCGATCAGCAGCGAGCGATAGACGCGGAACATTCGACCCGCGTAAGGATCCGCCGCCGCGGCGCCGTCCGCCCGGGCCTTGAACAGCGCGTAGCCCAGGAGCGGCGTCGCCGTGATCGCCGCCACCCACGAGATCGGCAGCGAGATCGCGATCACCCAGAACAGCGAGTTGCTGTACTCGCCCGTGCTGTGCTCCGAGAGCCCGATCGCCGAGAACGCCACCACCGCGATCGCCGTCGCCCCCAGCAAAGGCCACTGGTTCTGCGCCACCACCGAGCGGATCACCTCCAACTTGTCCTCGCCCGCCTCGATCCGGACCTTCATCCCCTCCGCGATCACGATCGCGTTGTCCGTGAGCATGCACAGCGCAATGATGAACGCCCCCAGCGAGATCCGCTCCATCATCATGTCCGCGGCGTTCATGAACACCAGCGTCGCGAGGATCGTCATCAGCAGGACCAGCCCGATCTTGAAGCCCGGGCGCAGCCCCATCGCGAACAGCAGCGTCACGCTGACGATCACCACCGCCAGCAGCAGGTTCCCTACGAAATCGTTGGTCGCCTCCACCACCGCCCGGCTCTGGAAGTTGATCTCCCCGATCTCCACGCCCAACGGCTGATGCTCCCGCAGCGCCTCCAGCCGCTCGCGCACGCGATTGCCCATCGTCACCACGTTGCCGCCCGGCGAAGTCGAGATGCCCAGCCCCACCGCCGGCTGGCCGTCGAACCGCAGGATCCGCCGCGGCGGCTGCTCGTACTGACGCGTCACGGTCGCCAGGTCGCGCAGGAACAGTTGCCGGCCCGTCGCGTCGGCGCCGACCACCAGGTCCAGCATGTCCTCCGCCGCCCCGAACGACTCGTACGGATCGATGGCGATGTACTCCTCGCCCACCCGCACGCGCCCGCCGTCCGCCGCGATGTTCTTGGCCTGCAGCGCCGCGTAGATCTGGTCCTCGTTGATCCCCAACTGCGCCAGGCGCCGGCGGGAGATCTCGACGTAGACCACCTCGCGCTGCGCCGCGAACAACTCCACCTTCTTGACGTCGTCGATCAGCAGGATGTCCCGGCGCAGAAACTCCGCGTAGCGGCGCAGTTCCGCCGGCGTGTAGCCCTCCCCGGTGATCGCCAGGAAGATGCCGTACACGTCCCCGAAGTCGTCGACCACCATCGAACTTCCGCGCACCGACGGGGGCAGGCGCGGCTGCACGTCGTTGATCTTCCGCCGCAGTTCGTCCCAGACCTGCGGGATCAGGTCCGCCTGGAAGCGGTCCTGCACCACCGCCGTCACGATCGAGCGCCCGCGGACCGACTGCGACTCCACGCGTTCGAGTTGGCTGAGTTCCTGAACCGCCGCCTCGATCGGGTTGGTGACCTCCTGGGCCACCTCCTCGGCGCTCGCCCCCGGGTAGGGCGTGATGATCAGCGCCTCCTTGATCGTGAACTCCGGGTCTTCCAGCCGTCCGAGTTGGAAGTAGGAGATCACGCCGCCGATCATGACCATGGCCATGGCCACGATCGTGACCCGGTTCCGCCGAACCGACGAGACGCCGATGTTCATGGGCGGCCCTCGCCCGGCGTGACGCCGAGCGCATCGCCAAGGTCGCGAACCCTCATGCCCGCCCGCAACTGCGAAACCCCCGCCGACGCGATCCTTTCTCCGGGGCGCAGACCGTCGAGGATCCGGACCCGGCCGCCGGAGATCGGACCGATCGTCACCGGGCGCCGCTCGACCATGTCGTCCGATCCGATCACCCACACGACCGCCTCGGTCGTCGGATCACGATAGACGGACGTGATCGGCACGAGGATCGCCCCCGCGTCCGCCGACAGACTCCGATGCTCGACGCGCACCACCGCCGTCATCCCCGGCAGCAGCCGCACGCCCTCCGGCGCGAGCATCGTCAGACGCACCCGGAATGTCTGCGTCGTAGGGTCCGCAACCTGCGCCAGTTCGCGGAACTCCACGGGGAACTCCATGCCCGGCGCGGCGCTGAACTGCGCCACAAGCCCCACGATGTCCGGGCGGCGCAGGTCCGCCGCCATCATCGCCTCCGGGACGTCCACCGCGATGTTCACTTCTTCGAAGTCCTGGAACCGCACGATCGGCTGGCCAGCCGAGACGTTCTGATTCTCCTCGACGTACCGGTGCGCCACGACCCCGTCGAAGGGCGCCCGCAGCACGGCGTCTTCGAGTTGGATCTGCGCCTCGCGCAGTCGGCCCGTGAGGCTCCGGATGTCCGCCTCCTGCGCCTCGATGTCCTCCTCACGGCCCACGGCGCTGCGGGCCAGGGTCTGCACGGCGACCTCGTGGTTCTCCGTCGCCACGCGGTGCTCCGTCTCGACCAGTTCGAAGTCGGACCTCGCCACCGCGTTCTCCCGGATCAACTCCGTGAAACGCTCCAACTCCACGCGCGCGTGCTCCATCCGCGCCGCCGCGGCGCGCACCTGCGCCTCCAGCCGCAGCCGCTCCTCGGTGCGGTCGCCCGACCTCAGCGCGCGAAGGTCGGCGTTGGCCCGGTCCAGTTGACCCTGCAGCGTCTGGAGGCGCGCCCTGAACTCGTCCGGGCGAAGTTCCGCGATCGCCTCGCCCTTGGCCAGGCGCTGGCCCTCTCGCACGGGGAACCTTGAGAGCAGGCCCGACACCTGGAACGCCAGATCGGGCTCCTGCGCCGCGACGATCCGCCCCGAGAACGCCCGAGACTCCGTCGGCGCGCCCGCTTCCACCCGAAACGTCTTCACCGGCCGCACCGGTTCGGCGCGCGACGGCTCGCTCCGCGAGCAAGCCTGACCGAGACAGCATGCCGCGATCAGCGCCGCTGCCCGCGCCTTCAGCGCCCGCTCCCGACGTCCAAGGTCCATTCCAGTCCCTTTCTCGTTCGTCCGCCGCAGCGTCCGACCCACACGACTCCGTCCAACCAACCGATCCGCGTTAGTTCGCCGGAGACGACGCGAACAGGTTCAACGCCAGTTGCTCCGAGACGTGCCTGGCCGCCAGTTGGCCCTTGACGCTGTTGCCAGCCCCGTCGAGGCGCGGCGCGAAGGTGCCCAGGCCGCCCTTGCCGGGCGCAACGGTCACCATCCCGCCCGCCACGCCGCTCTTGCCCGGAAGCCCCGTCTCGTACAGCCAATCACCGGAGTTCTCGTACAGACCCGCCGTCACCATCACGGCCAGCACGTGCTGGCAGTGGATGGGGTCGATGACGCGGTCGCGCGTGATCGGATTCATCCCGCCGTTGGCCAGCGTGGCCCCCATCGTCGCCAGATCGCGCGCCGTCACGTTCAGCGAGCACTGCTTTGTGTAGACGTCCGTCGATTCGATCGGGTCGAAGTAGATCCGCTGGTGCGCGCGGAGCATCTTCGCGATGCCCTCGTTCCTCTGGTTTGTCGCCGCCTCCGACTCGTACACTTCGCGATTGAGCGACAGCGCCCGCCCGGCGAACCGCGAAAGGCCATCCCGAACGAACTCCCACTTGGCCTCGGCCGTGGCGCCGGGAGCCAGACTCGTCGCCGCGATCGCGCCGGAGTTCACCATCGGGTTCGTCGCCCCGTCGCCCGTCCGCTCGATGGCGATCACCGAGTTGAACGGCAGGCCGGTGCTGTTGACGCCCAGTTTCTCGCGGGCCTCATCCTCGCCGATCGCCTGACAGATCAGCGCGAACACGAAGGGCTTGGAGACGCTCTGGATTGAGAACTCGTGCCCCGAGTCGCCCGCCTCATGCACCGCGCCGTTCGTCCCCACCACGCAGACGCCGAACAGGTCCCCCGGCGTCTTGGCGAGCGCCGGGATGTAGTCCGCGACCTTCCCCTCGCTATTGGACCGGAACCGCTCAAACGCGTCCCGAACAACGCGCCGGGCGACTTCCGGAGAGGGCAAACGCCCCGTGGACGCGGCCGCCGGCCGAGAAGACGACGGAGTTTGTGCATTGGATGGCGACACTCGGGCCTCGATCCCTCGCGCTCGCAATGGACCGCCGCCGCGGCCAGCCCACCGGTTGGAGCGATCCTAAGCGGACGCTCCAATCCCCGCAAGCCGTTTCCGGCTGGGCCCGGCGCCGCCTTGCGCTCCCTTCATGGAAACCCCAACCCCCCAGGCTCCCTCCCCGTCGCGCTTGGTATACCTGTGGCATGAACCCCAGACGCAGGTGGATCGTGGGAGCCGGGGCTCTGCTGTTCGCCATCGGGTGCTCGGCCCCCCCCCGCATGGACGCCGTGCCCCCAGAATTCCAGAACGCCGCGGCGGCGCTCGGCGAGCCGGCCATCCGCACGTGGGACATCGAACTCAACGAGCCGTTCAAGCAGGAACTCATCCGCGCCGCCGCACGCGCCCGCGCGCTGTTCGACAGTGAGCCCGGCCCCACGCCCACCGCCTACTACCTGGCGCTGTCCGGCGGCGGCTCGGACGGGGCCTTCGGCGCCGGCCTTCTCTGCGGATGGACCGTCGAGGGCTCCCGCCCCGAGTTCGCCGTGGTCACGGGCGTCAGCACCGGCGCCCTCATCGCGCCCTTCGCCTTCCTCGGCCCCCACCACGACGACAAACTCCGACAGGTCTACACCACCGTCAGCACCCGGCAGATCGCCACTCAAAGGTTCATCCTCGCAGGGCTCACGTCCGACGCGATCATGAACTCGGCGCCGCTGCGGCGCCTGCTTGAGGAGATCGTCGATGAAGCCATGATGCACGAGATCGCCGAGCAGTACGAGCGAGGGCGCGTGCTGGCCGTCGCCACCACCAACTTCGACGCAGACCGCGCCGTCATCTGGAACATCGGCGCCATCGCCGCCTCCGAACATCCCGACGCGCTCCGCCTCATCCACGATGTGCTCATGGCATCCGCCGCCATCCCCGCCGCATTCCCGCCCGTCATGATCCGCGTCGAGGCCGACGGGCGCGCCTTCGAGGAGATGCACCTGGACGGGGGCACGAAGTCCCAGGTCTTCGTGTACCCGCCCTCGCTGGAACTGCGCGCCAAGTCCGAGGCCCGGGGCTTCGAGCGCCGCCGGGTCGCGTTCGTCATCCGCAACGCCCGCCTCGATCCGGAATGGGCGAACGTCCCCCGGCGCACCATCCCCATCGCCCGGCGCGCGATCAGTTCGCTCATCCACGCCAATGGAGTCGGCGACCTGTTCCGCATCTACCTCACCACGCTCCGCGACAACGTCGAGTTCAACCTCGCGTACATCCCCGGGACGTTCACCGCGACGCGCAACGAGGAATTCGACCCCGTCTACATGGCCCAACTCTTCGACGTCGGGTTCCAGATGGGCTCGGCTCCCGGCGGCTACCCCTGGGCCCCCTCGCCCCCGGGTTGGGCGGAAGCCGACGCCGCCCGCACGATCGAATCACCGCCCCCGGTCGATCCACAGACACGCTGACCACAGCGCCCGCATGCGACGCGCGCCAAGCCCGACATGATCTGGTTGGAACTGCTCATCCTGCTCGCCTGCATCCTCGTCGGCTCGCGGGTCGGCGGAGTGGGCCTCGGCACGGTCGCGGCGCTCGGGCTCTTTGCCCTGGTGTTCTTCCTCGGCCTGCCGCCCTCTCAACCGCCGGTGGTGGTCATCGGGCTGATCGTCTCGGTCGTCAGCGCCGCCGCCACCATGCAGGCCGCCGGCGGGCTTGACTACCTCGTCGGCCTGGCCGACGGGTTCCTCCGCGCCCGCCCACGACTCATCACAATCCTCGCGCCCCTGGTCTGCTACGTCTTTACGCTCTTCGCCGGGTCCGCACACATCGTCTACGCCTTCCTTCCCGTCATCGCCGAACTGTCCCGCAAGGAGGGCGTCCGCCCCGAGAGACCCATCAGCGCCTCGGTCATCGCCGCACACCTCGCGATCACCGCGAGCCCTGTCAGCGCCGCCGTGCTCATCCTCTTCGCCGCCACCGCCGAATCCGGCGTCCGGCCCGGACACATCCTCGCCATTCTCATCCCCGCCACGCTCGCCGGCACGCTCGCCGCCATCCTCTCGGTCTTCCGCAAAGGCCCCGAACTCGCCGACGACCCGGTCTTCCAGGAACGCCTCAAATCCGGACGCATCATCGCCCCCGAGGTCCGCCGACTGACGGGGCGGGACCTCCTTCGAGCCCGCGGATCCGTAGCGCTATTCGCGCTCGCCGCGCTCGTCGCCGTCGTGTTCGGCCTCTTCCCTTCCCTGCGGCCCGCGTTCCCCGGCGACGAGTCCGACGAACTGGTCCGGCTTGGCACGACGCAGGCCGTGTGCCTCCTGATGGCCAGCGTCGCCGCGCTCAACTCGCTCTTCTTCGGCGCCCGACCCGACGCCGCGATCAAGGGCAGCATCGCCCGCGCCGGAGTGGTCGCCGTCGTCTCGATCCTCGGCATCACCTGGCTGACCAACAGTTTCTTTGAAGGCAACCGCGCCGAAATCCTGGGCGCGATGGAGCGCCTTATCGACGCCTACCCCACCGCCTTCGTCCTCGCGCTGTTCGTCGTGTCCTCGCTGCTGCTGAGCCAGGCGGCCAGCGCCGCGGCTCTCGTGCCCGCCGGCCTCGCCCTGGGCCTGCCCGTGCCCCTGCTCGTCGCCATGTTCCCCGCCGCGAACGGCATGTTCTTTCTGCCGGTCTACAGCATCGAAGTCTCCGCCATGTCGTTCGACCAGACCGGCACGACGCGCATCGGCCGGTTCGTGCTGAACCACTCCTTCATGCGCCCCGGCCTCGTGGGCGTGGGCGTCTCGGTCGCCGTGGGCGCCGCCCTGTCCGCCGTCATCCTCTAATAAGGATTGGCCCCCCCACGCCGGACGCGAACACCCTTCAATGCGGGTCTTCTGGGACCTTTGATGGGGCCAAATCGGCGCCTTCCGATCAAAACATCCCTTGTGGCGGACCTAGCCCGTGGTACATTCACCCTCAGCGGCGGCTTCGGTCCTGCGAGTCCGCCCGAGGGAGAAACACGCCATGCCTGCCATCACCACCGTTCGCCCCCGTTCCGTCCGACCGGCGCTGTTCCTGCTTGCGCTGGCCCCGGCCGCGCCCGCGCTGGCGTCGTGGACGTTCACCGACCTGCACCCTCCCGCGGCCACTGCCGCGTCGGTCGCCAATCACGTTCAGGGCGGCGAGCAGGTCGGATGGGCGGGCATCGGCACGTTCCGCGGCGGCATCTGGAACAACACTGCCGGGTCGTTCAACGACCTCACGCCGTTCGCCGCCGGCGCCAATGCGAGCATGCTCTGGGGCACACACAACGGGCAGCAGGCCGGCCGCGTGTCGTTCACGAACGGCGTGACGTGGCAGGCCGCGGTGTGGAACGGCACGGCCGCTTCGTACGTCAACATGCACCCGGGCGGCTGGAACGAATCCCGCGCGAACGCCGTGCATAACGGTCAACAGGCCGGTTGGGTGCAGTCCGGCGGCACGCTCCACGCCGCCGCCTGGAGCGGAACCGCCGGCTCCTTCGTCGACCTCAACCCCTTGGGCGCCTTCGGCTCCACCGCATGGGCCACCCACGGGGGCCAGCAGGGCGGAACCGCCGACACCAACGCCGGCTTCCAGCGCGCCGCGCTTTGGAGCGGCTCCGCAGCGAGTTACGTGGACCTCACGCCCGCCGCGGCCTCCATGGGCTGGGTTCGCGGCATGGCCGCCGGCCAGCAAGTCGGCGACGCCTTCATCGGCGGCGTGCAGCACGCCGCGCTGTGGAGCGGCACGGCCGCTTCGTTCATCGACCTGCACCCTGCGGGCGCGGTGAGTTCCTACGCCTGGGGCGTCTTCGGCGGATACCAAGTCGGCACCGCGAACATCGCGGGCGTGGACCACGCCTTCCTCTGGAACGGCACGGCCGCCAGCGCCATCGACCTGCACGCCTACGTCCCCGCCAACGCCATCGGCAGCAACGCCCGCAGCGTGTGGGTGGACGGACTGGGCAACATCACCGTCGTGGGCGAAGTGCAGGACTCCAACTTCATCAGCCGTGCCGCCATGTGGCAGTTCACGATCCCCGCCCCCGGCGGAGTCCTTACGCTCGGAGCGCTCGGCCTCGCGGGCCTGCGCCGCCGGCGCTGATCAGCCGCCCCGCGCCCCGCGCTCGCCCGCTTCGCCGCCGTCGTCGTCGAACAGCATCCGCACCGGCGGCGTGGACAGGTCGTCCAACTCTCCGCGACGAACGGCCCAGATGAACGCGGCCACGAACCCCGCGCCCAGGAGCAGCGCCGCAGGCGCCGCGATGTAGATCACTTCCACGCGCCGCCCCCCTTCCGCCGCCCATCCTGCGCGCTCGCCGCAAACGTCCGCCCGCGGAACGCGATGCTGATCACCGTCACGGACGACGCCGGCATCAGCACGGCCGCCATCAGCGGGCTCAGCGCCCCGCTCATCGCCAGCGCGACCACGATCGCGTTGTAGAACAGCGACGCGCCCAGCGCCAGCCGGATGACCCCCATCGTGCGACGCGCGCCGTCCAGAAGTTCCGCCAGCGGCGCCAAGCCGTCCCCCGACAAATACACCCCCGCCGCGTGCAGACTCGCCTCCGTCCCGCCGCTCACCGCCACGCCCACCGTGGCCGCCGCAAGCGCCGCGGCGTCGTTGACGCCGTCCCCCACCATCACGACCGGACCCCGCGCCCGCGCCGCGACCTCTTCGCGGACAATCGCGAGTTTGTCCTCCGGGCTCAGCCGCGCATGACAGGCGGAGACGTCGACGCCGACCGCCTCCGCGACGCGGCGAACCACGGCGCCGTCATCGCCCGACAGAATGCCCACATCCCACCCCCGCGCCCGCAACGTCGCGATGGTCGCGCGCGCATCGGCGCGGATCGGATCGCCCAACCCCGCCGCCGCCACCACCACGCCGCCCTCCGACACCAGGACCGACGTCTGACCTTCCTCCGCGCAGGCACGCTCGAACGCCGACGCCCAGCCGGGCGCCACATCTCCGCTCGACTCGATGAACGCGCGACTGCCCACGCGCAGCGCGCGCCCGTCCACCACGCCCTCGATCCCCCCGCCCACCGCGTGCCGCACGGCGCTCACGTCATGCGCCGCGCCGCCTCCGCAGGCGAACGCCCGCGCGATCGGGTGCGCACAGCCCGCTTCAAGAGCGCCCACCAGCGGACGCAGCGACGCCGGCCCTTCCCACCGCCGAACCGCCATCCGCCCCTCGGTGATCGTGCCGGTCTTGTCCAGCAGCAGCACGCCGGGCGAGGACAACGCCTCGAGCATCTCCCCGCCCTTGATGAGGATCCCCCGACGCGCCGCACGCCCCAGGGCCGCGATCACCGACAGCGGCGTGGCCATCCCCAGCGCGCACGGGCACGTCACGATCAACAGCGCCGCGGCGTGATCGACGGCCCGGGCCGGATCGATCCGCCACCACAGCGCGGCCGTGGTCGCGGCCAGCGCCAGCACGACGGCGACGAACGCCCCGGAGATGCGGTCCGCCAGGCGCACGATCGGCGCGCGGTTGGCCTCGCTCTCCTCGACAAGCCGCATAATCCGCCCCGCGCGCGTCTCCTGCCCGGCGGCAAGCGCCGACACGCGGATCGGCGCCGTCAGGTTCACCGAGCCCGCGAACACCCGCCGACCGGGCTCCACGGGCACGGGTGAGGCCTCGCCCGTCAGCAGCGCCTCGTTCAGTTCCGAGGCGCCGACGACCACGTCCCCGTCCACCGGCACGGACTCGCCCGGCCCGACCTCGACAAGCGAACCAACGCACAATGCATCGACCGACACCGTGCGGACCCGGCCGTCATCCCCCACCACCCGCGCCCAGGAGGGCGTGAGCGCGTGCAGCGCCTCCAGCGCGTCCGTCGCCTTCCGTTGCTGCTGCCGCTGCAGCCCAGAACAACCCGGGCTATTACGGCTACTATGAGCAGCCGCGTCAGCGCTGCTGGGTACAGACCGGCCCGTATCAGGGTCAGGGTTACTGGTCCTGGTGCTAATTTTTCCGAGCAATCGGAATGGAAGAACGGCGGGCGCGAGCCCGCCGTTTTTTTATCGACCTAAGCCTGCGGCAATGAATAGCGCGGTCGGGATCGAGATCAGCGCCACCACGATCTGGATCGTCAGAATGCGCGCGAGCATCGGTGCGTCGCCGCCCATCTGCCGTGCGAGCATGTAACCGTTCGGCGCCGACGGCACCGACGACGCGATCGCAATGACCGCGAGTGCGGGCCAGCCGACTCCTGCGAAATACCCCGTGCCGAGCGCGATTGCCGGCAGCAGCAACATCTTCACGAAGGTCGAAATCGCAACCGCGGCGTCGATCCGGTGCAGCGTTTTCAAATCCAGCCCGGCGCCGACGATCATCAGTTTCTTGCTGTGGGCGGAGTAGTGGATGGCGTTGTAGTGGTGGTCCTTCGATTTGTTTTTCTCCACTTCTTCCGTCTTTGGATGCTGCCGAGAAACTGAGAGTATAAATCGGGTTAACCTCAGTACGAGCGCAAGCGCGAATACGGAAGCGTACCCCATTTGCTGAAAAAGATCCAGCAGAGGATGATGGTGCCGAGGTTGATGGCGGCGAGGAAGTAGCCCGGCATTGTGATCTCATCGAAAGGAATGCCGAGAACAGTGAAGTCGATGAACGAGAAGGAGCTGTTGATACCCGGAACGATCGAGAAACCAATGAATTGCACGGCGCCCGCGTATCCCATGAACCGCGTCCTCTCTTGCACGCTCGTCTTGCGCGCGATGTGCGCCCTGCTCACGCTCAAAATGCCTACGATGGTCGGTCAATTTCTGCATAGTGAGGAATGTCGAATTACTTGTTCGAAAAATCTCATCGTACCAGTCGAAAAGCCGATAAGCACTCGACTGGCTAGTAAGACGTAAATGTTGGAAACCGCTGCGAGCGAGTAGCCGACGCTCGCGATTGCGCCGATGATGAGCGAGAACGTGATGACTTCCAGAGGCCCGCGTTTGTTGTACCACCACCCGAGCAC
>JACVCK010000227.1 GCA_016742055.1 Phycisphaerales bacterium
GACCAGCGCAAGCGCCATGGAGCGGATGAAGTCTCCGATGGCGGCCAGGACGGCGGGCGCCTCGTCGGCGAAGACGTACCGCACGCCCTCGTTGAACGCCTCGGTCATGCGGACGCCGTCCTTGATCACGCCCAGGCCGACAATCTGCGAGAGTTCGTGGTTGGCAAGAAGCGTGTGGACGTGCTCAGGAAACCGGACCTTGAGCGCGGCGACGCGCGCCAGGGCGCGATGGCTCATGTCCATGCCCTGCATCGATCGTCCGCCGTGGATCACCTCGTGAAAGGTGATGTGGCGCGGACCGGCGCCCGCGCCGTCCAGATCGGCCAGTTGCAGCGCCGCCAGCAGGTGCGCGGGGTTGTCGTGCAGATCGCCCGTGGCGATGAGTTCGCCGGGTGGATCGATCCGGTCGATGGCGCCGGCGCGGCAGCGGGCGTCGAGGTTGGCCGAGGCCGCGTCGCGGAAGATGCGGACGACCGACTCGGGCGAGCGGAGGTCGAGCGCGGCGAGCCAGTCGGCGGCGCCGGGCATCAGCGGCGCTTCCGCGGGGATGGCGTTCCGGCGCTCATTTGCCGTTCCCGGAGCGCGGGTCGCCGTCGTCGTCGGGGCCGCGGCGCGAGCCGGCGGATCGGAGTTTGGCGAAGACCAGGTCGAGCCGGTCGGCGATCAGGTCCATGCTGGCGGGCCGGCGCTCGCTGTCCACTTCAACGGAATGCATGATGACCTCGGCCAGCATCTCGGGCAGGTCCGGTCGCAGGTCGCGCACGGGCTTGGGCTTCTCGATGAGGTGGTCGTCGAGACTGCCGACCAGGGAGTCGTGCTTGGGCAGGGCGGTGGGGATGTGCGCGCCGGTGAGCGTCCAGTACATCGTCGCGCCGAGGTTGTAGATGTCGGTCTTGGGCGTGATGGGCCGCAGGTGGACTTGCTCAGGGGCGATGTAGTCGGGCGTGCCCTGGATGCGCGGCTTGACCGTGCCGACGGCGCAGGACTGGCCGAGGTCGATGATCTTCACGGAGCCGTCGTCGCGGAGGACGATGTTGTGCGGCTTCATGTCCGCGTGCACGAAGCCCCGCCCGTGCATGTGCGCCAGCCCCCGCGCAACCTGCCGAAAGACGTCCACGGCCTGCACGAGGGTCTTTGGCCTGTGGCTCTCGAGACTGACGCCGTCCACGTACTCCATGACCAGGAAGAGTTCCTTGACGGTCATCAGGGAGCGCGTCTTGATGCACTTTTCGATGTGGCGGAGCGCGGGGTGGCCGATCTTCGCGCCGATCATCGCCTCCTGCTCGGCCTGGTCGATGAACCGCTGGTCCTTCGGCGTCTCGCGCACCACGTGCTTGAGGGCCCAGATCTGCTTGGTCTTGGGGTCCTGCACCAGGTAGATGACCGAGGCCGCGCCGCGCCCGATCTCCGCGAGCACGGAGTAGCCGGCCAGTTTCGTTCCGGGCTTGGCTGCTTCGGCTTGTTTCACGCGGGCTTCACGAGTGGGTCAGTGTCGGAGAACTCGGTCGAGCGGGTCGGAACCGGGGTCGAAGGGAACCAGGGCGCCCGGCGGCGGAACGTCGTCGGGCCGGGGTATGTCCTCGGTCCGCCCCTGCGCCGGGAGGGGCGAGAGTATCGTCTTCATCGGAGTCTTACGCAACGGACCGAAGGGCGCCAATGCTCCGGAAGCGGGGACGCCCCCGCACTACCCGTTCGCTTCCGACAGGGGTCTGGTTCCAACGGGGGCGCGCGGGCGCCGGAAGCGCGGTGTCGCTTCGGCTGGGCGGGGATTCGCCGGGGATTTCAGCGGGCGCTGGTCAGGAGCGCGGCGCGGAGTTCGGTTTCTGGGAAGAACCGACCCGGGCTGGTGGTGCCCGCCAGGTTGCGGTGCAGTCGCACCTCGGAGGCGGGGATGTCCAGTTCGCCGGAAAGGGCCCGGACCAGTTCGACCAGGCGCCGCATCTGGGCGGGGGTGGGGGCCCGACGGTCGCCGTCGCCAACCAGGCAGATCCCGATCGAGTGCAGGTTGTTCCACTCCGACTCGGCGCCCGCGGCGTGGGCGCCGGGGAGTTGATCCAGCCACCGGTAGCCCACGTACAACTCGCCGTCCCCCGAGCCCGAGCCGTTGCCGATCACGAAGTGGTAGCCCAAACCCTTGAGGTTGCGGCCCTCGTGCTCCGCCGCGATGGTCGCGGGCGACCCGAAAGCAGCGCCCGAGTGGTGCACGACGATGCGCTGCCAGCGCTGGCGGTCCAGCCCGGCGCGCGTCGTGAACACCGCTTCGATCGACGCCGCGGCCGGGGCGCGGGAGGGCGCCGCGAGGGCCAAGCCACGGACCTGGGGCGCCGGGGGGCCCTCGAGGACGAGCAGCAGACCCGCAACCGCGGACATCGAAACCAAGAGCGACAGCCACACCACCTGGGGTCGGCGGAGCCGGGCGATCGTTGCGACGAGTCCGTTCGCGTGGTTTCGTGCGGTCATTCGGGGCCCCGACGTTGGCGGCGCGTGCGGAAGAATAACCCGGAACCGGCAGGTCATCGGCGCTGGCGCGCCCGATTCTTGGAATTCCGCTTCAGTTTTGTCGGATTGTCCGCACGGGCTCGGCCCGGGATGTTTATCCGGGCCGGGCCGTCTGGGACGCCCAGCCCCTACACCTAGGACTTGGGCAGAAGCCGCCCCCGCAGGTTGGGTCGTCGGCGACCGAACTCATCCTCGATGTACTGCGGCTCGTACTGGTTGCGCACCGCGTCGAATCGGTCGTACTGCGTGCGCTGGTCCTGGGGCGAGAACAGCGGCTTGGCGCAGCCGGCAAGACCGAGAACCAGCGCGGCGAACGCGCCTGCGGCGAGGGTGTCGATCGGGCGGGGATGACGTTGGACGCTGGACCTCATAAGTCCAAAAAGTGTACCGCCCCGGGGAACGATCCGGGGCGGAACGGGAGGAGAAGGAGAGGCTCGCCCGCCGTGCCCGTCGGTTGCCATGCACGGCGGCCTCACGAAATATCTACGCACCCGCGGGCGTGCGGTTCGGGAGATTCGTGGGTGGCTGGGGGCCCTCAGCGCCGGGGGGGCGTCGAAAGGGGGATCAGCCGCTCGTCGCGGTGTTCGAGCCCACTGATGGCGTCCCGGAGCGTCACGCGCAGCACGATCGTGCCCCGTTCCGGGAGGGGCTCGGCCGGGAGCGGCAGGCGGACCGTGTAGTGGGTCCCCAGCGGCGACGAGCGGTAGGCCTCGCGGAGTTCGGAGG
>JACVCK010000228.1 GCA_016742055.1 Phycisphaerales bacterium
GAGTCGGCGGTCGCGGCGCGGGGGCGCGGGAGGGCGGCATGATGCGGCTGCTGATCGCGTCGTTGCTGGCGGCGTGGCTCGCGGGCGCGCCCGTGGCGGGGCAGGGCGCCGACGCGCTGGAGGCGGCGAACCGCGACTTCGAGCGTGGCGCGGCGCTGCTGGAGGATGCGCCGAGTGAAGCGCGGGCGCTGCTGCTGAGCGCGGTGGCGGGGTACACGGCGGCGCTGGAGGCGCGGGAGAACGGGCACCTGCGCTACAACCTGGGCAACGCGTACGCGCTGCTGGGCGAGCACGGGCGGGCGTCGCTGGAGTATCGGCGCGCGGCGCGGCTGCTGGGCGCAGACCGCGATCTGCGCGCGAACGCGGCGCAACTCCCGAGCGCGGGCGCGGTGCGGCCGTCGGTGGGCGCGCGCCTGGAGAGCGCGGCCCTGATGTGGCGGGGCGTCGTCCCGGTGCGCGTGGTGTTCTGGGCCGGGGCGCTGGCTTGGGCGGGGTGCTGGCTGGCGCTCTGGCTGACGGCGACGCGCCGGGGCGGGCGCTGGGCGCCGGCGGCGTGCGCGGCGTGCGCGGCGGCGGGCGCGGCGCTGATGGGCTCGCTGGCCTTCGAGCGTGTGCGGGACGCGTCGGCCCCGGAGGTGGTGGCGATCGAGCGGGTCGTGGGGCGGAAGGGTCCGGACGAGCGCGCGTACGAGCCGTCGTTCGCGGAGCCGCTCGCGCCGGGGCTGAGCGCGCGGGTGGTGGAGGACCGGGGTTCGTGGGTGCGTCTGCGCCTGCGGGACGGGCGGGACACGTGGACGCCGCGCTCCGCGGTGGAGCCGGTGTTCGCGGCGCGTCGCGCGGGCGGTTAGGCGGGGCGCTGGGGTCGGTCGAAGACCATGGCGACCTGGCTTCCGTAGATGGGGTAGTCGATGCGGCAGCGCTGTCCGCGGAACGCGCGGGGGTCCCAGTTCATGCGTTCGGCGACGAGGGCGAGGAGTTCGTCGTAGCGCGGCGCGTCGGCGGATCGTCGGGAGGCGAGGCCGGCGCCGAGGGGTTCGATGGTTTCGAGGGTGTCGAAGAGGTCGGCGTCGCGCGCTTCGTTGTTGACGTCCGCGACGCCTTCGAAGGAGGTGTCGTAGAGGCGGAGCGTCGGGCGGGAGCGCGGGTAGACGTCTTCGTGGAGAAAGGCGTCGAATTGGAGGGCCTTGGCGGGGGTGGAGACTTCGGCGAAGACGTAGCCCTTGCGGTGCACGCCGGGGGGGTTGAAGCGCCGGACCTCGCCCCGGTTGACCTCGGTGAAGACGATGTCCACGGCGGAGCGCGGGCCGAAGCCTTCGTCGGCGAGGGCGTAGTGCACGACCTCGCCGATGCGCTGGACGCGGAGGGTGGGCGCGGGCGAGGAGCAGAAGGATTCGAGCAGCGCGGAGCCGGCGTCGTCCACGGGCTGGCCGTCGAGGGTGGTGGGGCGGCGGGCGCCGGCCTCGGCGCTCATGCGGCGGGTGGCGAACTTCACGGGCACGCCGGGGCGGATGCGGTGCAGGGCGTACAGACCGTTGAGCCACACGATGTCCACGTGCTCGCCGTCGGGCGAGGGGTGGAGGAAGACGGTGGCCATGAGGGTGGAGGCCTCGACGCCGCGGAGTTGGCTCATGGCGCGGAACGCGGCCTGCTTGCGTCGGAGTTCGAACTCGCGCCGGGCTTCGGGGGCCCAGGCGCTGATGAGCGCGTCGAGGGAGGAGCGGTCGCCCAGTTCGGCGCGGACGAGGTCGTCGAATCGGTCCACGGCCGCGGTGGCGGAGTGGACGAGGGCCGGGGGCACGCCCTGTCGTGACATGGCGCGGAGGGCGCGACGGAGGGGTTCGGGTCCGGGGATGCGGTGGATGGTGGACATCGGGTCGGGGCTGCGGACGGCCTTGAGGAGGCGGCTGGCGAGCACCTTGTCGATGCCGACGCGTCGGGCGAGGGCTTGGGGGCCCGCTGGGAGGTTGGGGACGGCTTCGACGACGGCGCCGAGGGTGTCACGGAGATCGGCGCCGGCGCGGGCGATGCGGACCTCGAGGGATGGGCCCTGGGTCTGGGGGTCCTCCGGGGGCGTTGGGCCGGGTCCGGCGGGCGGGATTTCGTGGTCCTGACGCATGGGGTTCGAGGACAATCTACCGCGGAAACGGCGGGCTGGCGCGGGGGAAGGTGGGATTCTTGGAAGTTTCCATGAAACTTCCTTGCAACTCACGCGTATGGGGGTACAGTCCCGAAAGCCGCGGGATTGGGAGGAGGGCCGGGACGCCCTTTCCCGTTCGCGGCCCGAAGCGGAAGAACCCTTTGCCCCTGCTCACGGGGCGGTCACGGCACGTCAACCCAGAAAGAGGAGAACAGAGATGGCTTGGAACCTGGCACGCATCGGCGCGCTCGTTGGCGCGGCCTCGATGGTCGGCGCGGCGTCGGCCGGCATTTCGCACACGGTCACGTTCGACAACGGCCCGGAGGGCTGGAACGTCAACGGCTGGGACATTCCCGACGCCGCGGGCGGGAACCCGGGCGCCAACCTGCACTGGAACAACTTCGTGGACACGTTCGGCCTGTCGCTGCGGACGGACAGCAACGCGAGTTTCATCGGGGACTACACGGCTCGTGGGCCGGTGCGCCTGAGCGTGGACGTGAACGTGACGTCGATCACGTTCTTCGGCCAGCAGGTCTCGCGGGACCTGGTGCTCGAACTGCGCGACTACGACAATCCCCCGGGCGGCTATCCGTACGTGTCGGTGTGGCTGAACGCCGGCGCGCTGCCCGCGGCGGGGTCGGGCTGGCAGACGATCCACTTCGACATTCTCGATCCGAACTCGGCGGCGCTGCCGGCGGGTTGGGGGGGCTACGGCGCTGAGGATCCGAACACTTTCGAGCCGATCCTGCCGCCGGACCGGACGTTCGCCAGCGTGCTGGCGGGCGTGGACGAGATCCAGTTCACGACGTTTGTGCCCGGGTTCTTCTACGGGTTCACGAACTTCGATGTGGCGTTCGACAACATCCGGATCGGCGTGGTGCCGGCGCCGGGCGCGGCGGGCCTGGCGATGATCGGCCTGGCGGGCGCGGGTCTGCGTCGGCGTCGCTGATCGAATTCTCGCGGAGACACCGCTGAACTCTCCGTTCGGCCGCGCACGCCCTCACCGGCGTGCGCGGCCATTGTTTTTGCGCGGTGGAATGAAGGCGCTTTTAGCGGGGGTTCACGGGGGGTGGGGGTGTGCA
>JACVCK010000229.1 GCA_016742055.1 Phycisphaerales bacterium
GCGAAGTCCACGTCGCCGTCGCCGTCGAGGTCGGCCCCGGCGATGTACGCCGGGTCGCCCGCGAAGGTGTTGAACGCCGAGATCACCGCGTTCAGGTCCGCGAAGTTGACCTCGCCGTCGCCGTTGGTGTCGCCGGGGCAGGGCGGGGCCGGATTCTCGGCAGGGCCGACGAAGAGGACGGCCTCGTACTCCTCGATCTGCCCGCCGGAGCGTGTGTACGCCAGCGTGGCGTTCACGATCAGGCCGCCCATCGAGAAGATGCTGGTTTCGTCGGTAGTTTCGCGTCCGGGAACCATCGATTGCAGGACCTGGCCCTGATGGAAGGCGCCGCTGGCGATCGAGTCGGCGTCGATGAGCGTCAGCGCCGCGACGCGGTAGGGCGTGGCGGAGTTGGCGCCGAGGACCTCCTGGCCGGTGGTGAGCAGGAGTTCGAGTTGGTAGGCGGATCCGACTCGCACGGCCTTGAAGAGGCCGGTCGCGGGCTGGCCGCCGTCGGGCTGCCAGCGCGAGACGAAGTAGACGTTGCCGAGCCGGTCCACGCCGGGGCTGGAGATCGAGGCGCTCGCGCCGGCGATCAGCGTCCCGAGAATCACGGGGTCGTCGGCGCCGCCGGGCCCGTCGTCCGGGCCGGACAGGACGGGCTTGCCCGCGTGCGCGGCGACCGTCCAAACGGCCGGATCGGTTGAGGGCGGCGGGGCGACGGTGGCGACGGCGATGAACTCGCCGGCTGTGGGGTCCTTGGCGGTGGCGGCGGCGACCAGGAGGCCGGTGTCGGTCTGTCCGAGGCCCACCTGCCCGCTGGGGCCTCGGAGCGAGACCTGGCTGAGCCAGTGGTGGAACTCGGCGTTGTTCGCGGCGTTGGCGGAGAAGCCGCCGGGGCCGTTGATGGGCGCGGGGAGGGACAGGAGGCGGGGGGAGTTGGGCGCCGGGCTGACGGGCAGCACGGGGCCGAACGACAGGCCGCAGACGTTGATCGCCGAAGCGCGTTCCCCGCTGGTGACGGCGAGTGCGGCGAGTGATCCCGCGTTGCCGCCGAAGACGGTGGAGGTGGAGTAGGAGGCGTTTCCTCGGAGTCCGACGACGCCCTCGGCGCGGTGGGTGAGGACGCGTGTGGCGAACTGAGCGGTCGCGCCGGCGACGAGTTTGCCCTCGAAATCCAGGCCGAACAGTTGCGCGATGACCTGGCCGCCGAGGGCCTCTGGGATGCCGTGGGGGGTGTTGACGGTGGTGGTGGTGTTGTTGGCGATGAAGGCGGTGGCGCCGTTGTCGAAAGCCTCGTTGGTGGGGTTGAAGAGGTTGAGGAGGATGTTGAGGGCGGAGGCGCCGGTGGCGCTGCGCTGGGGGAGGTTGACGCGGACGAGGTTGTCGCCCTTGATGCGCACGGCGAAGGCGGGGTCGGAATTCCAGTCGTCGGCGCGGAAGTAGGCGTTGCCGTGTGCGTCGACGGCGCCGAGGGCGAGGGTGGCGGTGTCGCCGCCGTTCTGCACGAGGCGGCTGATGGCGCCGACGGTGCGCTCGACGTACAGGCGCTCGGGGGCGTCGGGGTTCTGGCCGATGACGGCGCCGACGATGTTGGTGCGGCTGCTTGAGACGTCGGTGTGGCCGACGGCGAACTGGCGCGCGAAGGACGAGACGGAGATGGTCGGGGGGACGCTGTTGGCCGAGGGGTTCACGCCGCGCCCGGGCTGGTTCCAGAGGGCGAAGGAGCGCGGGGCGAAGGTGACGCCGCCCTGTGGCGCGAGGTGGGCGGGGCTGATGGAGGCGGAGCCCAGGACCAGGGTGTTGAACATGGGGTCCGGGTCGCGCGAGGCCTTGACCACGGGTCCGATGAGGACGCGGTGATCCCACGAGGTGGGGATGGGCACGAGGTCCACGACATATCGGACGCGCTGGAGGGTCTCGGAATAGGCGGAAAGGGCGTCGTTGCCGCCGGGCGACGTGGCGACGCTGTCCTGAGCCCAAGCCGGGGAGCCGGCCAGGGCCACAAGGGCGAGCACGGACGCGTGATGTGGCTTTATCCCCTTCACTGTGGCCTGTATCCGGCGTTCCGATGCGCGTGGACGGCGCGGGCGGTTCCAACGGCGTTGGACCGTTCCGCGGACTGTAGGTTCCATCGGCAGAATCGGGGGCGCTCGTGCGGGGCCGGTTATGGGGGCGTGGTCAGCGGGCGCCGACGGCGGTCTGGCGGATCTCGGCTTCCAGCCGGAGGCGCTGGAGTTCGAGCCATTCGCGCCAGCGGGGGTCCTGTTCGAGGAGGAGCGCGGCCTTGAGGCGTTCGAGGGTCTTGGCGTCGCCGGCGCCCATGAGTCGCTCGGTGCGGATCGAGCCGCGGAGCGCCGGGAGGTAGCGGGCGTCGCGTTCGAGCGCGCGGTTGTAGTAGCGGAGCGCCTCGTCCATGTAGCCGGCGCGGTCCCAGGTGAGCCCGAGGTTGTAGGTGGGACGGGGATCGAAGGGGGCAAGGTCGGACGCCGCGGCGAAGCACTCGCCCGCTTCGAGGAAGCGGCCCTGATCCATGAGGACGACGCCGAGGTTGTTCCAAGCGGCGGGGAACTCGCGGTAACTCGAGAGCGCGGCGCGGTACTTGGCGATGGCCTCGTCGGTGCGTCCGCGGGCCTCGGCGTCCTGCGCGTCGCCGGCCATTTCGAAGGCGGCGGTGATGTCGGCGGGGCTGGGGCCGAGGGTGGGCTTGGGGGGCCCCTTGCGCGCGCTGGACGAGGCGCAGCCGGAGGCGAGCAGCGCGGCGCAGAGGATCGCGGCGTATCGGGCGGGGCGTCGGCCTGCGGCGAAGAGATTGGTCACGACTTCAACTCCCATCGGGCGAACTTCACGGTGACGTCCCAGCCCTGGCGCGTGGGCTTCATCGAGATCTGGATGACGTGCAGCCCGGGCACGGCGCTCAGCGCCCGCTGCACCCAATTGAGCACGGGCTCGGGGTCCATCTGCACGAGCGAGCGGCACAACAGCGTCTGGCGGACCAGCGGCGAGTTGGGCACTTCCTCGCGCCCGGGCTCGAATCGGAACTCCCTCCCCCGCCGGCCCCACGTGCAACGGCGGCTTCGCCCGCACCGGACACGCTTCCACCACCGGCGACCCGAACTCCGACTATTACGACTCCGGCGTCTCCGTGCCCGCCGGCGGCACGGCCAACGCCCGCGTGCTCTGCATCGAGGTCGCCGACGACACCGCGATGACGATCACCTACGG
>JACVCK010000021.1 GCA_016742055.1 Phycisphaerales bacterium
CATCGGCGCCGATCTGCGCGCGGCGTCCATGACGATGACCGCGGGCACCGGCATCACGCAGACCGCGGGCACGATCGCCTCGATCTCCGGCGCCGGCACGGCGCTGCCGCTCAGCGCGACCACCACGGCGGGCAACATCTCCCTGGCTCAGGCCGGCAACGGCAGCCTGTCCCTCACCTTCTCCGCGCCCGGCACCGTCTCGGTGCAGTCGGGCGACTTCGCGAACGGGCAGAGCGGCGGCACCGCCGGCGCCATCGAGATCGCGGGCGCGTCGAGCGGCGGCGGCATCACGCTGGTGTCCAACCGGCAGAACAACAATGCCGCCACCGCCGGCACCGGCGCGACCGAGACCTGGTGGCTCACCATCGCCAAGCCCCACGACGCCGCCAAAGCCGTGCGCGACGCGATCGAGCGGTACGGCCGCTCAGTCTAACTTACGCGCCATACCGCTTCCGAATCGTCGGAATCAGGTACTCGCTGAACGCCGCGCGCAGGTCGTGCTGCGGCGCCCAGCCCCAGTCGCGCCGCGCATGGTCGTCGTCCACGCTCGCGGGCCACGAATCCACGATCGCCTGTCGCGCCTCCGTCACCTTGTACGACACCTCCGCCGCCGGGAACGCCGCACGCACCAGGTCCGCGATCTCCGCGGCGCTGGGGCTGAACGCGCCCACGTTGTACACCCGCGTCGTCAGCCGCTCCTTCGGCGCCGCCGCCAGCGTCAGCAGTGAACGCACCGCGTCCGGCATCGTCATGAACGGGATCCGCGTGTCCGGGCGCACGAAGCACGCGTACGGCTCGCCCTTCGCCGCCGCATGGATCATCTCCGGGGCAAAGTCGCTCGTGCCCCCGGTCGGCAGGGTGTGCGCGCTGATGATCCCCGGGAACCGCAGGCAGCGGAAGTCCACCCGCCCCTTGGGCGCGTCGGGCGACAGGCGCATGTAGTGGTCCGCGTAATACCGGCCCAGGTGCTCGCACGCCAGTTTGTTCACGCCGTACATCGTGATCGGGTTCAGGCAGCGGTCCTCGTGCACGGCGCCGATGTCGCTCTTGGCCGCCAGCCCCGGCATGCCGTACACCGCGATCGACGAGGGGAAGATGAACTGCACGTCCCGCCCCCGTGAGCGCGCCAGTTCGTTCGACAGGCGCAGCAGGTTCAGCGTCCCCTGCACGTTCACCGCGTGCGCCAGTTCGGGGTTCCGCTCGCCGCTGCTGCTCAGCAGCGCCGCCAGGTGGTGCACCACGTCGAAGCCGTGCCGCTCGAACACCTTCGCCAGCGCCCCCGCGTCCGTCACGTCCCCCGTGTACGCCGCGGCGCACCTGCCCCGAAGCGCCCCGTCCAACTCCTTCAGGTCCATCGCCACGATGTCGAACCCGCCCTCCGCGTGCAGCGCGTCAATCAGGCCGTGCCCGATCTCGCCGCCCGCGCCCGTGATCAGCACGGTCCGCCGGCGCGCGGCGCCGGACGTGGCGGTGGGGGAGGTCGTCGGACCGTCGGCCATGGAAGGGGCTCCGGAGAAACTCGGGGGTGATGCCGGGGGTGATGCCGGGGGTGGAGAAAGGGGTGGAGATCGCGCAAGGATCGGGGCGGAATCCTAATCACGCCCCGCCCGGCCCGCCGTCAACCGCCCCGCCGCCGCCGGCGCGTGCCCTCCGGCGCCGCCTCGCCCGTCGCCTCGTAGGTGAAGTCCCGGGGCGCCGTGGTCGGCTCGTCCGAAACCGTCCACAGCGTCCCATCCTTCAAATACAGGCGCTGCATCTCCTCGAGCGACAGCGGGCGCGCACCCAGCCGCCCGAACACCGCCACCTGGTTCCCGCTCTCATCCACCGCCCGGTCGCGGTCAAGGCCCTCGCTGACCGCCACCGCCGCGCCGTGCGTGGGGTAGGTCGCGATGAGGCGCGGCTCCAGCGGCGGGGCGAAGCCCCGGAACTGCGCCGTCGAGTGCGGGCCCATGAGTTCGATCACCCGCAAGCCGTTCGCGCCGTCCGCCACGTACGCGAACAGCGACGCATACGCCATCCCCACCTTCACGTCCCGCGCGTCGTCGATCATGCCCTCCGCCGTGAACAACTCCTCCAGCGACGGACGCTCCGGGTTCGTCACGTCCACGATCGCCAGCCCCTGCCGCCCCGCGGCCACGAACACCCGCGTCCGCGACACGTACAACCGGCGCGCGTCCTCCAGCGCCACCGTCGTCCCCGCCACCACGAACGGGCGCGCTGGGTCCGTGATGTCGATCGTCTTGAGCCCCTCCGCGTCCGTCACGAACGCGTACCGGAACTGCACGCCCACGCTCTGCGGGCGCGTCAACGCGTCGCTGCCCACCACCGCCACGACCTTCGGGTCCAGCGGAGCATCCACGTCGATCACCACCAGCCCCGACGCGCTCGTTGCGTACACGTGCCGCCCCGCCACCACCAGGTGCGTCAGCCCCGTCAGCAGGCCGTCCGGGTTGAACGCGTCCGCCCCGTCGCGCAGTTTCGCGCGCTCCATGAAGTTGTTTGTCGGATCGCCGTCCAGCAGCGTCGCGGCGTTGGTCAGGATCAGCCCCTCGTCCCGATCCCCGACGTACAGGTACGCGTACAGCGGATGGATCGGCTGTTCTCGGTTGACGTGCCACGGCTCCGCCGGCTCCATGATCGACGTGTACGGCTTGGTCGGGTCCTCGCTGAATCGCCCGCGCCCCGGATCGACCGCGATCGTCGCCGGGCTCGCCACGGCGACGGCGAACGAGGTCTTGAACCCCAGGCGCTGGCCCAGCGGCGAGACCGGCGCCGTGATGATCCGCTCGCTGAAGCCCTTGTTGTCGATGTTCGCCACGTCGAAGGCGTAGAAGCCCGCCGGCCCCCGCGCCGCGTACAGGTACTCGCCCCGCAACTGCACGTCGAGAACCTCCGCGCCCATGCCCCCGCCGTGATGGTGCGCCTCCTTCAGTCGGCGCCCCTGCTTCCCCACGAACGCCGCGTGCTCGTCGGGGTACGCCAGCGAATGCAGGTGCGATCCGTACACCGCCTGCGGCTCGTCGTGCTCGGTGACGGCCGCCGCCTCGAGCCCGTTCCGCCCCGTCGCCACGTACACGTACCGCCCCAGGAAGTTCACGAAGTTCGTGCCCTGCAGCGTCAGTTGCGCCATCCACGCGTTGTTGTCGTTCGCGCTCGAGGCGTGGCAGTCGGTGCAACTCTTGGTCGACCCCCGCCCGCCCGTGGCGTGCGGGAAGTGCGGGTTGAACGCCTGCCCCGAGTAGCCCTCGGCGCTCACCGTCTGCTGCTGGTGGTAGATCCACTCCCGGTTCGCGTTCTGGCTGCTCACCACCACCGCAGACGACGAGCGCACCGGCACGATGCGCCCGCCCTTGGCCGGCCCGTCGCGCCCGAGCATGAACACGTCGTCCCGCAGGACCTGGTAGTTGTACTGCGTGTAGTTCCGCGTGAACAGACTCTCGTTGTGCAGCATCGGCGTCCGCCGGTTCGCCTGCATCGGCAGGTGGCAGCCGAAGCACGAGGTCATCCACGACGTGTGGCACGTGTAGCACTCCAGCGTCCCCTCGCCGTGCGCCAGGTCGCTCATCGCCGCCGGCTCCGCCGAGATGTCGCCCCACGTCGCCCCGTCGCGCCGCATCGTCTTCGCGTACCGCGACGCACGCGCCGCATCCGGGTTCGCCACCGCCCACGCCGACGCCGGGTTGATCGTGTCCAGCGTCTGCGGCACCACCCATTCCACCGACGGGTCCATCCGCGAGCGCTGGATCAACTCCCCGTCCCGCCACTCGAACCGCCGCTTGCCCCCGATCAGGTCCCGCGACAGATCACGCCCCCCCGCACGCGCCGCCGGGCCGCTCGTCCGCAGCGTCGCCTTCGCCGTGTACGTCCCGTGGCAGTCCACGCAGGTGATCTCGATCGCGCTCCGCGGCTCGCCGTAGAGTTTCCCGTTCCCGTGCACGTCCTGCTGGAAGTGGCAGTCCACGCACTGCATCCCCCGCGCCAGGTGGACGTCGCGCAGATGCACCGCCTTCGCCCATTTGTCCGGATCGTCCGGCGCGATCACCGCGTCGTCCTGCGTCAGCAGGTTCCCCAGCCGGTCCTTCTTGAACACCGCCCGGAACACCCACCCGTGCCCGTGGAAGTCCGCGAACTGGTTGTGCTCCAACTGATCGTTCAACGTCGTCCCGCCCTCCGAACCCCGCGGCGCCCCCGTCCGCGCCAGAAACCCCTCGCCCGCCACGGCGCCCGCGTGCGACTTCTCCTCGGGATACAGATCACCCCACAGACCCTTCTTGCTCGCCGCCTCCGGGTTCAGCATGAACGAGCGCCACTCCTGATCCGCCGTCGGCGTCTTCGACCGCGCCGGGTACATGAACTGCCCGTCCGACTCGTTGTCCCACCACATGTACCCCAAATAGGCGTTCGCGTACGACGTGCCCGGGTGCATGTGGCACACCACGCACTGGCTGTTCGGGATCGCGCTCGTCAACTCGTGGCGGATCGGATGCCCCGACCGGTTCTTCGGCAGCGTCGGGTCCACGCTGTGCGAGCGCCCGTCGTTGCCGAACTTCGCGTAGATGTCCGAGTGATACGGGTCCCGGTCGTTCGCGTACACCGAGTGGCACGCCGTGCAGCCCGAGGCGCGGAAGTCGCCCGGGTGGTCGTTCGTCCCCATCAGGTTCAGCGTCGGATCAAGAAGGCGCGTCTTCTGGAGGCCCAGGAACACCGGGTCCGTGCGGTTGAGCGTCCCCAACCCGCGCGGCGAGAGCCCCTTGTCCGGCCGCCCGCCCTCCACCAGCACGTTCGGGTTGCCGATCTCCGCCGGGTTCACCGTGCCGGAGACCGGCAGTTTCGTGCCCCGCTCGAAGATCCGCAGCACGTTCCCCGGCTGCGATATGTTCCACGCCGGCAGCGGGTCCAGGTGCGTGAGCACGCCGGCCGCACGCTCCTGCTCCGTGGGCATGCGCACCGTCATCCGCTCGGCGCCGTCCTCGCCCTCGACGAACTCGATCACCCCCTGCAGGCGCTGGGGCTGGCCGAACGCGGAGTACGACTCGCCGAACCGCGGGACCTTGTTGGGGATCGAGCCGTTGTTGTAGAGCGCCGCGCCCCACAGCATCGCGCCGTGCGCCATCATGCTGTGCCCGACGTTCGCCACCTCGTTGGGATGGCACGACCCGCACGCGTACGCCGCGACCCGCAGATCGCCCGGGTTCACGAACCGGATGAACTCCGGCGACTCCTGATTGAGCAGCGCCGCCGACACCGCCGGGTTCGACGAGCCGTGCAGCCGCTCGGGCTGCTTCGACCCGTGATGGGAGCCGAAGGGCCGGCCGTCGATCAGGTCGTGCCCGCCGTACCACGCCTCCGGGTTCCGCGGCGCCACGTGCGCGCGCAGCATCGCGCTCCGGTACGCTTCATCCTCAATTGGCGTCCCCGGCTCGCCCGGGCGCCCCGGCTCGCTCATCGTGCTGAACACCAGCGCGTCGCCCCCGTGGCAGTCGATGCACCCGATCGAAAGCGACGCCGTCCGGTGCATGTCCGGATCGTCCGTCGGCCCGTGGCACGACATGCACCCGGCCGAGTTCAGCCGCTTCTGCTCCGCGCTGTGCCCGTCCGGCGGCGGCGCGGGCGTCATCCGCGCCGCGAGCATCGCCTCCGCGCGCTGCGGGTCCACAGCGTCCCGGCGCGTGGCCTTGTCCCACGGCTCGCCGCCCCGCCAATGCCGCGCGTGCTCGCACGCGAAGGGCAGCGCCGCCGCCATCAGCAGCAGCGCCATCGCCCGCCGGTCCATCCTTCGCTCTGGCATCGCGCAGCGCCTCCAGTTAGTACACGAGCGTCAGCCCGATGAAGCCCTGATAGAGCATGTTGTCCTCGCCGTAGATGTCCTCAAACCCCTCGCCCGGCAGGAACCCCGACACCCCGCCCGTGAGGATGATGTTGTTGTTCAGGAACGGCCGCCACTGCACCAGCGCGTTCACCTCGCACCCGAAGTGGCTGCCGATGTCGTTCTGGTTCAGGAACAACTCCAGCGTCTCCATCTGGGCGAACCACACCGAGTTGGCGTTGATCGACGCCCGCAACTTCGGGGTCAACTCCATGTCCAGGCCCACGTTCAGCAGGATCGTGCCCGGGTTCACCGAGTTGCTCTGGCCCTCCGCCTTCGGCGCCGCGAGGTCGTTGTAGAGCGACTTCGCGCTGCTGAGGTTCACCCCGAACAGCCGGAAGCCCTGCCCCACGAAGAAACTGCTCGCCCCGCCCGCGAACGTGGGGTTGTCGAAGATGCCGTCGAAGCCCCCGCCCGTGCCGTCCGTGGGGTCGTCGTCGCCGCTGGCGTACATGAACGACACCTTCGGGCGCAGCCAGTCCATGTCCACGGAAAACTCCACCGCGCCCAGGAACGCCGAGATGTCCACGTCGCGCCCGGCGATGGGGTTGGAGCCGTCCTTGCCCGTCACGTAGTACATCGCGTGGCTGACGTTCAGCCGGTCGATGTGCCCGTCGCCCGCCCAGCCCAGGTACACCGCGTCGATGTCCTGCAGTGTCACGCTCCCCGCCAGCGCCGGACGAGCCAGGAACCCGTTGTCGTCGTACGTCTGGTCCGAACGGTCGTGGTTCCAGTGCACGCTGAACTGCGTCGTGTACCCCTGCCAGATGAAGTCCTGCACGTACACGTTGCCCACCACCACCATCTGGTCGCGCCAGTTCAACTCATTCAGTTCGCTGTTCGTGTCCTTCTCCGGCGAAATAAACCCCGCCAGGTTCCACTGCACCCGGTTCGACGCCGCGTTGCCAAAGAGCCGCACCCCGTCGCTCACGTCGTTGAAGATGAACCCGCGGAAGTCCGACACGAACAACTGCCGCCCGACCTTCGTCGCCACGAAGTCGAAGTTCGGGCTCACATCGCCCAGGTGCGCCTCGAGGAACGCCTCCTGGAGCAGCGCGTGGCTGTCGTCCCGCGTGCGCCCCTCGCGCACGTCCGTGCTGGTGATGTTCCGCTCTTCCAACTCCAGATAGTTGAAGTTGAACGCCGGGCTCACCCGCAGCAGCCAGTCCACCGGCCGGAACGCCGTCGCGCCCTGGAACAGGTCGAAACTCAGCAGCGCCGTCTGGCTGAAGAAGAACTGCTCCCCGTCCCTGAAAAAATCGAACGACCCCGGGTTGCTCGCGCTCACGCCCGAGGGCGTCGGCAGTTCACGCCACTGCGCCAGCGTGTCCGACACCGCCGTCACCGTCAGAAAAACATCGTCCCCCGCGATCGGATAGTCACCCTTCAGCACGTTCCGGTCGTACGGGTTCAGCGGGTTGCCCAGCGTGTACGGCGAATCGCCCCCCGTCACGTTCATCAGCAACGGATCGCTCGGCGCCTGACGGCCGTACCGGTCCCACGGCTGCCAGCCGATCCGCCACCGGTCCGGCAGCGCCACCGTCGGACGCTCCACCACCCGGTTCACCCACGTCAGGTCGTAAGGCCCGCGGCCCGCGAAGCCCAGCGGCCCCAACTCCGGAACCGTCGCCGTCGGCCCGTCCAGCGCGGCGCCCACCTCCGAAACCGCCTTCGCTTCCTCCGTCGTCTCGGGCTCGCCCCCGCTCTGCGCCGACACGCCCCCCGCCGCCAATCCGGCGGTCGCCACCAGCCATCCGATCCTCTGCGGACTTGGCAACGGCGAGAACCTTCCACCGCCACGAGGCGGTTCGCCGACGAATGTACCGCCACAACGCGCTGCGCCGCAAACCACGGCCCCATTGACGCCGCGCCACGCGTTCACCATCCTGAGGAACACATCCCGCACCCTCCACCAGCGGAGCAGCGCCATGAGCAACCGCAGATCCCTGCTCGCCGTCGCCCTCGCGGCCGCCGCCGCCGCGTCCTCCACCGCGCGGCCGCTCCCCTCCGCCGCCGACATGCTCTCCGTCGCGGAGATCGAGCGCGTCCTTTCTCAGGCCGTCGCCCGCGCGCAGCGCCTGGGCGTCAACGCCACCATCGCCCTGATCGACCGCGAGGGCAACGCGCTGGCCGTCCTCCGCACCACCGACCCCGCCTTCCCGCCCGCGCCGCTCACCTCCACCATCTCCGCCGGCGGGGTTGGCGGCCTCGAAGGGGTCGCCATCTCCTCAGCCATCCTCGCCACCACCAAAGCCGGAACCGCCGCGTTCCTCTCGACCTCTGGAAACGCATTCACCACCCGCACCGCCGGCTACATCATCCAGCCCAACTTCCCCCCCGGCATCGCCTACCAGGACTCCGGCCCGCTCTTTGGCGTCCAGTTCTCCAGTCTGCCCACCAGCGACATCAACCGCCTGCCCCTCGGCCTCGCCGCCGATCCCGGCGGCGTCCCGCTCTATCGCAATGGCCAGGTCGTCGCTGGCGTCGGCGTTGAACTCGACGGCGTCTACACCGTCGTCCTTGGCCGCAGCCCCGTCGTCACCACCGCCGAAGAAGCCATCGCCCAGGCGGCGCAGGCCGGCTTCGCGCCCCCGACCAACATCGCGGCGTCGCAGATCTTCGTCGACGGCCTCCGCCTCGCCTACTCCGGCCCCGCGCCGATCCCCAGCGTCGCGTCGCTCGGCCCGCTGCCCGATCTGCCCACGCTCATCGGCGCCGGGCGCGCCGTGTACCTCGTTCCCCCGCGCGTCAGCCCCGACACCATGTTCGCCACCGCCACCTTCGGCGCCGTGACGGGCGAAGTCATCCCCGATCTGGCCGCCAGCCGCTACCAGGCCGTCGCCGTGGGCGAGGGCGTGCTCTACGCCGCGCAGCAGCGCGCCGACCTGTCCATCCGCCTCGTGTCCGTCGCCGTGCCCGGGCCCGATGTCGAGCCCATCCGCCTCATCACCGGCGCCGGCTCGATGGACGTCCGCCCCGGCGAGTCCGTCGTGGCCCTCGCGCATCTGGACGGCGGCACGCCCGGCGCCGCCGCCGACGACCGCGTCGCCATCTTCACCGACGCGGGCAAGGCCTTCACGATGAACATCCAGTCCGGCGCCGCCTCTTCTCTGGTGTCGATCGGCGAGCCCAACGCGCTCCCGCGCGACGCCGCGGGCTTCTTCGACGGCGCCGACGACCGCGTTTTCGCCATCGGCGCCGACGGACAGGCATGGCGCATCGATCCCGCCAACCTCGGCGCGCCCGCCTCCTACCTGCGGCTCACCCACCCCGCCGACGGCTCCCTCGACTCGATCGCCGTCGGGCCCGCCGGCTTCTTCGCCATCCGCGCCGACGGCGCGGTCCGCGAACTCATCCGCATCGACCCCGCAGGCCTCGGCGCCGTCGTCCTCCAGAACCTCACCGACGGCGGACCCGGAGAAGTCAACCCCGGCCTGCCCTTCCGAGCCCTCGCCTACGACGACCGCGCCACCGCCGACCCCGCCGACGACCGACTCGTCGCCCAGGTCGCCACCCTCGGCCGACAACTCACGCTCTCCCAGACCGGCGCCGTCGTCGCGTCCAGCGACATCGCCGACCCCGCCGCGGCGCTCTCCTCCATGCGCACGCTCGCCGTCGGCGCCGACCGGTTCGTCGTCGGCCCCTCGCGCGCCTCGCGCCGCATCTGGGCCCTGCCCATCGCCGACCCTGCCGATCCAACCCTCGTCGTCGAAGCAACCCCGAGCGACGCCGGTTCGACGCTCGTCCGCGCCGGCGCGCCCGTGAACAACCGACAACTCACACAGGGCGACGTCTCCCAGATCATCTCCAACGCCCACGCGCTCAACGACGCCCTCCGTGCGCAGATCCGTCGCGATCGGCCCCAGCGCTCGCAGGTCACCGTCGCCGTCGTGGACGCCCGCGGCGAACTCATCGGCTGCTTCCGCACCGCCGACGCGCCCGTCTTCGGCTTCGACGTCGCCGTCCAGAAGGCCCGCACCGCCGCCAGCATGTCCAGCCCCGCCGCCGCCACGCTCCTCTCGAACGCCGACGCCGGCGCCCACGCCGACTACGTCGCGCGCATGGCCGCCATCGGGCTCAACCTCGACGGCTCCGTCGCCTTCTCCGACCGCACCGGCGGCTTCCTCGCGCGGCCCTTCATCCCCGACGGCCTCCCCGTCAACACCCGAGGCCCCCTGGCCGCGCCCCCGCCAGAGGAATACTCACCCTTCAACACCGGCCTCCAGACCGCGCTCCTCACCAACCGTCTGGTTGATTTCCTCACCGAGTTCGCCGCCGTCGGCGACGACGGCGCCGCGCTCGCGCACTTTGACGCGGGCCTCCTGGGAGGTGGGGGGGTGGCCGACCCGTCGCTCCCGCTCCGCAACGGCCTGCAGGTCTTCCCCGGCTCCGTCCCGCTCTACAAGAACGGCGTCCTCGTCGGCGGCATCGGCGTGTCCGGCGACGGCATCGAGCAGGACGATTTCGTCGCTTTCTCCGGCGCCGTCGGCTTCCAGCAGTTCGGCTCCGGCGTGCAGCGCGCCGACTTCGTCTTCATCAACCTCAACGGCGACCTGATCCGTCTGCCCTACGTGAAGTTCCCGCGCGTCCCGTTCGGCGGATTCTGATCGCCTCGAAGCCGCTTCCAAGGAACCTGCGACGAACAAGCGGGTTTCCGGTCAACGCCTCACTTCGCCATCGCCGCCAGCGCCTGCACCTGCGCGCCGAACGCCGCGCCCTCGGCGCTCATCGCGCCGTCGTAGATGTCCCAGAACTCGTCCGGCGGCTCCGTGCCGTTGAGGTCATGGCAGGAGAACACCAGCGACGCGACCCCGAACAGCACGATCTCGCGCTGCTGCTGGTTCGCCGCCGAGCCCGCCAGACCCGCCAGGTCCGCCGCCGCCGCCGCCGCGCTCGCCGCCGAAATCGCGGCGGTCTGCAGCGCGTCGACCCCGCCTGCGCCGAAGTGCTTCTTGGCGACCTCCGCGCCCTTGCCGTACAGCGCCACCAGCCCCTCGGCCGACGACGCGTCCCAGCCCTTCGCCCGCCATGATTCGACCTGAGCCCGCGCCGCGTCCAGCGACACCATCTGGCCGATCGCCCACAGCCGCGCGCTGACCGGATCGCCCTCGGGCTTCGTCCAGTGCGTCGCGTAGTTCTCGTTCCACAGGTACTCGTTGTACCAGCCCATCTCGAACTGCAGTTCCGGATGCCCCGCGTCCACCAGGTCCTTGTCGATCTGCAGGTGGCACGCCGTGCACATCGTCGCCCGCAAGCCCAGATTCGACGTGTCCAGCAGCCCGTGCGCCTCGCGCATCCCCTTCACGTCCAACGACTTGCGCTGGCCCGCGGTCCAGCCCGCCTTGGCGTGCGGCTCCAGGTACTTCTCCGCCGGGCCGTGGCACGCTTCGCACGAGACCGCCTGATCCAGCGCCCAGCGCTCGCCCCGCTGCCCCGCCGGCACATCCGCCGCGTGGCACGACAGGCACCGCGCCGAAGACGCCGCGCTCTCGATCGACAACTTCGACGCGATGGCCTTCGACGCCGCATTGGAGAGCGTCTTAAACGCCTTGGCGTGCGGGTCCGAGTCCGTCCAGATCGTGAACTCATCCCCGATGAGTTGCCCGCCCTGCATCTTCGGATCGCCCGAATGGCACTTGGCGCCCGTGCACGTCGGATTGCCCAAGTACATCAGCCGGTCCACCCGTGTCAGGCCCGGCTGAGCCAGCGCCCCCGTCGCCGCGGCCCAGGCCGCAAGCCCCGCCGTCCAGCGCGCCACGCCCCAATGCTTCCTGAAGTTCCGCATCGCCGACCCTCCACTTCGCGTTGCCCCGGCCGACAACAGTTGACCAATCGCCCGACATCCCGTCAATGGACGGCCCGCATCGGCGCGCTGTTCCAAACGCCTCCGTTTGCGTTCCGCGCCCCCTTCGGTCGATAATCGACCGGCGAGGCTGGGCTTCCACAGCCCAATCCGCCGTTTTCGTGCCGCCCGGGCCGGTTTCGGCCGCGGGCAAGGAGCGCTCGATGGGCAAGGCCATGCCGCTGGCGACGTTCTCGGAGGGTCGGCTCATGACCCCGGAGGAACTCCGCCAGATCGGCATCTTCGCCGACGTGGACGAAAAAGCCCTCCTCAAGTACCCCGGCGCCGTCCGCAAGCGCCTCTTCGCCGCCGGCGACGTCATCTGCCGCGAGGGCGAGGGCGGCACCACCGCCTTCTACATCGTCGAGGGCTCCGCGCGCGTCTTTATCGGGCGCCGGCTCGACGCCGCCCGCAACCGAAGGCGCAAAGGCCTCATCGCCCGCGTCGGCGAGTGGTTCGGCCAGCGCCGCCTCGATCGCCCCCCGCACCCCGCCGACAAACTCATCCCCATCGACGCCACCGTGGACCTCCGCTACGGCGACCTCGCCGCCACGCTCCATCCGGGCGACGTCTTCGGCGAAATGTCCTGCCTCAACCTCGCCCCACGCTCCGCCACCGTCGTCGCCGAGACCGACTGCGAGATGATCGAGGTTCTCCGCAACGTCTACGAACTGCTCCAGCGCTCCAAGACGTTCAAGGCGCAGATGGACCAGAAGTACCGCGAGCGCGCCCTCGACAACCACCTCCGCAACGTCCCCCTCTTCGAGTCCCTCGACGCCGTCGCCCTCGGCGAACTCAAGTCCGCCTGCGAACTCATCAGCGTCGAGGCCGGCGCCGTCATCTTCAACGAAGGCGACCCCGCCGACGCCATGTACATCCTCCGCGTCGGACAGGTCCGCGTCAGCAAGAAGTTCCCCGGCGGCGAGCGCCAACTCGCCTACCTCACCCGAGGCGACTTCTTCGGCGAAACCGCCCTCCTCCGCGCCGCCCCACGCAACGCCACCTGCACCGCCGTCGACCACCCCATCGCCGAAGCCGGAGGACGAAAACGCCGCCCCGCGCGCGTCGAACTCGTCCGCATCTCCGCCGAAACCTTTGACCGCGTCATCCGCGGCTACCCCGACATCCTCAAGCGCCTCGAAGAGGCCGCCGAGAGACGCGTCCTCAGCCAGGTCCGCGCCGCGCTCACCATCCTCCCCTCCGTGCCCGCCAAGCAGGTCGAGGACCTCGGCCTCCTCCAGGGCCAGAACCTCATGCTCATCGACCTGGAGAAATGCACCCGCTGCGACCAGTGCGCGCAGGCGTGCTCCGAGGCCCACGACGACGGCATCTCCCGCCTCATCCGAGAAGGGCCGCGCTACGACCGCTTTCTCGTCCCCTCCTCCTGCCGCATGTGCATGGACCCCGTCTGCATGATCGGCTGCCCCGTCGGGTCGATCCGACGCACCGAAGACCTCAACATCTTCATCGAAGACTGGTGCGTCGGCTGCGGCGTGTGCGCCAAGCAGTGCCCCTACAACTCCATCCAACTCCACCCCCTCGAGTCCTTCGGCGAAGACGTCAGCCAGCGCGCCAAACGCGTCGCCGAAACCGGCGAAGTCGTCGAAGTCACCGAACGCGCCGTCGTCTGCGACCAGTGCTCCTCCCTGCCCACGGGCCCCGCCTGCGTCTACGCATGCCCCCACGACGCCGCCGTCCGCGTCGATGCAC
The DNA here is from genome assembly GCA_016742055.1 of Phycisphaerales bacterium. Classification (GTDB taxonomy): domain Bacteria; phylum Planctomycetota; class Phycisphaerae; order Phycisphaerales; family UBA1924; genus JACVCK01. Next base: position 13,419 of record JACVCK010000021.1, read on the forward strand.
GCCAGTTCCTCCACGGCTCCGGACTCGCCGGAAACGACCGCTCCGCCCTCTAGCCAGCATGCTCATCAACCGACAGCAATGGCCGATGATCCGCGCCGTGCTCTTCATGAGCGCCGCGGCCGTCGCGCTCTACATCTGGGACGGCGCCGGCAGGCCCCACGGACCACGGGGCGGCTCGCCCCTGGGCGTCACCTTCGGCGTCGGCGCGCTCGCCATCATGATCTTCTGCGCCGCGCTCAGTCTCAAACGCCGCGCGCCCCACTGGCGCATCGGGCGCGCCCAGGCCTGGCTCCGCGGGCACGTCTGGCTCGGGCTGTTCGCCGTCCTCCTCGTCGCGCTGCACAGCGCCTTCCACCGCGGCGGCGCCATGACCACCGCCCTGTGGATCCTCCTGGGCCTGGTCACCCTCAGCGGCCTCTTCGGGGTCCTCCTCCAGCAGTTCATCCCGCGCCTGCTCCTCCACGCCGTCCCCGGTGAGACGCTCGCCCAGCAACTCGACCGCCAGTTCATCAACCTCCGAAAACTCGCCGAGCAGGTCGTCGCCGAAGCCGCCGGCACCATCGACCCCACCGAGACCGGCGCCACCACCATGCTCGTCAAGCAGGTCGCCGCCGCCGCCTACGCCAGCAAGATCGAGGGCGCCGCACAGACCGCGCTCGGGCCCGAGGCCATGCGCCGCTTCTACCACGATTACCTCGTGCCCTTCTTCCGCGGAGCCCCCGGCGCCACGCTCGCATCCCGCCGCCGCTCCGACTCCCTCTTCGCCGCCCTCCGCACCATGACGCCCCCCGAGCAGGCCGCGCACGTGGACGAACTCGAAGCCATCTGCGAACGCCGCCGCCAACTCATCCGCCAGCGCCGCCTCATGCGCGTCCTGTTCTCCTGGCTCATCGTCCACGTCCCGCTGTCCTGGGGGCTGCTCGCCGCCAGCGCCATCCACGCCGTCGTGGCCCTCCGATTCGGGAGCGCGCTATGAGGGACATCTGGCCCCTCTCCGAGCGCTTCGACCTCCGCTACGTCCGGCGGCGTCGGTTCCCCGACTCCTGGACCGAACGACTCGCCGTCGTCGTCGTCGTCGCCATCGCCGCCTTCACCCTCTACTCCGGATTCTCCGGCGACCAGCGCGCCTTCTCCTCTGGCCCGCTCACCCACGCCCACGCCATGTTCGCCGACGACTGCCAGCAGTGCCATCAGCCCGACCCCGCACGATCCGGCTTCTGGCTCCCAGCGCAGGACTCCGCCTGCCTCCGCTGCCACGTCGCCACGCTCCACAACCCGCACCAGGCCTTCTTCCGCGGTCCGGAAATGCTCGTATCCAGCCGCGCCCGGCCCGTCGAAATGTCCGGCGACTGCTCCACCTGCCACGTCGAACACCGAGGCCCCAACGTCCGCCTCGCCAACGTCCCCGACCTCCTCTGCATCGGCTGCCACAAGGACCTCGCCGCCCTCGGAAGACGCATCCCCGACGCCGCCGCCACAACCGAGCCCCCGCACGGAGACGCGCCATGAACGCGCTCCGAATGGCCGTCGCCGTCCTCGCGTTCTGCGCCGTCATCGCCGCGGCGCTGTTCTTCTGGAGCCGCCTGCCCGACGACGCCGAGGCCGCGCCCGGCGACGTCGTCAACAGCGTCACCTCCTTCGCCACGCGCCATCCCGAGTGGGCCGTCCTCCGCGAAGGCCGCCAGGACGAAGCCACCATCCGACTCAACCACGCCCGACACCTCGACCCCGACACGCCCGGCATGCAGGAGGCCCTCCTCGCCGTCGCCAATGATCCCGACGCCCACATCGTGTCCATCGGCGGCTCCGAACGGCTCTCGATGTCCTGCGCCTCCTGCCACCGGCCCGAGCCCGGCGGCTGGCGCATGAAGCCCATCCGCTTCGACGCCCACTGCGCCCGCTGCCACACCGACCAACTGGCCCGCGTCCCGTCCATCACCCCCGAAGGCCAGGGCGACGCCATCCGTGTCCCCCACGGCGCGCCCGCGCGCGTCGTCGAACAGATCGAACGCGCCCTCGCCACCGCCGCCGCCTTCGCCGAATCACGGTTCAGCCCCGAAGAAGAAGCCGAGTCCGCCCGACCCTCCCGAGGCCGCAGGCAGCCCGCCGGCGCCGCCGCTCCCCTCGCCGTCCCGCGCTTCGCCGACCGCGCCGAAGCCACCCAGTGGCTCGCTTCCCAGCGCGAGCGCCTCCTCCAGCAGGTCGCCAACGGCTGCGCATACTGCCATGCCGGCATGGCCGCGGCCATGGAGCCCCCCGGCTCGTTCCATGTCGCGCCGCCCGCGATCCCTTCCTCCTGGCTGCCCCGCGCGCAGTTCTCGCACCGCTCGCACGAGATGCTCTCCTGCGTGCAGTGCCACACGCAGGCCCGCACGAGCGTCTCGACGCTCGACGTCATGCTCCCGGGCGTCGCCTCCTGCCGCGAATGCCACAACCCCCGCGCCGGCGCGCCCAGTTCCTGCACCGTGTGCCACACGTACCACCAACCCACGCCCTACCACGAGGGCGGCACGCTGAGCATCGAGGAGTTCACGCGCCGCGAGCGTCGCTCCCCGGCGGCCGAGTGAGCCATCGGAGCCGCGCGCTGCGCCGCGTCACTTCTTGAAGTGGTCCGCGTTGAGTTGGATGTAGTTCTTCCACTGACCCGGCACGTCCGCCTCGGGATAGATCGCCTTCACCGGGCACTCGTCCACGCACAGGCCGCAGTCGATGCACGTGTCCGGCTCGATGAACAACTGCTTCGCCGACGCATGGTCCGGCTCGTCCTTCCGCGGATGGATGCAGTCCACCGGGCAGACGTCCACACAGGCCGTCTCCTTGGTGCCGATGCACGGTTCCGTGATCACGTGCGCCATGAGTTCGCGCTCCTGCCGGATCGGCCGGCCATCCCCCTTCGATGCCCGTCGCGGCCCGACCACCGGGACCGCCAACCCCCTTCATCGGCCCGGACGGCCTCCCGACTTACGCGTAGACCTCCAGGAACACCCGGCGCGTCGGACGGACCTGCTTGTGGATCATCGGACGCGTCCACTGACGGATCGCCGCCAGCGCTTCAGGATCCACGTCCAGGTACTGCCGCAGATCGTTCCCAGTCAGGTGCAGCGCCAACTGCTGGAAGATCCCCAACTCCATCCCCGCCACGCCGCACACGTAGATCAGCGTCCGGGGGGAGATCAACGCCGGAAGAAGACGCTCCCGCTCCGTCCGGATGCGGTCCTGAATGTACAGCGGGTCATGCCCGTCCGCCTGCTTTTCGCGGCTGATCGCCGTGATGTACTGGAAGTTCTTGTGCTGCTCCTGCAGGCGCAGCAGGTCCGCGTGGTACAGCAGGTCCGTCGAGTACGGCGATCCCATGATGAGGAACACCTGGCTCGTGCAGTTGTTCTCCAGCAGGTCCATGATGAACCCGCGGAACGGAGCGATCCCCGTGCCCGTCGCGAAAAAGACGTAATCGTGCGCCGATTTGTCCACCGGCAGCACGAACCGCTTGCCCGCCGGCCCCGACACCAGCACCTTGTCCCCGGGGCGACGGTCGCACAGGTAGTTCGACGAGACGCCCACGAAGAGTTTGTGCGACTCCCAGTGCTCGTCGATCAGGCGCTTCACCGTCGTCGCCACCACCACGCCCTTGCCGTCCTCGCCTCGCGCCGGTGAGCAGATCGAGTACAGACGCACCTTGTGCGGCTTGCCCGCCTCGTCCACGCCCTCCGCGATCACCCCGATCGCCTGGCCGGGAAGAAACTGGCCCTCCAGCCCCGAGCCCGTCAGGTCAATCTCCACGTGACGCACATAGCCCGCCGCCTTCCGCGACGTCGCCAGTTCGTTCCTCAAGATCGTCGCCGTGCCGGGCTCTTTCGGAGTCCGCACGTGCATCCGGGCCTCGGGAAGAACAATCTCGGACCCCGGGGAACCACCACTCGATTGACTCATGGTCCGCGAATCTAGCCCCCTGTGCCCCCCTGTCAAGGCGAGCCCCGCCCCGGCCTCCGCTCCAGACCTGTCCCCCGGCGCGACCCGCCCAGCCCTCACGCCGGAACTGGACTTCGGCCCATGCGTATGGCCTGAGGACTATTCTGAGGCATCCTTCGACTGACCGCCCGGGCACGGGCGGAAAGCAATTCTCGATCCCCAAACGACGGCCCTCCTCGATCCATCCCCGCTTTCGGGGCGCCGAGCAGGAACGCCGTCCAGAAAGGTCGCCTCCTCCCGATGGGACGTCTCGGCTGGGCCATCATCTTGGGTTCGCTCTTGGGCGCGATCCTCTTCGGCATCATCCAGCGAGGATGCAGCGCCGGCGCCGACGGCTCGCGCATCGTCGTCCTCCCCGATCAGCCCGCCGACGGCGCGGCGCCCGCCCAATCCATCGCCGCAGCCCCCGCCCCAACGCCCACTCTCGCGCCGCCCCCCGAACCCGTCGCGGGCCGACCCCGCGCCGTCGCGCCCATCACCCGCAACCAGCCCCGCGCCGCGCCGGAGCCCGTGCAGCGCGTCAACGAAGGCGAAACGCCCGAGCAGGCCGAGGCCCGCCGCAACCAGATGCGCGAGGACCGGCGCATCGCGCTCGAGAACATGCGCCGCAACCTCCAGCAGGGCGCCGGCACAACGCCCCGCCGCACCATCCCCGCCGGCGTCACGCCCCAGAACCTCGACCAGCCCAACATCCCCGCGCCCCAGCCCGACCTCTCCAACTTCACGCCCGACGGCGCCTTCGGCCAGGAGTTCATGCCCACCGCCGATCGGCGCATCAGCATCCCGGCGCAGTCCGGCTCATCCTCCCAGTCCAGTTCGGCGCCCAGTTCCGGCTCCAGCGCAGCGCCGGGCGGCTTGAGTGGGGGATCAGGCGGGTCCGGCGACGTCGTCACCTCCGGCTCCGGCGGTTTCATCACCAACCCCGGCGGCAACAACGGCGGGAACAACGGCGGCAATAACGGAGGGAACAACGGCGCCGCCACCGCGCCCGGCGCGTTCCTCCTGACCAGCCCCGCCAACAACGCCGCGGGCGTGCCGCTCTCGCCGACCTTCTCATGGCAGGCCGCCGCAGGCGCTACGTCATACCGCGTGCAGATCGCCGCTTCGAGCGCGTTCTCGACCATCCTCTTCCAGTCCGGCTCGCTCACCGCCACCTCGTTCACGCTCCCCGCGGGCGTGCTCGAACCCGGCGCCAGTCTCTTCTGGCGCGTCGTCGCCTCCAACGCCGTCGGCCCCACCAACTCCGGCGCCGTCTTCGCCTTCTCCACCGCCGCGGGCCCCGGCGCCTTCGCCATGACCTCGCCCGCCGTCTCCGGCGGCCCCGCGCTCGTGGCGCCCGTCACGCTCACCTGGTCCCCCTCGGCCAACGCCGCGACCTACATCCTCACCGTCGCGCGCGATGCCGCGTTCACCGACATCGTCCTGACCGAGGCCACGCTCGCCTCCACATCGTTCACCATCCCCGCGGGCGCGCTCCAGGAAGGCGCCACATACTTCTGGAAGGTCGTCGCCGCCAACGCCGTCGGCGCCGTCGCCGCGACCCCCGCCGCCGCGACCTTCCGCATCCTCGGGCCCCCGGGAGACTTCACCCTCGTCAGCCCCGCGCCCAGCGCGGCCGACCTCTTCATCCCCGTCCCTCTCGCCTGGACGCCCTCCCCCGACGCCGCCACCTACCGCGTCGAAGTCGCCACCGATCCCGCCTTCACCAACCGCGTCGTCAACGTCGGCAACCTCACAACGCCTACGTTTCTCCTCACGGCCGAACACATCCAGCCCGGAACCACCTACCACTGGCGCGTCACCGCGATCAACGCCGTCGACGTCCGCGGCTCAACCCCCGGCTCCGCTTCCTTCTCAACCCTCCCTGGCCCCGGCGAATTCGCCCTCGTCGCCCCCGGCGACGGCGGCACGGGCACGCGCCCCGTCACGCTCAAGTGGCAAGAGTCCACCGGCGCCCTCCTCTACACCGTCGAACTCGCCTCCAACGCGTCCTTCACCAACATCATCGCCACGCAACTGGTCATCCCGCTCATCGACGGCACGTCATGGACCATCCCCGACAACCTCTTGGAACTCAACAAGACCTACTTCTGGCGCGTCTCGGCTGAGAACATCGTCGGTCGCCGCCAGGCCATCGTCTCGCCCTTCTCGTTCCCAGTCCGGCAGGCCGATTACGACGTCAACCGCGACGGCGCCGTCAACGTCCGCGACCTCTACGCCTTCCACGCCCTCCCCAACCCCAAGCCCGACCTCAACCTCGACGGCGTCGCCGACGACAACGACCGCCTCGGACTCCGCGCCGCCATCCGACGCGATGAGCCCGCGGACGTCGGCGGCAACTGAGCCCCCGCGCCCCGGCCCGCCCCGCCGCTACCATCCGCGCGTGCGAGCCGAACACCACACCATCGACGCCTTCCTCGAAGCCCTCGCCGCCAAGTCTCCAACGCCCGGCGGAGGCGCCGTCGCGCCCCTCATCGGCGCGCACGCCGCGGCGCTGGCCTCCATGGTCGTCGCCTACTCCCTCGGGCGAAAGTCCCTCGCGCCCCATCAGCCCGCACTCGAAGCCGCCGACTCGCAACTCCGCGACATCCGCCGGCGCTTCCTCGACCTCGCCGAGGCCGACGCCGCCGCCTACGCACGCCTCAACGAAGCCATGCGCCTTCCCGCCGACGCCCCCGGGCGCACGCAGACGCTCGGCCCCGCGGCGCTCGCCGCGCTCCAGCCGCCCGAGCAGGTTGTCGCCCTCGGCGTCGAACTGCTCCAGCGCTGCGCCCACCTCGCGCCCATCACCAACCGCTACCTCCACAGCGACCTGGCCATGGCCGCCGTCTTCGCCGAAGCCGCCGCCCGCGCCTCCCGATGGAACATCCTCGTGAACCTGCCCACCCTGCGCGAATGCTCCATCGACGCCGGCGACCCCCTCGCCCGGGCCGACGGCCTCCTCGACCAGGGGCGCCTCCTGCTCGCCCAGATCGAAAGCGCCTGCCTGCCCCCGTCCTGAAGCGCTCCACGCCGCTTTGTCGATAGGAAGGGTCCATGCCCGGCCCGGACCCCCGCGACATCGTGGACATCGCCGCGCTCAGCAAGCGGGGGACCCCCCAGCCCCTCACCCCCGCGCAGGCCCGCGACGCCATCGCCGCCCGACGAGCCGAGCCCGGTCGCCCCTGGATCAGCGTCTGGTTCCGCTGCTGCCACGTCTACGCCCGCATCTACCGAAACCCGCAGGGCACGGCGTACGACGGCGCGTGCCCCAAGGGCTCCCCACGCGTCCACGCCAGCGCCGGCC